>JAIOPE010000020.1 GCA_021414065.1 Planctomycetota bacterium
GCGTTCATCCAGGCGTACTGAACGCGGCCCTCACTTCGGCGTGTCGGCCGGCTCGGTCACGTCGGTGACGACGCCGAGCTTCAGTCCGTCGAGCTTCTGTACGCTTCCGTTGGGCCAGCGGATCTCGCAGGAGTCGATCGACTTCGCGTCGCCGAGTCCGAAGTGCAGCGTCTTCGTGCTCTGCGCGAGGTAGCCGCTCGCCGTCTCGACCTGGCGCACGATCCGCTTGCCGCCCGCGCGGATCGTCACCACCGCGCCGATCGCGTCGCGGTTGCTCCTCGTGCCGTGCAAGCGGAGCTCGACCCAGGAGCGCGCCGGGAACGTGTTCCGGAGGACGAACGGGTGGTCGTTGAAGTTCACGACGACGAGGTCCGGGCGGCCGTCGCCGTCGAGGTCCGAGACCGCGGCCGCGCGCTGACTCCGGGGGGCCAGCATGCCGTCGATCAACTCCTTGGCGTTGCTCCCGCCCGGCAGCGGGTCGATCCCGACGATGCGGGAGTGGTCCTCGAACGTGCCGTCGCTGCGGTTCACGAGGAAGCTCGACCGCCAGTAGAACAACGGGTAGCCCATGCCCGACGGCACGAAGACGTCCTGGTCGCCGTCGCAGTCGAAGTCCGCGGGGGCGATGCCCCACGGCCAGAACGTTTCGACGCCTGCCTTGTCCGAGACTTCCTCGAAGCGACCGCCGCCGAGATTCCGGTGGAGCGTGTTCCCGAAGACGGCGAGAGGAGACGGGTGCATCGAGGCATTCAGCTCGGCGCTCTGCGCCGACGTCATGAAGCCGCGCTCGACTGCGGGTCCCTCGAGTCCCTTGTACTTCCTGTGCTCCTCGATCGGCGGGATCGTGAGCGAGATCGGCAGCCACATGTCGGAGTGCATGTCCACTGCCATCAGGTCGAGACGACCGTCGCCGTCGTAATCGAATGCCTTCACGCCGGTCGTGCCCCACGACGTGCGTCCACCGAATGCAGTGGACGTGACGTTCTCGAACGTGCCGTCGCCCTTGTTGTGGAAGAGACGGTCCACGCCGAGCATGTTGCCCACGAAGAGATCCGGGCGGCCGTCTTCGTCGAAGTCGATGACGGCGGTATCGAAGCCCCAGCCGTCGCCTGCGACTCCCGCGGCCTCGGTGACGTCTGTGAACGCACCGTTGCCGTCGTTGCGATAGAGGATGTCGTGCTCGACGACGCTCGTCGCGATCGCGCCCAACCCCGACGGCCCTTCGAAGTAGCGGCCGCTTGGGTCGCGCGTGCCGAGCGTCCAGCGCGCGGTGTTCGTGACGAACAGATCGAGGTCACCGTCGGCGTCGTAGTCGAACATCGCGGGCGCCGCGGAGTGAGCCACGAGCGTGAGGCCGGCGGCGGCCGTGGCATCTGTGAAGTGGCCGCGGCCGTCGTTCTTGAAGAACAGATTCCCGCCGCGCGTGGACGTCACGTACAGGTCCTGGTCGCCGTCGCCGTCCACGTCGCCGAACACCGCTGCGGCGCAGACGCGGTCGTCCACGAGCAGGCCGGCCGCAGCCGTGATGTCGGTGAAGTGCCAGGCGCCGTCGTTGCGGTAGAGGGCGTTCGGGCCGAGCTGATTGAGGAAGTAGATGTCGTCGTCGCCGTCGCCGTCGATGTCGGCCAGGGCCACGCCCGTGCCGTGGTCGTAGAGGTTGATCTTGAAGGTCCGGCCCTGCTCGCCGGGCAGGAACGCCATCTTGAACGAAACGCCGGCCTGCTGCGCGACGTCCACGAAGCCGATTGGCTGCGACGTCTGCGTCGCGTCGGCCGCGCCCGGCCCGGCGGCGCCCGCCGGCCCCGGAACGGCCGAGCCCCGACTGCGATCGCACGCACCGAGGCTCGCCGCGAGTGCCGCAACGGCCAGAGCCGGAACCGCGAGTACGTTCAGCCCGAGTCTTCGCCTCGTCTGCATGGAGCCTCCGCTCCTCGATCGTAGCTGCCGGGGCGCCGTTGTCGCGCGGGATGGACACGCGCCGGGCCGAACCGGGTCGAACCGCGCGGAATCGCGTCGATTCGCATCGACGTCAAAGTGAGAGACGCGCTCCTCCATAGCGCCGCGAACGGCCGGTCCCCTCTTCGGACCGTGCCGCACGGAGGATCGCCACATGAGATCGATGGTTTCGAAGTCCCCGCGCCGCGTCGCAGGGATCGCAGCACTCGCAATCGCGTTGCTCGCGGGAGTCCAGACACCCGAGGCCGCGGCGCACGACGCCGGACTGGACTTCGGTCAGCCGATCAAGGTCTGGGACGGCACGACGGGCGCGCACGCCGGCGTCGCACGGGCGCTCATCCCCGGCGACTTCGACGGCGACGGCGCCGCCGACGTCGTCATGCTCACGGTCTCCGGAATCCAGGTCCTCCGGAACACCCACCCCTTCCCGGGGATGCCCACGTTCGCGCTGTCGCAGGAGTTTGACGCTCCCTGGGCCTGGGGCGGCGTCACCGACGACTGGGACTGCGACGGCGACCTCGACGTGATCGTGGCCGACGCGGAGCGGGTCCTCCTGCTCCGGAACGACGGCACGGGCACGTTCGCGCTGCAGCCGTTGCTCGCGCACGGCTTCGGCGTGTCCACCACCGTGGCCACGTTCCGCCTGGGCGGCGGTGAGGACAAGCGCCGCGGCCTCGTCGTCTCGCCCGCTGCGACGGACTACGTCGTCGGCGATCACCTCGGGTTCAACCCCGGCCGCCACTCGCTCGGGTACATCCTGGTGGAGAGCTGCACCGGCGGCTTCGAAGTCGCCGGGACGCTGCCCGCGGCGCAGGCCGACGCCGTGCGCGTGATGCAACTCGGCGCCGACGCGCGCGTGTTCGTCGCCAACCGCGACCAGCTTTCGTACTACCCGCTCACGACCGCGTACGTCGGCGACATGTGCTGGGCGTCGCCCCTCGTCACCGAGGACACCGCTGCCTGGTGGGCCGGGATCGACGACTCCGCACTGATCTTCGGCTTCGGCTACAACGTGGACATCTCGGCCGACGGTGCAGTGGGCTTCGGCTCATGGAACCGGTCCTCGGTCGTTCCCGGCGGGTTCGCGCCGACGCTGATCGACGTGCCGGTCGGCGCGGCGTTCGTGCCCGACGAGATCGCCGGTTTCCGCTTCGGCGACATGGACGGCGACGGCCTCGACGACGCTGTGATGGTCGGCCGCGACACGGGGCTGATCGTCGCGACGCTCGACGGCGACCCGACGGACCCGATGCACCGCTTCGTCGGCGACGACATCCCCGGCGAGACGACCTGCCTGGCGGTGGCAAACTTCGACGGCGACCGGGCGCACATGCCCGATGCGCTCGTCGGCGGCGACTGCGGCCTGTGGTTCATCGGCAACAACAGCGTGATCATCCCTCACGACGCGCACACGAACCTGCTGTTCGCGTTGCGCTGCCTGGAGGACGTGCTCGACCCGGAGCGCGAGACGCCGCTTGCGACGACCGACGCCCGCGATGCCGCGAGCGACGCGATCGGCGACCTCTACGCTCTCGACCCCATCTTCATCACGGTCGGTGACGTGGCCGTCCCGCGGCTGACCGCGCTGCGCGCCTACCGCCACCACGCCCAGCTTGCCTACGAGCGGATCGGCGACGCGCTCGATGCGCTCTCCGACGGCGAGCGCGAGATGTTCGGCGCGAAGCTCTGCCGCGTGCAGGACGCGCTCCTCTCCGCCGTGATCGACCTCGACTGGCAGATCCTGGAGCAACTCGGGATGCACCCGAAGATGGCGAAGCGCGGCGGGATCAGCAAGGCCGACCGTCTGATGACGCAGGCCAGGGTCTACGTCTCCAATGCGCAGTCGCTGGCGACGCTCGCCTTCGGCTCATCGAACTTCGACGACCGCCGCGACCTCCGGGACGAGGCGTTCCGCGCAGCGGTGAAGGGCCTGGATCTCGGTCTCTCGGCCGCGAAACTCAGCGCGAAGAAGCCCGGCAGGAAGCCTCGCTGAAGCGATCCTGACAGGAACGACCGGCCCGGGGGCGCAAGCTCCCGGGCCGTGTCGATTCTCGGGGGGGGAGGCTCGACACACGTTCGCCCTCCGCGTCGAGCATCAGCGCCCATCGCGGCCGGGCCGGACCGAGGAGCTGGTGACCCGGCGCTCGTGGTGAGGTGCCCGACGAGGTAGGGACGAGTTCCGACGTTACACGCGAACCGCGTTCGCTGCGGCGCTGCGACGTCTCGCACTCGCGAGCGCACCGGGAATCGAAAACGCGCGGCACCGCCGGACTTGTCCGGCGACGCCGCGCGTCGCGTGTCAGGGCGACGACTAGTCGTTCGCCTTCGCGGGCGCCTTCTTCGAGGGGCAGTCCTTCTTCATCTCTTCGCAGTTCTTCGGCTCGCACTCGGACTTGCCGCAGTCGCCGGGGTAGTCGCACGAGCCGTCAGGGCAGGCCGGGTTCACGGCGCTCTTCGCGGCGGCGCTCGGGCATTCGCCGCAGTCGCCTGCCGCCTTGGCGCCCATCTCCGACGGGCAGCCGTGACCGCCGCCGTTCATCGTCGGGCACGCAGCCGGGCCGGAGCCCGCGGACGCACCCGAGTTCGAACTGGCGACACCGGCATCGCAACCGGCCGCGACGACGGCGAACGTGAGCGCGAGGACCGAGAGGAACTTGTTCATGGGACGCGTCTCCTGTGTGGGGCTTCGTGGACGTGGTCCATTCTGCCGGGAGCCGCCACTCCTGCTGCAAGTTCCGCGCGAGGAGGATACGATCGCCGCATGGCCGAACCCGAACGCCCCCGGTTGACGTCGCTCTCGCACGGCGCCGGTTGAGCGTGCAAACTCCCCGCTGAGGACCTGCACCGGGCGCTGGATGCGATCCCGCGCAGGTCCGACCCCAACGTCCTCGTGGGGACCGAGACCGGGGACGACGCGGCAGTCTATCGACTGGATCGCGAGCGCGGCATCGTGGCCACGCTCGACTTCTTCACGCCGGTCGTTGACGACCCGTTCGACTTCGGGCGCATCGCGGCCGCAAATGCACTGTCCGACGTCTACGCGATGGGCGGCCGCCCGCTCTTCGCGCTGAACATCGTCGGCTGGCCGATGAAGACGCTCGGTCCCGAGATGCTCGGCCGGGTGCTCGCCGGCGGCGCGTCGATCTGCCACGAAGCGGGGATCTCCGTCGTCGGCGGCCACACGGTGGACGACGCGGAGCCCAAGTTCGGCCTGTCGGTGACGGGGATCGTGGCGCCGGACCGCATCCTCCGGAACGTCGGCGGACGACCGGGAGACGTGCTCTTCCTCACGAAGCCGCTCGGCAGCGGGATCCTCGTCACCGTCTTGAAGAGGCAGGGCCTCGACGGCGCCACGTACGCGAGCGTCGTCAGCACGATGACCACGCTGAATCGCGCGGGCGCCGAGGCGATGGTCGATGGCGGCGCGCGGGCCGCCACCGACGTCACGGGTTTCGGCCTGCTCGGTCACCTCGCCGGCATGCTCCGCAGCGATAGGCCCGACGCCACGGCGACGCTCGGCGTGGACGTGGAGTTCGACGCGGTCCCGTTCCTCGCGGGGGTCCGCGGCGCCGCCGCGGCCGGGTTCGTCCCCGGCGGGACGAAGAACAACCTGCGCTACTTCGGTGCGCAGACGGACTTCGACCCTTCGATCCCCGAGTCGGACCGTCTGGCGATCGCCGACGCGCAGACCTCGGGCGGCCTGCTCATCGCCTGCCCTGCGGACCGCGCCGACGAGATGGAGCGGCGCCTGCGCGAAGCGGGAACTCCCGTGGCGGCGCGAATCGGCCGGTTCAACGACACCCACCCAGGGCGTATCCGGATCACGAAGCGATAGACGGCTCGCCGGAGGGCGCAGGCACGGCGTCCGCTGCGACGTCGCTCGACTCGTTCGACTCGTTCGGAGCAGCGACCGGCTGACCACCTGCCGACTCGGTCGCACGAGCGGCGGCCGCAGCTTCGGCGGCGTCGGCGATCAGGCGTTCCGACTTCGGGTCGAAGAGGATCGACCCGGTCGTGTCGCCGCCGGCGACGCGCGCCTCGTTCAGCGTCTGCGCAGCCGCCTCGATGAGCGACTCGAGGGTGTCGCCCGTGCCGGGGAAGCACGAGATGCCCGCGCAGAGTGTGACACGTCCGCCGGGCAGGTCGGCGGCGAACGGCCACTCCACCTGCGAGACGGCGCGCCGGGCCCGCGTCGCGAAGGCCCACGCATCCGGGAGCGCCGTGGAGGGCAGCATCACCACGAACTCGTCGCCGCTCCAGCGCGCGAGCAGTTCGCCGTCCTTCACGAGCGGGCGGAGCACCTGCGCGATCCCGCGAACGAGGCGATCGCCGGCCTGGTGGCCGTTGCGGCGTACGTAGCGCTGGAAGTGATCGATCCCGAAGAGGACGAGCGTGGCGCGGCCCCCGCTCTGGCGCGCGGTGTAGAGGTCCTCCGCCGCCGTGGCGTTGAACCAACTCTTGTTGCCGACGCCGGTGAGCGTGTCGTGATTCGCGTGCCGCTGGGCTTTCTCGCGCGCGGCGAGGCTGCGAAGGACGACCGACGCGAACTCGGAGATCAGTTCGATCGTCGTCCGCGAGACCGAGCGGATCGGCTCCGGATCGCCCACCGCGAGGATCGCGACGACACGCTCTCCGACCAACACGGGCGCGATCAGATCGAGCCGGAAGTCCGCCGGCTCGGTGCGCGAGATCTGCTCGCGGACGATCGGCGGTTCGGCATCGAGGTCACGCTGGTCGAGCGTGGTGCGGCGGCGCGCGACGAGCCCGACCTTCCCCTGCTGCGCCGAAAGACGCGCCCCGGGCTTCCAGATGCGAACGCCCCGGATGGTTTCGTCGCCGCCGGACGCGGAAACGACGAACTCCTTGCCGTCGGCGTCAGCGTCGGCGGCGAGGAAGATCATCCACTGTTTCGGACCGAGCGCCGCGACGACCGCGCGACCGAGCGCCTGCCCCACGTCGTCCTTCGTCGCGCACGCGCCGATGTCGCGGAGCGCACGCCACAGGCCGTCGAGCACAGTGCGTTCGACGCCCGCTTCCGGGCTCGCCTTCTCACGCGCGAGCTTGAGCTCCTTCTCGACTGCCTCGTACCGCTCCCGCTCCTTCGCGGCGCGGCGCGTCGCCACGTCGGCTTCGCTCTTCGCACGCGCGATGGCGCGCCGTCCGAGGACCACGACCGAGGCGATCGCGATCAGCCCCGCGGCGAGGCAAGTGAGGAGGAAGATCCAGTCGTTGGCCGGGCTCATGCCTCCGCATCGGGAGGACCTGCCTCTCGAATTGAGAGGACGGAGCGAAACCAACCTAGCCCGGACAATCCACGAGGGTTTGCGTGAGAACGGCACGCATCGAAGGAAACAAGAGCACTTCACGCCGATTCGAAGCGCGTTCGAGCCACGACACACCGTCCTGGACGAGATCTGCGGAGCTGACCGCAAGGCGGGACCCGCAGCGTGGGCTTCATCAAGCCACGCAAGGGTCCCAACGCAGCGGGCGGCCCGCACGGACGGAGGACGTCCGGGACGACGACGCTGCCGTCGGCGCGCTGGTAGTTCTCGAGGATGGCAATGACGAGGCGCGGCAGCGCGACGCCGGAGCCGTTGAGCGTGTGGACGTACTCGGTCTTCCCGGCGCGCTTGAAGCGGATGCCCGAGCGGCGGGCCTGGAAGTCGCCGAAAGTCGAGATGCTGCTCACTTCGAGCCACGCGCCGACGCCCGGGGCCCACAGCTCGAGATCCCACGTGCGGCGGGAGTTCACCGACATGTCTCCGGTGCAGAGCAGCAGCACGCGGTACGGGAGCTTCAGGTTGCGCAGGACCGCCTCGGCGTTCGTCCGAATGCGCATCTGCTCCGCGTCGCCATCCTCGGGCGTCGTGTAGACCATGAGTTCCACCTTGTGGAACTGGTGCATGCGGATGAGTCCGCGCGTGTCGCGCCCCGCGGCGCCGGCCTCGCGGCGGAAGCACGGGCTGAACGCGCAGTAGCGGATCGGCAGGCGCTCCCCCGCGAGGATCTCCTGGCGGTGGATGTTCGTGAGCGGCACCTCCGCCGTGGGGATGAGGAAGAGGTCGTCGTCCTTCATCCGGTACATCTCGGGCTCGAACTTCGGGAGCTGTCCGCAGCCCTCAAGCGCATGCTCTTTGACCATGTACGGCACGGCGACCTCGGTGTACCCGTGCTCGCGCGTGTGCAGGTCGAGCATGTAGTTCCAGAGGGCACGTTCGAGCTGCGCCAGCGGGCCCGTCATGAGCGAGAACCCGGCGCCGGAGATCTTCCCGGCCGTCTCCGCGTGGAACGCTCCGAGGCCCGCCCCGATCTCCCAGTGCGGCTTCGGCGTGAAGTCGAACGTGGGCTTCTCGCCCCACGTCGCAGCGACCGTGTTGTCCTCCGGAGTCTTCCCGACCGGGACATCGTCGGCCGCGAGGTTCGGCATCCGCATCTGGATGCGGAGCTTGTCCTGTTTCAGGACGGAGTCGCGTTCCTCGAGGAGCTTCAGCGCGGCCTTCAGGCCGTCGGCCTCTGCGCGTTCGGGCGTGGAATCCTCGCCCTTGCCCGTCTTCATCCCGATCAGCTTGCTAAGCTGGTTCTGGCGCGCGGCCACCTGCTCCTTCTCGGTGAGCACCGCGCGGTGGTCCTTGTCGAGTTGGAGGTACCAGTCGAGCTCGCCCGACTCGCCCTTGTCCGCGAATCCCTTGCGGACCACGTCGGGGAACTTGCGGATGAATGCGGGGTCGAGCATGGCGCTGAGGTTCGCGGCGCACCGCGGAGCGTCCCAGGAATTGCGCTCCAGCGCGCCCCGGGCGGATTCCGATAGAGAAACCTCCGATCCCGAGAGAGAGAGACTGCGACGGACCGGAGCGGGGTGATTCCATGCGTTCAAGAGGCTTCACGCTCATCGAGCTGATGATCGTCGTGACGATCATCGGGATCGTCGCCGCCATCGCGATTCCGAACATGTGGGCGGCCCGCGTGCAGGCGAACGAGACGTCGGCGATCGCCACGCTGCGCTCGATCACGTCCAGCCAGGCGCAGTTCCAGAGCTCGGCGCGCGCCGACACGGATCTCGACGGCGCCGGCGAATACGGGATGTTCCGCGAGCTGTCCGGCGCGATCGCCGTGCGCACCGCATCCGACGGTACGAACGTCGGCGGACTGACGGCGGACCCCGCGGTGCTCTCCGGGTTCTTCCGCAACCTCACGCCGAACGCGGAGGCGTCCCGCTCGGGGTACCTCTTCAAGGTGTTCCTCCCCGGCATCGGCGGCACAGGCGTGAACGAGTCCGCGACGGGCGCGTCGTCGTCCCTCCAATCGCCCATCGATCCGGACCTCTCCGAAGTGACCTGGTGCTGCTACGCGTGGCCGTCCAACTACGGAAACTCGGGCAATCGGACGTTCTTCGTAGGGCAGGCGGGCGACATCCTCCAGGGCGAGAGCTCGACGTACACCGCCACGAACGCGTTCAACGCGACGAACGGCGGACGCGCCTACCGCAGTGCGTCGGGCGCGATCACGAACATCACGGGCATCCCGGCGCTCGGCACGCTCGGCCGCGATGGCCGACTCTGGCGGCGTATCGACTGAAACTGAGAAGGAACCGCGCTGCGGTTCCTTCTCGGAGTTTCAGTTGTGGAGGACAGCCAGTGGGCGCGCTTGCGCGCACCACCTCGCCGGGCGGCCCGAAGGCCTTTGGGCCCCGTTTCGGTGCGCGCTAGCGCGCAGCCTGCGACTTGTTCGAGACGGCCACTGCTCTACCGCGCATCGGACGCTACCATCGCCCCGGGGTTCGAACCTCCCGGAGGATGGTCATGCTGCGCTCGCCAGGGTTTCGTTCCAACGCCAAGACGTTGACCGTCGTTCTCATGGCACTGCTCGCGGTCACGGTCGGAGCAGCCGACATCGCGACGCGCGCCGTCCACACGCCCGCCGTCGCGGCCGAAGCGAAGAAGAAGGCGATCGACCCGAAGGCTGCGGGCGAGGTCTACGAGTGGACGAGCGCGGGCGGCGTGGTCTGCTCTTGGCGCGCCCCGGCGAAGTACGACGCCGCGACCGGCGTGAACCTCACGCTCATCCTCCACGGCTCGAACCTGAGCCATCTTTGGGGCTTCGCGAACCACGACGCGAAGACCTTCCGACCCGACGACTTCGTGCTCGTCCCCGACGGCACCACGGCCGCGCCGGCGCCGGCGAAGAACGCGTTCAACTTCCTCGAAGGCGACACGCGCAAGATGAAGTCGTTCGAAGCGACGCAGAAGACCTATCGCGACTGAACCGCGCGGCGCCCGTCGAAAACCTGACCCCGCTCGGCCGGGGGGCGAAAGTCAGCTCCGTGATCGACACGCACGCCCACGTGGACGGCCCCCGCTTCGACGGCGACCGCGACGAGACGCTCGCCCGCGCCTTCGCGGCCGGAGTGCGCACGTTCGTGAACGTCGGCCACTGCGTCGCGAGCTCGAAGCGCAGCGTCGCCCTCGCCTCGGTGCCCGCGGCACCCGGGCGCCCGAGCGTCTTCGCGACCGTCGGCATCCACCCGCACGAAGCGGCGACGACGACCGACGCCGACTTCGCGGAGATCGAGGCGATGGCCCGCGCGCCGCGCGTGGTCGGGATCGGCGAATGCGGGCTCGACCGCGGGCCGCACAACCACGCCGACTTCGTGGCGCAAGAGGCACTCCTGCGCCGCCACGTGGACCTTGCGCGGCGGACGGGACTGCCGCTCGTCATCCACAACCGCGACACGTACCCCGACCTCTTCCGCGTGCTCGAAGACGAGTCCCGGGCGGGCGGTGTCCGCGGGATCATGCACTGCTTCAGCGGCGGTCCGGCCGAGGCGGAGCGATCCGTCGCGCTCGGCTTCTACGTGAGCTTCTCCGGCGTTCTGACGTTCAAGAACGCCCCCGCCACCCGCGAGGCGGCGAAGATCGTCCCCGCGGACCGTCTCCTCGTCGAGACGGACTGCCCGTACCTCGCGCCGGAGCCCCACCGCGGCCAGCGCAACGAACCCGCGTACGTCGCTCTCACGCTCGCTCGGCTGGCTGTGGTGAGGGGCGTGGAC
>JAIOPE010000076.1 GCA_021414065.1 Planctomycetota bacterium
TCGCGCGCGAGGCCGGGCTCGTTCCGTCGGTCGAGGCGACCGGCTATCTGCCTCACCGCGAGACGACCGCCGAGTTGCTTGCAGGCGACCTGCTCTGGCTCCCGACGATCACACGACGCGACGGCGGGCCCGTCTCCAACGTGCCGGCGAAGACCTACGAGTACCTCGGATCCGGAAGGCCGGTCGTCTCCCTGGCCGGGCCGGGAGACGTGCGGGACGCGCTCGGCGGCCGCACCAGATGTCGCGTCGTCGCTCCCGGGACGGGATCGGCGGGGGCCCTGGGCGAAGTCATCGCAGCCGCCCTCGCCGGCGGACTCCCGCCGACCGACCCCGACCCGGAGGACGCCCGAGCGTTCCGACGGAGTGAGACTGCGCGAGGCGTGGCCGAAGCCCTCCGTGCAGCAGCGTCGTCCGACTCGGCGCGCATCACCGTCCCGGCTCAGTTGGACCCCAGCACGCTGGGCGGCGAAGATGCCGACCGAGCGACACCTTGAGCACGGAACCCGCGCCGACGCTGCCGAAGCCGCCGCAACGCGAACCCGCGTCGCGGGGCGACATCGCCGCGCTGGCGGCGGCGGGTGCCCTGTTCACGTGG
The DNA here is from genome assembly GCA_021414065.1 of Planctomycetota bacterium. Classification (GTDB taxonomy): domain Bacteria; phylum Planctomycetota; class JAJSAM01; order JAJSAM01; family JAJVHW01; genus JAIOPE01. The sequence continues at coordinate 596 of JAIOPE010000076.1, forward strand.
CTCTTCTGGCCGATCCTGAGCGTGCGATGGCACTACTACGACGAGGCGCCGCGCTACTCGCACTGCCCGATGCTCCCGGTCGTGTCCGCCATGTGGGTCTGGGACAGATGGGACGATCTGAGGGCGATCCCGCGTCGCGTCTCCACCGGTGGAGTTGTCGTCGCAGTGCTGTGCGTCGCGGCCTTCGTGTACGGGCGGCTCGTGTCGATGAACTTCCTGCAGCACCTTGCGATGCTCGGCACACTCGCGGCCGCTCTCTGGGCGGTGTGCGGGAGCCGAGTCGTGCGCGCGTGTGCATTCCCGCTCGCGTACCTCCTGCTCACGATCCCGCTTCCGAAGCCGTGGGACGAAGCGATCACGCAACCCATGCAGACGTTCGCCACGCGTGCCGGCGAGGTCGTGTTCGACGCGTTCGGGTGGGTCGTCGTGCGCCAGGGGAACGTACTCCAACTGCCGGGCCTGAAGCTCCTCATGGAAGACGCGTGTTCGGGTGTCCACAGCCTCTATGCACTCGTCTGCCTCGGCATCGCGTGGGTCGCCTTCACGTCGCGGCCGACCTGGCTGCGCATCGTCCTCGTCGTCTCGACGATCCCCATTGCGATCGCTGCGAACGCGCTGCGAGTCATCGTCACCGGCATCCTCGCGTACGAGGTGGATCCGAAGTACGCCGCCGGCACGTCGCACTCCATCACGGGCATGCTGGTGTTCGTCACGGGGCTGCTCATGCTGCTCTTCGTGGACTGGTGCCTCAAACCGGACGATGCGGACGATGTCGCGCCGGACGCTGACGGTGCCGCAGGTGCCTGAGCGTGCGCTCCGCGTCGCTGTGCTCTCCGAGCTTCCGACGCCGTACCGATGGCCGCTCTTCCGCTGCGTCGCAGACGATCCGGCGCTGGACGTCACGTTGCTGTTCTACGCGAAGAGCGAGGCCGACCGCGACTGGGGCCTCGTCGTGCCCGAAGGCGGCGAGCGTCCGCGCGTCGAGTTCATGCCGGGCAGGACGGTGCGCGTCAGCGGCAGTCGGTCACTGTTCTTCCATTGGAATCCGGGCATTGGCCGGCGCCTCGCCACAGGCGACTTCGACGTCGTCGTGATTCCCGGGTGGTCCATGCCCACGTCCATCAGCGCCGCGCTCTGGTGCCGCGCCCACGCCAAGCCGTACGTGGTCTTCAGCGAGACGAACGCGCTTCGCAGCCGACGCTGGTGGGTTCGCGCAGCGAAGCAACCGGTCGTCCGGACCGTCGTCGGGGGCGCGTCGGCGTGGCTCGCCACCGGGTCGCTCTCGCGCGACTACCTCGTCGCGCACGGCGCCCGCGCCGATCGCGTTCGGATCTTCGCGAACACGCCCGACGTGGACGCGCTCGCCACGGCCGTTGACGCTGCACGTCCGCGGCGTTGCGCAGTCCGCGCCGCGCACGACACTCCTGCCGACGCCGTCGTCGCACTGTTCGTCGGACGGCTGATCGGGGCGAAGGACCCGGCGGCGCTGCTGGCGGCGTGGGCCCTGCTCGAAGCCGCGCCGGACGCGCCATGGCTCTGGATCGCGGGTGACGGGCCCGAGGCGAAAACCCTGCGGGACGAGGCCGCACGCCTTAGCCTCTCCCGCGTGAGATTCCTCGGTTCGCGCCGCCCCTCTGATCTGCCGGAAGTCTGGGCTGCGGCCGACCTCTTCGCGCTCCCGTCGCGCCACGAGCCGTGGGGTGTCGTCGTGAACGAAGCGATGGCCGCGAGCCTCCCCCTCGTGCTCTCGGATCGAGTGGGTGCGGCGTACGACCTGCTGCACGAGGGCGAGAACGGACACATGGTGCCTGCCGGCGACGCGGCCGGTTTCGCGCGAGCGATCCGCAACATCGCGAGCGACGCGAGCTTGCGCCGCACGATGGGCGCCACGTCGAGGCGGTTGGTGGACGCGTGGAGCTATGGACCGAGCGTCCGCGGCTTCGTCGAGGCGGTTCGGATCGCGATGACCCCGAAGGACCGGGCGACGGCTCCCAAGACGGACGGCCACACATGAGCGGATCCGATGCGATGGGCCCCGTCGGTGCTCGCTGGCGCGTCCGCACGGCGGCACTCGTGCTGTGCGCTCTCTTCGTCGCCGGTGCTGCCGCGTCGATCCGGTGGGGTGACCCGCTCGAGCGCCTCGTCGGGACCGCCCGGCTCGCTCGACCACTACGCGACGCGGTGCCGGTGCGGCTCGAGGGCTGGGACGGTCGCGATGAGCCGCTCACCGAGACCGAGATGCGCGCGATCCTCGCGGACGACTACGTGCGCCGCCTCTATCGCAACGCGCAGGGCGAAGCCGTCACGCTCTTCGTCTCCTTTCACGGAAACCGTGAACGCGGCCTGCAGCGCTACTACCACAATCCGACTGTCTGCTATCCGGCGGCGGGGTGGTCGCTCGCAGCCACGCGGTTCGAGACCATCACGCTGCGCGATGCCGGCCTCGAGGTTCCGACCTGCCGCTACGTCTTCGACAAGGGCGGAGCCAAGCTCTCGGTGACGACGGTGTTCAAGGTCGATGACGAGTTCCTCGACGAGTCTCCGCGCAACAAGCCATTCTGGATGCTCATCGACCGGCTCCAGCCGGACCTCGACGACCGCCCGGGTTCGTTCGTCCAGGTGCAGGTGATCGTTCCGGTGACGGACGGAGACGAGTCGAAGGCCGCCGGCCTCTCGTCGAGGTTCCTCCAGCAATTCGGCCGCACGCTCCTCTCCGCGGTGCAGCCGGGGTCGGGCACGTGAAGCAGGTTCTCCAGGCAACCAAGGGCGGCCGCACGCGCGTCGCGGACGTCCCTCCGCCCGGGCTCAGGCCCGGCGCCGTGCTCGTTCGCACGCGGTGGTCGCTCATTTCCGCCGGCACCGAGCGGCTCGTCATCGAGCTCGCCGAGAAGTCTCTCGTCGGGAAAGCGATGGCGCGGCCGGATCTGGTGAAGAAGACGATCGAGAAAGTGCGGCGCGAGGGTCTTCTCGCGACGTACCGCACCGTGAGCGGACGCCTCTCAGGCGACGTTCCGCTCGGATACAGCGCCGCGGGCGACGTGCTCGCCGTCGGCGAGGGCGTAACGGACCTGAAGCCGGGCGACCGTGTGGCCTGCGCCGGGGCCGGCTTCGCGAACCACGCCGAGATCCTGTGCGTCCCGCGGAACCTCTGCGCGCGTGTGCCCGACGGCGTGGACCTGCGCCACGCGTCTGCAGCGACGCTCGGCGCGATCGCGCTGCATGGTGTCCGCACCGCCGACATGCGGCTCGGCGAGGTCGCGGTCGTGGTCGGCCTCGGCATCCTCGGGCAGCTCGCGGTGCAGATGCTTGCCGCGTCCGGCGTGCGAGTCGTGGCCGTGGACCGCGACCGCTCGCGCGCAGAACTCGCAGCGAAGCTCGGCGCGGAGGCGGTTGCGTCGGGCGACGACGACCCCGGCGCGCTCGTCCGCGGGCTGACGAGCGGCCACGGCGCCGACGTCGCGATCGTGGCGGCCGCGTCGGACTCCAGCGCGCCGCTCACGCTCGGCGCATCTCTCTGCCGGCGCCGCGGCGTGGTCGTCGTGCTGGGTGCGTTCGGGATGGAACTGGATCGCCGGCTCTTTTACGAGAAGGAGCTCACTGTCCGGATGAGCACGTCGTACGGCCCCGGCCGTTACGACCCGGTCTACGAAGAGCGCGGCGTGGACTATCCGTACGCCTACGTCCGCTGGACCGAGGGCCGCAACCTCGAGTCGGTCCTCGACTTGATCGCCAGGAAGCGCCTCGACATCGCGCCGCTCCTGACGCACGAGTTCCCGATCGAGAAGGCCGACGAGGCGTACGGCCTCGTGCGCGGCGAGACGAAGGACCGGTTCCTCGGCATCGTCTTGACGTACGAGGGGACGGCGACTCCGGACGAGCCGAAGCGAAGCGTCGCCGTGGCCAGGAAGCCGCGCGGCGCGACGGTCGGCATCGGCGTCGTCGGCGCGGGGCAGTTCGCCGTGTCCGTGCTGCTGCCCGCGCTGCGTGCCGCGGGTTCGATGGAGTTCGCGGCGGTCGCGACGTCCGGCGGCGCTACCGCCGACGCGATCAAACGAAGCTTCGGGTTCAAGCAGGCGCTCGCGTCCGGGGCCGACGTCATCGCGGCGGACGACGTGGACGCCGTCGCCATCCTCACGCGCCACGACTCGCACGCGGCGCTCGTCGCGGCGGCGCTCGCGGCGGGGAAGCCGTGCTTCGTCGAGAAGCCGCTCGCGATCCGCCGGGAGCAACTCGCCGACGTCGTGGCCGCGATGGACGCGAAGCCCGGCCTCGTCTGCGTCGGGTTCAACCGGCGATTTGCTCCGTCGAGCATCGCGCTGCGCGAACGCCTGGCGAAGCGGACGTCGCCCATCCACGCTCGCTACCGCGTCAACGCCGGCAAGGTGCCCGCGGGGCACTGGACGCTCGACCGCGACGTCGGCGGGGGACGCATCATCGGCGAGGCGTGCCACTTCGTGGACCTGCTCGCGAACATCGTGGGCGCGCGGATCGTCCGCGTCGAAGCGGAGCGTGTCGGGCCCGACGGCGCCGCGGCGTTGCTGCGCTTCGGTGACGGCTCGACGGCGGTGCTCGAGTATGTGACGTCGGGGGATCCGTCGCTCGGCAAGGAGCATCTCGAGGTCCACTGGGAGGGCGAGAGCTTCGTCCTCGACGACTTCAGGCGTCTGACGCGGCACGCCGGCGGGAAGTCGGCGGACCTCTGGAGCGGCGCGCAGGACAAGGGCCACGGAGCGGAGATCGCTGCGTTCGTGAGCGCGGTGCGCACGGGCGGCGTCTCGCCCGTGCCGTTCGACGAAGCGGTGGATGCGACCGACGCCACGTTCGCGATCCTCGAAGCGATCGCAGAGGGCACTGCGGTCGATCTCGGCGCGTGACGCTCGGCCGCACGTTCCGAACGGCCGCGAAGATCCCCGCCGGGCAGCTCGCCGCGCGGGCGAAGGCGATGCTCTTGCGAAAGATGTACGCCGCGCGGCCGGAGGCTCCGATCGCTGCGGCCGCTCGCGCGGCCGCCGGATCGCCCGCCGCGGAACCGCTCCCGCTCCTTCCCCTTAGCATCGTAGCGCCTGAGGGGATCGACGCCGTTCGCGTGCGCGCAGCGGCGTTCGGCGCCGGGCGTTTCGAGTACCTGCACCACGCGGAGGACTTCTCCGCCGGCATCCGATGGCGCGCAGAAGGCACGAGCCCCCTCTGGCGGTATCAGCTCCAGTACCTCGGCTCCGTGCTCGACCTCGCGCTCGCCGGGAACCGCGACGGCGCGGCCGCAGTGCTCGCGTCGTGGCGTGCCGAGTACGGCGCGTGTTGGGACAAAGAGGCGTGGCACCCGTACCCGGCGTCGCTTCGGCTTGCGAACATCTGCCACGCCGCATCGGCGCTCGGCTCGTTCGAGGCGCTCGGTCCCGGAACGCTGGAGCTCGCGGCGACGCATGCGGCGTACGTCCTCGATCACCTCGAACACGACGTGCGCGGCAATCACCTCGTCGAGAACGTGCGCGCGTTGATCGTGGCGTCGCGGTTCATCGCCGGGCCGCTTGCGACGAGATGTCTCGAAGCGGCGCTTCCGATTCTCGACGCGGAGATCCGGGAACAGGTGCTCGCCGACGGCGGACACTTCGAGATGGCGCCGATGTATCACGCGATCGTGCTGTGGCGGTTCCTGGAGCTTCGCGAACTCATCCCCGGGTACGAGCGTGATGCGCGCGACGCGCTCGACGCCGCGATCGCCGGCATGCGGCGGTTCCTCTCCGCGATTCGCTGCCCCGACGGGGGTTTCCCGCTCCTCGGCGACTCGGCACGCGGCTTTGCGCCCGAGCCCGCGGCGCTCGTCGGCACGGACCGCATCGACCTGCCGGCCGGCCAGCGGTCCTTCCCCGCAACGGGCTTCCACCTGTTCATGAGTGACGACGTCTGGGCCATCTTCGACACGGGACCCGTCTGCCCGAGCTACCTCCCGGCGCACGGTCAGGCGGACTCGCTCACCGTGGAGGTCTGGTTCGGCGGGCGGCGGATCGTCGGCGACCCCGGAGTCTGCGAGTACACGGGTCCGGAACGCGCGTGGGGGCGCTCGACGCGCGCGCACAGCACCGTCTCGATCGACGACCGCGACACGTCCGAGGTCTACGGCAGTTTCCGCGTCGGCGGACGGGCAACCATCGATCGCGTGATGGTCCGTCGCGAGCGCGACGAGGTCACCGCCGTGATGACGCCGTTCGCGTCCGGCGCACGGTTCACCCGGATCGTCGCGTTCGAGGGCGACGAGCGCCGCGGGCTCCGAATCGTGGACGACGGCGTCGTGCCGCGCGGGCACGTCGCACGATCGAGGTTGCACCTGGCGCCAGGCGTGGCCGTCGCTGACG
>JAIOPE010000016.1 GCA_021414065.1 Planctomycetota bacterium
AAGCACCTACACGCAGGAGCCGGGTTCGTCCCGGTCGAAGCTCTCCGCCGTCGCAAGACGGCGGCTCCATTGAAGCCTCGTCAAGACGCCCATCCCGGTTCGCGGAGGGCAGCGCTTCTCTCCGCCGTCGCAAGACGGCGGCTCCATTGAAGCCGAGGTTGCGCGATCCGGACCGACGCGACGCCCGGCTCTCCGCCGTCGCAAGACGGCGGCTCCATTGAAGCAGGTAGCAGGCCGCGACGATCAGTGCGTTCTTGTCTTCTCTCCGCCGTCGCAAGACGGCGGCTCCATTGAAGCGTGCCGGACCACGACGGCGCCGAGGGGAACGCGGGCCCTCTCCGCCGTCGCAAGACGGCGGCTCCATTGAAGCTAGCGCCCGTTGTTGCGCGTCTTCGCCGCGGACAGCACTCTCCGCCGTCGCAAGACGGCGGCTCCATTGAAGCAACCAGGAGTTGGTCGAAGCCTACCGCCGTGTGCGCCTCTCCGCCGTCGCAAGACGGCGGCTCCATTGAAGCAACCTCACCCGGGCAGGGATCCGCCGGGTGGCTTGTGCTCTCCGCCGTCGCAAGACGGCGGCTCCATTGAAGCGCGGAGGAGTCGGGCTTGAGGATGCCGCCGTCGTCCTCTCTCCGCCGTCGCAAGACGGCGGCTCCATTGAAGCCGGTCCAGCGCGGCGGGCCGATCGGGCTGCGCGGCTCTCCGCCGTCGCAAGGCGGCGGCTCCATTGAAGCACCGGCAAGTGCCCGGGCATCTACCCAGTGGTGTTGCTCTCCGCCGTCGCAAGACGGCGGCTCCATTGAAGCTCGGGCAGCGTGCCGGGCCAGTAGATCGCCATGGGCCTCTCCGCCGTCGCAAGACGGCGGCTCCATTGAAGCGACGCCAACGCGTTCAACGACGCGAGCGGCCTGGTCAACTCTCCGCCGTCGCAAGACGGCGGCTCCATTGAAGCGAGGTCTAGGGTCATGTTGCCTTCCTCCCGCACGTCTCTCCGCCGTCGCAAGACGGCGGCTCCATTGAAGCCATCGACCCCACAGCGCGACGAGGAGACCGACGATCTGCTCTCCGCCGTCGCAAGACGGCGGCTCCATTGAAGCCTGAACGTGCATCCACCACGACGAACCCGTGCGCCTGCTCTCCGCCGTCGCAAGACGGCGGCCCCATTATTGATCCTGCCCCGCTCCACCGCACCGACCTGCAGGGCTCGCCGCCCCCTCGCGTCAGCGCGATCGCGCGGCTCCTGCGGCACGCTCGTTGCGCCTATGCGGGACGTAGTCGTCCGCGGCGAGCGTCCGAGCTGTGCGGCGTCCGCCTCAACCCATCCGAGGTGCGTCATCGAGATCGAGGGCAACGCAGTGTCCACGCCGAAGGACACCGGTCACGGAGTCGTGCCCGAATTGCTGCCGGCCCGCATGCTCAACGAGTTCGCGTATTGCCAGCGTCTCTTCTATCTCGAATGGGTGCAGAGCGAGTTCGCCGCGTCCGGCGACACGGCAGAAGGGACATGGGCGCATCGAAACGTGGACCATCCCGGAGGCGCCATCGCGTCGCCCGGCGAGGACGACTCGCCGCGCGCGCGCGCGGTGCGCCTCGCGTCCGAGCGGCTCGGGCTCGTGGCAGTGATCGACCTCGTCGAAACGGACGACGGCAAGGCCACGCCCGTCGACTTCAAGCGCGGCAAGGTCCCGGAGACCGGTGTCTGGGAGCCGGAGCGCGTCCAACTCTGCGTTCACGCGCTCCTGCTCCGCGAGCACGGCTATCGCTGCGACGAGGGGATGATCTACTTCGTGGAGTCGAGGCGCCGCGTCGCCGTTCCCATCGACGACGAACTCATCCGTCACACGACGCTTCTCATGGAGCAGGCCAGGGCGCTCGCGGCGTCCGGGACGATCCCCCCGCCGCTGATCGACAGCCCGAAGTGCCCGCGGTGCTCGCTCGTCGGGATCTGCCTGCCGGACGAGGTGAACGAGCTCGCCCACCGCGCGCCGCCCGAGAGCGAGCCGCGACGGCTGACTCCGGCCCGCGACGACGCCAAGCCGTTCCACGTCGTCGAGCAAGGTGCGCGCGTCGGCAAGTCGGGCGAGCGACTCGTCGTTGAGGGGCTTGATAAGGACGGCGTGAGGAAGAAGGTCGAGGCCCGCCTCCTCGACGTGTCGCAACTCTGCCTCGTCGGAAACGTGCAGATCTCGGCCCAGGCGCTGCGCCTGCTCGCCCGCGAGTCGATCCCGGTCTGCCACTTCTCGTACGGCGGTTGGTTCGACGCCGTGACGGTCGGCATGGGCCACAAGAACGTCGAGCTCCGCATCGCCCAGTTCCGCGCCGCTCAGGACCCGGAGGCGTCGCTGCGCATCGCGCGCAGGATCGTGGAAGCGAAGATCCGCAACCAACGAACGCTCCTGCGACGCAACCACGCTGCAGCGCCGGACACCGCGCTCCGCGACATGACGAGGCTCGCTGCGTCGGCCTGCCGCGCGTCGGCGCTTGAGACGCTCCTCGGGTACGAAGGGGCTGCAGCGAGGGCCTACTTCGGACAGTTCGGCGGCATGCTCAAGAGCGACGAACCGGCTGACTTCCATCTCGACGGTCGCAACCGACGGCCGCCGCGCGACCCGGTGAATGCGATGCTCTCGTTCGTCTACGCGCTGCTCGTGAAGGACCTCCACGTGCAGATCCTGAGCGTGGGTCTCGACCCGATGCTCGGGTTCTACCACCAGCCCCGCTACGGGCGCCCCGCGCTCGCGCTCGACCTCGCCGAGGAGTTCCGGCCGATCGTGGCGGATTCGGTCGTCATCTCGGCGATCAACAACGGCGAGGTCCGTGCGACCGACTTCGTCATCCGCGGCGACGCGGCCACTCTGACCGACCGCGGGCGACGTCAGGTCATCGCCGCCTACGAGCGGCGCGTCGAGATGGAGATCCGCCACCCGCGGCTTGGGTACTCCGTGACGTACCGACGGATCTTCGAGGTGCAGACGCGACTCCTCTCCCGTCACCTGCTCGGCGAACTCGCCGCGTACTACCCGTTCCGGACGCGGTGACGCGATGCGGCACCTCTACCTCGTAACCTACGACGTCTCCGACGCCAAGCGCCTCCGCAAGACCTTCAAGACGATGAAGAACTTCGGCACCGCGCTCCAGTACTCCGTGTTCCGCTGCGAGCTCGACCGGATGGAGCGCGTGCGCCTGATCACCCGCCTTCACGAGGTGCTCGACCTGAACGAGGACCGCGTGATGCTCGCCGACCTCGGCCCCGCCGAGGGCCGCGCCATCGAGCGCGTCGAGTGGCTGGGGAAGGCGCCCGCCGAGGCGCCGGCCGACGAGGGGGCGCGGATCGTGTGATTCACTAGGACAGACATTGTCCGACTGACGTGGTACCGTCGATGACGCGAGCTGCATCGGCGGGTCTCGAGCCGGGAGATCACAGAGGAGTTGCCAGTGGACGTAGCGTGTCGCACTCGCGCTGGGCGTTCGATGTCGCGGGCGCCTTCGTTCGCACACCGACATTGCAGCGTCGCCGGATTTGCCCAGTCGCGGCCGTTCCCGCCGCGCCGCGGTGAGTGGCGCACATCCGGGGTTCAGCGCGCCTGCTCACAACACAGCCGCGCGCGGGCTGTCGGACCACGGGTGTAGTCTTGGCCGGACGCTTGGAGGCCACTTGGCCTTCGCAGGAAAGAGGTCTGCCCATGGCAGAGGTTGTCGGGACGAACAGGGACGCGCCGGACTCGGTCGAGGATCTCTACCGCACTGCAACGGGGCACTCGCCCTTCCCCTTTCAACTCGCGCTTGCGACCGGACCCTCAATTCCCGAGGTACTCGTCGCACCGACCGGCGCCGGCAAGACGGCGGCGGCCGTGCTCGGGTGGCTCTGGCGCCGACGTTTCGCGGGCGCCGCCGTGCGACGTGAAACTCCGCGCCGTCTCGTCTTCTGCCTTCCGATGCGGACGCTCGTGGAGCAAACCGCCGCCGCCATCACCGCCTGGCTTGAGCGAGTGGGACTCGCCCATCAGGTGCCGGTCTCCGTGCTCATGGGGGGATCGGTCCCAGCCGACTGGGACGAGTCGCCGGAGGCCGACCAGGTGCTCGTGGGCACGCAGGACCAGCTCCTCTCGCGTGCGCTGATGCGCGGTTACGGCATGGGCCGCGCCCGCTGGCCCATGCACTTCGCCTTTCTCAACGACGACGTGCTTTGGGTGATCGATGAGACGCAACTCCTGGGCCCCGGCCTCTCCACGTCGGCTCAGTTGGACGCATTTCGCAGCACCTGGCGCACGTTTGGACCGAACCACACACTCTGGATGAGCGCAACGCTCGACCTCGGTTCACTCCGCACGGTTGACCGCCGGGGGCGCGACTTCCGCGTGCTGCGAACCGGCCCGGCAGACGAAGCGGAGCCCACGTTGCGGCGTCGTATGTATGCACCGAAGCCGCTGGCACGGGCAACGACCGTCGTTCCGCGCAAGGGCGATGCGAGTCGGGCTCTGGCTGCGGAGATTCTCGGCGCTCACCGCGCCGGCACACGCACGCTTGTCGTGGTCAACCGTGTCTCGCGGGCGCAGAACGTGTACGAGGAACTTCGGAAGGCCGTTCGACGCGGGGGGCCGCAGGTTGCCGTCCTGCATTCGAGGTTCCGTCCGATGGACCGTCAGGCGATCCAGGCCCAGGTGCTCTCTTCTGGCTGGAGCGGTGTGCTCGTGTCCACGCAGGTCGTGGAGGCCGGGGTGGACGTTGACTCCGCCACGCTCTTCACCGAACTCTCGCCCTGGTCGTCGATGGTGCAGCGCTTCGGGAGGTGCAATCGACGCGGTGACTATTCGGCCACCGAGGCCGCCGTGCATTGGATCGACATCGAGGATGACGACGCCACGGCGCTGCCCTACGCAGCAGCGGACCTCGAACGGTCAAGACAGAAGCTCATCGCACTCGCTGATGCGTCCCCCGACTCGCTGCGTTCCCCGGCCGAAGAAGAAGCGCGGCCCGCGAGTCCCGTGCTCCGGTCCAAGGACCTTCTCGACCTCTTCGACACGACGCCGGACCTGACGGGCCACGACCTCGACGTCTCGCCCTACGTTCGAAGTGTCGGCGACACGGACGTCTTGGTCGCTTGGCGCTGCTGGGATGGAGAGGTTCCCCCGTCCGACATGGCGCCTCTCGGCCGCGACGAGCTCTGCGCCGTCGGAATCGGGCCGTTTCGCGCATTCCAGAAGCAGCTCAGCGGCCAGTCGATGTACCGGTGGGACTTCCTGAGTGGGGCCTGGATCCGCTGCCGGCGTCCGGAGGAGATCGTGCCTGGACACGTGGTGCTTCTGGCCGCCGACATCGGTGGCTACGAGTTTGACGCCGCCACGCTCGCAGGCTGCGGCTTCGACGGCGACCCGAAGCACCGCCCGTCGGACATCGCGTCTCCCGCGGTCTCCACCGAGGACGCATCGGATCGCGACCCGCTCGCATTCGGCGGCTACTCGACGTGGATCACCCTCGAACAGCATTCGCAGGACGCGGCAGACGCGGCGGACGGACTCGTGCGTTCGCTGCAACTCGATCTGCCGGGCGAAACGCTGCGCACTGCCGCGCGATGGCACGACGCCGGAAAGGCACACGAGGGCTTTCAAGAGGCCGTTCGACCGTAAGCGTCCGCTGCTCCCCATCCCCCCGACCCAGCGGACTCGATGCGCGTCGGTTTCAACGCGAGATCGGGATCAGCCGCGGCGGGCGGCGGCCCAGTTGCGCGGCGTGAAGCTCGAGAGCTGCGAGTCGCGCGCGG
>JAIOPE010000017.1 GCA_021414065.1 Planctomycetota bacterium
CGCCATGAGCGCGGCCGACGGCGACAACCGCTCGGCCCGCCACAGCTTCGCGAGCGCGGCGAGCGAGTCGTCCGTGCCGAAGCGCGTCAACGCCAGCGCGAGCGGGGCCCCGACGAACGTCCGTTGCGACGCTCGGAGCGCCCAGTCAGCGAGCGCTCGACCCGACTCCGGCGCGAGCTCGCGGAGCCGGGCGGCAGCCTCCGGCCCGGGCGACGGCGCGCCGTCGGCGACCGGCGCGGCGCGCAGCAGCGAAACCGCCTCGCGATAGCGGTCGCGCGAGACCGTTGCCGCCGTCGCCGTGAGCTTCCGGAGGATCGAGCGGGCTCGGTCGCGGACTTCGGCGTCGGGTTCGCGGAGCGCGTCCCGGAGCACCGGCACCGCGACGTCACCGAGCTCGGCGAGCGCCGCCGCAGCCTCGTCCCGCTCGGCGGCCGTCCACGCCGCGAGCCGGGCGACCTCCCGCCGGGCGACGGCCTGGTCAGCGCCGCAGTCCGTCGGGGGGGCAGACCGGCGGTCGGTCGGGCGGTCAGTTGGGCGATCAGCGTCGGGAACTGCGCTGACGAGCACGATTCCGGCCGCCGCAGCCGTCAGAACGATCGACCGGCGGATTCTCATCTTGAGAGTATGGGATTCTCAGGTCGGCGCTTTGCGGCGGGGAGGCTTGACGTCTGGGGTGCGCGGCCCCAACCCGCGAGCGACTGCGCACCGGAACCGGCCCGGACCGAGGAGTTGATGACCCCGCGCTCGTGGTGGCGCACCCGACGAGGTAGGGACGAGTTCCGACGGTACAGGCGAGAGCTCGACCGTTTCGGGTATGAGGTTCAAGCCCACGTCCGAGTCCGCATAGGAACCGGCCCGGCCGCGCGGTGACCCGGCCCAGCCTGTGACCCGACTGCGTCGGCGTACGGAGATCGCGCGGCACTGCTGGAGAAACGAGCACCAGATGCTCGATTCTCCAGCACGGACCACCGCGCTCTCTGCGGCGTCGAGGCGGAACCCCCTCGGCGCTCCTGGGTCATCGCTTGAAGATCGGCATCATCCGGAGGATGAAGGCGTCGAAGAGAGGCACGGTGAATGCCATGTCGCCGTGGGCGGGGCTGTAGATCATCCCCTTCTTGATCAACTTCGCGCGCACAGGCCCGAGGCTCGTGATCTTCACGCCCAGCGTGTCTGCGATGGTCCCCGTCCTATGTACGCCGGGTCCGAGTTCGGCCATGGCCCGAAGGTAGTTCCGCTCACCCGGGGTGAGTCGGTCGAAGCGGACACGAAAGAAGTTCGCGTCTAGTCGCGGGACGGCCGTGCTCGTGGCCTTCCGGACGTCCGCCAGCGTGATCGGGCTCGAAGTGGCGTGGTTCCAGGCTTGGTACCCCCACTCCTGGAGGAAGTACGGGTACCCGCTCGTCAGCAGGTAGACCTCGTGAAGTCCCGCCGGTTCGAATACCACCCCCGCGGCCTGGGCCGGCTCTCGCAGCGCCGTTGCGGTGTCGTTCTCCGAGAGCGCGCCCACATCCGGGAAGCTGAAGAGTCGCTCAGCGTACGACTTGGACTCGCCCGCGAGCCCGGGGAGGATCGGTAGGCCGGCGCCGAGGAGGACCATCGGAAGCTGCCGCTGCTGGATCTTGTGCATGGCCATGATCAGCGCGCCGAGCTCCTTGTGGCTGAAGTACTGGAGCTCGTCTATGAACAGAGCCACGGCGCATCCGCGCTCCTCGGCAGCCTCGGCGACGGCCACGAAGAGGTGGGGCAGATCGATCTCCAAGTCGCCGCTGTCGGCGGTTCCCTTCTCCGGCTCTACATCCAGCCCTACGCTCACCTCGCCGACGGTCATCTTCAGCGCCCCGATGAAACTCCGCAGCACTGCGAAGGCGCGGCGGGCCTTGTGACCCGCGCCGGCAGCGCGGTCCAGATCGTAGAGGAGCGTTCGAAGCGCGGGGGCGACGAGTGCTGCCAGGGGCTTGTCCTCGTGGGCCTCGATGGAGATCGTCCGGTACCCATCGGCCGCCGCCAACCGCTCGATCTCGTTCAGCAGGACCGTCTTGCCCACGCCTCGCAGTCCGGTCAGGAGCATGCTCTTCTCGGGCCGCTTCAGCTTCACGCGGCCGAGTAGCACCCGAGCCTGTGCCAGGATCGGCTCGCGCCCGACCAACTCGGGCGGCGGGGACCCGGCTCCGGGCGAGAACGGATTGGTGATGGGGTCCATGTATACCTACCTGTCTTGTTTATACACAATCGGCAGTATAAATAGATAAAGTCCGTACAGATCAACCCGCCCGGAACACTCTTATGACCTCGTCGCCCAGGTGGTTGACGACCTTGACGGCGACTCGGCCCGATGCTGGCTTCTCGAACGGGCGTGACGTGTCGCTGTGCAGCGTCGCCCAGGCGTCGGCGTCGATCTCGGCCTGAATCGCCTGCGTGGACTTGCCGAACAGCGCGAGGTCGCCCTCGCTGCGGATCAGGGCGAAGTCCTGGTTGCCGCCCGTCTGCTCGTAGATGACCTGCGAGAGCTCCGTCTCCGTGGTCGTCAGCTTCTTGCGGGCAGAGAGGGACATCTGCCGATGGCATGTGCGGCACTCGTCCAAGCGCCGCGACGGCAGATACCACGCGCGCTTGCCGCCGCAGTGGCGGCAGACGAAGCCACGACCGCCGTACTTCCAACGTCGCAACACGTCGGCGCACGCGGTTTCGTCGCAGAACCGCGCCGTGAACGCGATCAACGTCTTCGGCAGCGTGTCATCGCGCATGAGAGGGATCTGGTCAGCCAACGTCATCTAGACCTCCTTGTTAGGTCTATGTTAGCTTTCCCCTCCGACAGACGGCTGAGCAACGTGGAGAGACCTCATCCGGGTTAGCGGGTCGGCCCCGCTCACCGGAACTCGCCGGCCCACAGCGCGTCGAGGAAGTCGCGCCACGGGAGGATCTCGATCTCGCCGACGCGCCGGGGGCGGGGGGCGAGCGATGCGACGACGTACCGCTTCAGGAGCTTCTCCTCCGCGAGCGCGCGGAGGGATCGCAGTTCGCGGTCGGGGACGTCGGTCTTCGCCTTCGCCTCCACGGCCGTGTGGTCGCCGAGGATGAAGTCCACCTCGAAGCCTGACGTGGATCGCCAGTGCGAGATCGGTGCGCCGGAAACGTAGTCGCGCCACGCGAACAACTCGTGGGCGAGCCACGTCTCGAACGCCTGCTCGAACTCCGGGGTTCCGGGCCGGACGTGTCGTCCCTGCAGCGCGCCGACGACGCCCACGTCGAAGAAGTGGAACTTCGACGAAGCGATGGGCTTGCGCAGCTCCGTCTGCCGCCACGCGGGCACTTCGTGGAGCACGAGCGTCTCCCGGAGGATGTCGAAGTACTCGTACACCGTCGTCCTCGCCACCTGCGCGTCGTTCGCGACGTTCGTGAAGTTCACGATCGTCCCGTTGCACGCGGCCGCGACCTTCAGGAAGCGGCTGAACGCGGGGACGTTCCGCGTCGCGCCCTCGGCCGCGACCTCCTCGCGGAGGTAGGACCCGGCGTACGCTTCGAGGTCGGCGTCCGGCTCGTCGGAGAACCAGATCGACGGGAGCGTGCCACGCGCGAGCGCCCGTTCGAGGTCGAAGTGCGGGCCGAGCTCCCGCGCCGTGAGCGGGTGCAGGTGGCGGGTCCGCGCACGGCCGCCGAGCAGGTTCACCCCTCCGCGTCTCAGCTTGCGGGCCGACGACCCCGTCAGCAGGAACCGCGCGCCGCGCGACTCGATCAACCGGTGCACCTCGTTCAGGAGCGAGGGTATCCGCTGGATCTCGTCGATCACGACCACGCGCGACGGGTCAGACATCTCTTGTCCGAGCCGAGACGGGTCGCGGCTCAGCGACAGGAACTCCGCGGTGTCGAGCAGGTCGTACACCCGCGCGTCCGGCAGCGCATGGCGCACGAGGAAGCTCTTCCCGGTCTGGCGCGGTCCGAGCAGGAAGTACGACTTCTTCCGCAGATCCGCAGCCAGGTCGAGCGCGCGCGCCAAGACGGGTGTCGGGTTCATCGTCATTTATCATGTAGGATGACGACTCAGGCGTCAAGGGGCGGCGGGGGGAGGACTGACGATCGACGCGTCGCGCGACGCGCCTCCGCGGAGCGGCCGGGCCGGACCGAGGAGAACGCGACGTTGCGCTCGTGGCGGGCACCCCGACGAGGTAGGCACGACTCGCGAACGGTACAGGGCAGGCTCGACGCACGAACCTCCCCGAGTCGCGATTGGTTCAGCAGGCTCGACGAGCGCCGCCAGCGCCGCGCGCGCCCCCCTACAGCAGCCCGAACACTGTCGTGTACGCCTTCAGCCACGACGACGCCGCGGTGATCGGCGTGGCGCCGGTCGCCTGGGTGTCGCCCTTCGCGATGAGCGCCGCGGCCTTGTCGAGGAGGCGTTGGTCGCGGGCGTTGCGGATGACCGCGCGGTTGGTGGCGGCGACGGCGGCCTCGCGAATGGCGAGGGCGAGTTCGCGGCGCGTGCCGGGGTCGGTGAGGGCGCCCTTTGCGCGGGCGAAGGCGGTGTCGATCGACGTGAGCGCAGCGCGGGACTTCGCGAGTGCGGTGCGCTCAGCCTTCGCGGCGCCCGGGGCGGTGGTGTCGGCGGCGGCGGCCGCGGCGGAACTGGCGGCGGCGAGATGGACGTCGGCTTGCTCGAGGGCGGACCGCGCGCGCTTCGGCAACGTGGCGACGGCGCGGAATGCCGCGACGTCGGCCGTCGCGGCGGCAACGACATCGGGAAGCGCGAACCCGAACGCGACGCCCGCGCTCACGACCATCGGTTGGCCGGACACGCTCGCGGAGATCGACGCCGACCCGCGCTGCGTGCCGGCGGTGATCGTCGCTTCGTAGGCGCCGTCGCCGAGGTCGCCGGCGGCGGTGATCGTCGCGCCGAGCGTCGGTGCGAGGGGAAGCGTGACGGTGCGGAGCGCCCCGAGCGCCTCGTGAGCCGCGTCGCGGGGGACGAAATGGACGACGGCTTGTGCGGCGGCGTTCGCAGCGATGCGCCGCGGCGTGACGGTCAGCGTCGTCTGGGTGGCGTCGGCGGGGCCGACGTACATGATCGTCTCGGCGTCGGGAGTGGTCGCCACGCCGAGTGCCGTCGTCACCACCACGGAGACGACGTCGCGTCCGGGCGCGGGCGCGGCAGCCACGGTGGAACGATAGGTGCCGTCACCCGCGTCGATCACGGGACCGAACGAACCCGCGCCGGAGTGCGCGAGCGAAACGCCGGCGCCCGTGCCGATGGCCGTGCCGTCTCCGCGCCGCGGCGTGACGACGAGCGTGGTCGTCGCGACGCCGCCCGCGTCGATGCGGTTCGGAGCCGCGGCCGCGGCGGTGAGCACCGGACTCGGCGCGTCGGAGGCGACGGAGACGAACAACACGTACCAGTTCTGCGACGTGCGGACCGCCACGTCCTGGCCGACGCGCAGGAACCAGCGGCCGGTGGTCGGCACGGGCCAGCCCACGATGCGCGCGTCGCGGTCCTCGCCCACCAGTTGCGACGAGAACGCGTTGTTGCGGATGTCGAACTGCTGCTGCGCGGTCTGCCCGGCGGCGTCGGCCAGGCGCAGCGTTGGATCGGCGTCGCTTCCCAACTCCCACGCGAGCACGCTGAACGTGAGGCGGTCTCCCGCCGTGGCGTCGAACCCGTACCAGTCGAAGTCGGTGGTGTTCTCGAACCGGCCGGCAATGGCCTCGCCGATGCGGATCGACGACGCCTGCTCCTTCGTGTCGTTTGGTTCGAATGGGGCGGACGACGCTGCGGCGTGGATCGTGCCGGTCGCCACGGACTCCAACTCCCCGACGAGGAACACTCGCGACGGCCCTGGGTTCCCCTGCGGATCGCCGGCGACCGCCGGTAGGAACGCGGTGGAACCCGTGCGCCACCACTCGTTCATCGCGCCTGCGAGCGGGTGCGTCGGCGTGGCGACGACGCGATACGCGCCGCGCGGAAGCCCCTCGATCTCGAACGTCCCGTCGGGTGCCGTGAGGGCCGACGCCGCGGGCTCGGCCGTCGCCACGGACACCGCGACGACGCTCACCGCCCGGTCGTCCTTCACGCCGTCCACTGCGACCGCGCCGCGCAGCGAGCCGGTCGTCGCGCGGAACGCGTTGTTCGGGTACATCGAGCCGACGAGCGCGCGGTCGTCGGGTTCGATCGAACGGAGCGAGATCTGCCCCAGGTTCGCCGCGTAGTACATCGTGGAAAGCCGGAGCGGGACGTGGTCGCAGCCGATCGCATGGCCCCACTCGTGGGTGATGAGCGACTGGATGTCGGCGTCGCTCGCCACGCCGAAGGACCAGGTGTCCCACGAGAAGGACTTGTCGTTCATCACGACGTCCATGTCGGTGACGGTCGAACCGTTGCGCGTGGGGAAGGTGGCCGCGAACGTGAGCGGGCCGAGGTCCGTGGAACTCCACCCGATCCAGTTCACGCGGTCCGAGCCGTTCCGGCCCACGGCCGACCGCGACAGGTCCGGCCGGAACCGGATGCGCGTGGTGCCGACGGCCCACGACTGGACGGCGTCCTCGATCGCGGCCGAGGGGGCCTTCGAGCCGTTGATCGCGTCGCGGAGGCTCGCGCCGTCGGCGTAGAACGTCACTTCGCCGTCGATCACGTTCGGCTGCGGAGTGTCGAGGTCCCACTTATAGGGCACGCCGGTCTTGTCCACGAGCGGCACGCCGGCGGGCGCGGGCGGAGCGACGACGGTGGTCGCAGCCGCCACCGCGAGTGCCGTTGCGGCGAATCGTCGGCGGGGGTGGAGGATTGACGATCGATGCGCCTCGCGACGCGCATCCGCGGAGCAGAGCGGCCGGGCCGGACCGAGGAGGACGCGACCTGGCGCTCGCGGTTGCGTTCCAGACGAGGTAGGACCGAGTCGCGAACGGTACGGTTGGTGCGTGGACATCCGGCCGCGATCCTATCAGTCGTCGTCGCGCGAGAGCGTCGCGGTGCAGAACGCCACGCGCAGGTGCCGTGTCTCCGGGACCATCGGGTGCGACGGATAGTCCGAAGGCTGACCGTGGACCTCGAGCACGCGCAGGCGCGCCCGCTCGGCCTCGGCGGCGTCGTGCAGCGTGCGCAGGAACGCGTCGTTGTCCATGCCCCGGAAGTTCGTGGCCGCGACGAACAGCCCGCCCTGCGACAGCACGCGGAGCGAGGCCCGCGCGATCGAGCGGTACCCGTCCTTCACGTTGAACGCGCCGCTCGTCTTCGACGAACTGAACGTCGGCGGGTCGGCCAGGATCACGTCGAATCGGCGACCGGCCGCGGAGTAGCCCTTCATCGCGTCGAACACGTCGGCCGGGGCGGTCTCGTGCGGCACGGGCGCGGCGCCGTCGGGGGTGTTCAGTTCCACGTTGTGCTTCGCGGCGTCGAGGTACTGCCGCGAGAGATCCACCGACACGATCGACGCTGCGCCGGCCGCGGCCGCGCATCCGCTGAACGCGCCGGTGTGAGCGAAGAGATTGAGGAAACTCCTGCCCTTCAGGTGCGGCGCCAGCGCGCGGCGGACTTCACGCATGTCGGTGAAGAGCCCCGGCTTTCCGCCCGCGGCGATCTGGGCGACGTACGTGCCCGTCGGTTCGCGCAACTCGAGGATGTCCGGGGCGGGCTCGCCCGCGACGAGGTGACTCGTCTTGTCGTCGCGCACGTAGATGCCCGCCGCAGGAACCGCCGCGGCCACCGCATCGACGATCGTCGTCTTCAGGCGCTGCAACGCGTCGCTCTGCAGCGTGATCGAGACCCACTCGCCCCAGCGGTCCACGAGGATGCCGGGCAGGTAGTCGCCCTCGGCGTTCACGAGTCGGTACGCGTCGGTCGTCGCAGGCAGTCCGAGTCGCTCGCGCACCGCGACCGCCTCGGCCACTCGCTTCGCGATGAGGGCCGCCCCGACGTGCTCGTCCCGGTCGCGCGTCCAGACGCGCACCGCCACGGGCGACGACGGGTCGTAGATCCCGCGTCCTACGAAGTCGTGCTCGGGCGTGCCCAGGTCCACCTCCGCTCCCGGCCGAAGGCTCCGCGGCCGCTCGCTGAGCGCCTCGCGGTAGAGCCACGGGTGCCCCTGGCCGATGGCCCGGGCGTCTTTCGGATCGATGCGGAGGAGGTTCACGGTGAGGCGAGGGTACTCGGCGCCGGGCGGCCGGCGGCAATCCGGGTAGGGCCGAGTTCCGACGGCACGCCGACAGGTTCCGACCGAACCGGCGCCCTACGACGTCGCCGACGCGCGGGCAGCCCGGGGGGATTCCGGGGCTCCGGGGCCCCGATGTCCGTCCAATGGGAGATCTCATGAACGGCAGGCGTCGCATCCCGAGTGTCCAGCCCCGCGCGCGTCGCCGTCTCGGCGGCGCCGCGCTCGCGACCGCCCTGGCAGCCGCCTGCCTCGCTGGGTGCGCCACGACACAGGACGAGATCGCCGTTCGCGAGACGGGCGAGATCGTGGACGGGCTGCAGGCGAAGGTCCGCGCGGACCGGGACGCCGCGAAGGTAGCGTCCGCCGCCGCCGCGGAGCGGGCCGCCAGCGCGCCCCGCGCGCCCCGCGGGTCGGACGAGCCGGTCCCCGAGACGGTGAACCTGGCGGTCGCGCTGCGCGTCGCCGCGAAGCGGAATCGGAACATCCTGAGCGATCGCGAAGGGCTCGTGCTCGCTGCGATCTCGCTTCGCAACGCGCAGAACGCGATCGGGCCGCGGCTCACCGGGACCATCCGGCACGCCCTCGCCGACACCGACACCACCGAAGGCACGGTGAGGGACTCAGTCGCTCTCGGGGCGACGATGACGCTCCCGACGGGCGCCGAGGCGTCGGTGACGGCCGACGCCTCGAAGTTCCGCGGGCTCGGCACCGGCGCCGACAGCGCGGGCGCGGCGTCGCTCACCGCGAAGCTGTCGCAGCCGCTCCTGCGCGGCGCGGGATACGACGCGACCCACGAGCAGTTGACGGACGCCGAGCGGCAGGCGCTCTACGACGTCCGGCAGTTCGACCTGACGCGTCAGGAACTCGCCCGGTCGGTGCAGGCGGCGTACTACGACATCGTCTCGCAGAAGCAGGTCGTCCGGAACCGCGGGGCGAAGCTCGAGAGCCTCGAGTTCCTGCGGAGACGCTCCGAGCGTCTGTTCGAGCTGGATCGCGTGAGCGAGGTGGACAAGTTCCGCGCCGCTCGCGAGTACCTGTCGGCCGAGAACGACCTCGTGGACGCGCGGCAGGAGCTGGATGCGCGGCTCGACCGGCTGAAGATCCTGCTCGGACTCGAGATGTCCGCCAAGCTCGACGTCGAAGAGACGATCCCGGAGCCGCGGAAGGTCGAGATGCAACTCGGGCCGGCGGTCGAGATCGCCCTCCTGAACCGGCTCGACCTGATGACCGCCCGCGACCAGGTCGAGGACGCCGAGCGCCGCGAGAGCATCCGCGAGCGCG
This sequence comes from Planctomycetota bacterium, assembly GCA_021414065.1. Taxonomy (GTDB): domain Bacteria; phylum Planctomycetota; class JAJSAM01; order JAJSAM01; family JAJVHW01; genus JAIOPE01. Next base: position 9,414 of record JAIOPE010000017.1, read on the forward strand.
ACGTGCTGCCGGACCTCCGACTCGACCTGACCGGCACGCGGGCGTCCGACGACGCCCACGGTGTCCGCGATCTGACGCCGCTCGCGCGGGACTCGTACGGCGCCGGGCTCTCGCTTGAGATCCCGTTCGACCGCGTTCGCGAACGCGGCGCGCTCCGCGCGGCCCGGATCGAAGTGTCCCGCGCCCGCCGCGACCTCTCGCTCACCGAAGACCGCGTGATCCTCGACGTCCGCGAAGCGCTCCGGAACCTGCGTTCGGCCGACAGCAGCTTGAAGATCCAGGAGCAGATCACCGCGAGCGAGGAGAAGAACGTGAAGATCGCTCGCCTCCGCTTCGAGGAGGGGACGATCGGCAACCGCGACCTGACCGACGCGCTCTCCAACCTGGCGGATGCGCAGGACCGACTCGTGCGCGAGAAGGCCAAGACCGAAGTTGCGCGCCTTGGGCTGATGAAAGCCGTGGGCACGCTCACCATCGACGAGGACGGCACGTGGCGAGACTGACACACATCCGAGCCGGGCTCTTCGCCGGAGTGGTTTCGACGACGGCGCTGTTCGGCGTCGCTTCGCTCGTCGCCGGCTGTGGCGACTCGGCATCGGCGCGTGCGCCGATCACCGACGCAGCGACGTTCCAGGTGACGAAGCGCGACGTGCGCGTGACCGTCACGGAGAAGGGCACGCTCAAGACCGCGAATCAGGTGCTCGTCCGGCCGAAGATCCCGGGGCAGGCGAAGATCCTCTCGCTCGTGGACGAAGGCACGCAGGTCGCCGCCGGAGACGTCGTCTGCGAACTCGACCGCACCGAGATCCAGCGCGAGGTGCAGGACCTCGACAACAAGGTGATCGCGCTCCGCGGCGAGGTCACGGCGGCCGAGGCCGAACTGTCGATCCAGTTGAGCGAGAACCTGAGCGACGTCCGCGACGCCGCGCTGAAGCACCACTTCGCACAGGTGGAGCTCGAGCGTTGGGAGAAGGGCGAGCGCGAGCAGGAGATGAGCAAGCGCGAGATCCGCGTGACGGAGGCCCAGTCGGAGCTGGCCCGCGCGAAGGATCGGTTCCTGCAGATGCCGGACCTGCTGAAGGAAGGCTTCGTCACGAAGGAGCAGGTCGAGGAGGAGCGCATCCGCATGGTCAAGGCGGAGAACGAACTCCACCTCGGCGTGCTCGATCGCGACACGTACAAGACCTACACCGAGCCGAAGGACCGCGACCAGCGCCAGGCGGACGTCCGCAACGCGGAGCAGGAAGTCGAGCGAGCGAAGCAGCGCGCCGTGGCGCGCGAGGGGCAGCGGCGAAGCGCCGTCGATCGCCAGAAGAGCGAACTCTCGAACACCGAGGGGCGCCTGAAGGAGTCGCGCACGACGCTCGAGAACATGACGATCCGCGCGCCGTCGGCCGGGATCGTGCTCTACGGCGACGCCCGGAACCCGTGGGACGAGCGGCAGATCAAGGTGGGCGAGACCGTGTACGCAGGGCAGCCGTTTCTCACGCTCCCCGACCTGAAGGACATGCTCGTCGTCGTCGCGATCCACGAGGCCGACATCGCCCGGGTGAAGCCGGGGCAGAAGGCGTACGTGAACGTCGAGTCCGCGCGCGAAGTCCAGCTCGAGGGCAAGGTCGCGCGGATCGCCGCCGTCGCCGCGCAGCAGAACATGCGTTGGTCCGACGGCGTGAAGCGGTTCAACGTGGAGGTCGCGATCGAAGGCGATCTCGCGAACGTGAAGCTGAAGCCCGGCCTCTCCGGCAAGGTCGAGATCCTGCTCGACGAGCTGAAGGGCGTCCTCGCGGTGCCGCAGCAGGCCGTGTTCGCGCAGCGCGGGAAGTTCCACGTCTTCCGGCGCGTCGGCGACGGCGCCGAACGTGCGCCCGTCGAGATCGATCAGGGCAACTCGCAGTACGTCGTGATCAAGAGCGGCCTGTCCGACGGCGACCGCATTCTGCTCTACGACCCGGAGGCGGGCGGTGGCGCGGCAGTCGCCGACGACAAGGCCAAGGGCGGCGAGGCGCCCAAGGACGGGTCGAAGGAGGCGTACAAGGCGGGCGCAAACGGCGGCGGCAAGCCCGCGGGCGCGGGCGGCGGCGAGCGACCGAAGAGCAAGCCGTGAAGGATCCGGGTTCAGCGTGAGTTCCCCCGCCTCCGAGATGCGCGGCGCGCCGGCCGTCGGTGCGGCCGACGCCGTGATCGACGCTACCGGCGTGCATCGTTGGTACGGCGAGGGCGACGCGCGCGTCGAGGTGCTGCGCGGCGTTTCGATGCGCGTCCTGCGCGGCGAGAAGGTCGCGATCATGGGCGCGTCCGGCTCCGGCAAGTCCACGTTGCTCTCGATCCTCGGCTGCCTCGACCGCCCCGACGCCGGCGGCTACCGACTCGACGGCGTGGACGTGCTCCAACTCTCCGACGACGAGGTCTCGGACCTGCGCCTGCGTCGGATCGGCTTCATCTTCCAGGCCTTCCACCTCGTGCCGCAGTTGACGATCCTCGAGAACGCCGAGGTTCCGCTCTTCTACGCCGGTGTGCCGCTCCGCGAGCGCCACGACCGTGCGAAGTCGAAGCTCGAGCAGGTCGGGCTCGGGCACCGCCTGCACCACCGTCCGAGTCAGCTCTCCGGCGGCGAACAGCAGCGCGCGGCGGTTGCGCGGTCGCTCGTCCTCGAACCTCCGCTCCTCCTCGCAGACGAACCGACGGGCAACCTCGACACGGAGAACGGCAAGGCCGTGCTCGCGCTCCTCGACCGCATCCACGCCGAAGGGCGCACGATCGTGATGGTGACGCACGATTCGGCGATCGCCGAGCGCGCCGACCGCACCGTCCACGTGCGCGACGGACTCATCGTCGACTCCGCCCACGCACCGGCGGGCAAGGCGACGGCATGAGCGCGCTCAACGTCACCGCCGGCTTCGTCCAACTCGCCTTCCGGAATCTGCGCGGCTACAAGCTGCGGAGTTTCCTCACGACCCTCGGCGTCGTGTTCGGGATCGCGTCGGTCGTGACGATGCTCGCGATGGGGCGCGGCGCGAAGGAGGAGATCCTCCGCGAGATCGACAAACTCGGCATCCGCAACGTGATCATCACGAGCGTCAAGCCCGCCGAGACGAAAGGCGGCGCCGCGCAGCGCACGTGGGTCTCGGCGTACGGCCTGCGGTTCAAGGACCTGGACCACATTCTCGCGACCGTGCCCGGCATCGCCCGCGCGCTGCCGGTACACAGCTACGCGGAGCAGGCGTGGTTCGGGAGCCGCAAGGAAGACGTCGTCGTGCAGGGCGTCACGGCGGGGCACTTCGACGCCGTGAAACTCAAGGTGGCGATGGGGCGCGACATCACCGACGACGACAACCGGGTGCGTCGCGGCGTCTGCGTGGTGCACCTCGGACTGCTGCGCGCGCTCGGCTGGTTCGGCGATCCGATCGGGTTCCGGCTCCAGGTGGGCGAGCAGGTGTACGAGGTCGTCGGCATCCTCGAGGACGAAGAGTTCCGGGGCCTCGCGCGGCAGGCGCTTTCGTCGCCCGCGCCGAGCCAGGGCGAGGTCTACGCGCCCTACGACACCGTCATCACGCGCGTCGGGCTCATGTCGTACACGCGGCGGAGCGGTTCGTTCGAGGCGTCGAACGTCGAGATCAACACGGTGGTGGTCGAGGCCACCAACCAGGACGACGTGCTGGTCGTCTCGCGCATGCTCCGCACGCTGCTCGACAAGACGCACGACGTGAAGGACTGGGAGATCGTGGTGCCGCTGGAGCTTCTCGCCCAGCGCGAGAAGGCGCAGCGGGTGCTCGACGTCGCACTGCTCACGATCGCCGGGATCTCGCTCCTGGTCGGCGGCATCGGGATCGCGAACATCATGCTCGCCACCGTCACCGAGCGCACGCGCGAGATCGGCGTGCGCCGGGCGATCGGCGCCAAGCGGCGTCACATCGTCGGCCAGTTCCTCACCGAGACGATCCTGCTCGCCGGCGCGGGAGGCATCCTCGGCGTCGGACTCGGATGGGTCGGCACGTTCATCGTCGGCCAGTTCACGCAGTGGGAGGCCCGGTTCACACCGGACGTCGCGCTCGTCGCGCTGGTGGTGTCGTGCGCCGTCGGCGTGATGTCGGGGATTCTCCCGGCGTGGCGCGCGAGCCGTCTCGACCCGATCCAGGCGCTCCGATATCAGTAGCGCCGGATCGCCGCTTGCGCTCCGTCCTCGCGGGTGACTAGAGTCGCGCAGGGGCCCTCGCACTCGTCGGGGGCCGGCCGTGTACTCCGACGGAAGGACGACGACATGTCGAACGCTGACTGGAAGATGATGATGGTGCCGGTGGTGGACTCCCGGCTGCAGCCACCGATGCCGTGCGCGCGGCCGGTGAACGACCTGCTCGCGGAGGTCAGCGCAGCCGCGATGGCGGCGGGCATGGCCCCGATCGTCCAGCTCGCGAACGCCTGCAGCAACACGCACGACGTCGTGCCCGTCGGCTTCCCGCAGTGCCGGACGCCGCAGCAGCACGTCAACTACGTGGCGATCGCGTGGCAGTCGTCGGTCGGCACGGACAGCCCTGACTGGGGCCGCGTTCGCAACGCACTCGATCACTTCGGCGTTGACTGACGGCTGGCCGAGTCGCTGCACGGGGCGCGGACCCGCGACAGATCGGACGTGCTTCCGCGGCGAGCAGCCGTGTCGCTCCCTACGGACAAACGCGAGATGCCCGACGTTCTCCCACCCCACCGCGACCCCGCCCGCTTCGACGACCTCGTCCTTGAAGTCGGCCCGGAGTCGCTCCTCGTGATGATCTCCCGCCAGATGGGCCCGGCCGCGCGCGCCCTCTGCGAACCAGAAGACGTATGGCAGGAGACGCTCGCGGCCGCGTGGCGCGACCGGGCGCAGCACGAGTGGACGGGGCTCCCCGTCTACCGCGCCTGGCTCGTGGCCATCGCGCGGAACCGAATTCAGGACGTGGTCCGCGCCGCCGGCGCTGCCAAGCGCGGCGGCGGCGCCGGCGCGGCCCGGTTCACCGATCTTCGCGGCCCCGGCAGCGGGTCGCTCTCCGACGCTCTTCCGGCCGGCTCCGTCACACCGAGCCGCGTGGCACATCACAACGAGCGTGCGCGGATCATGGTCGCAGCGCTCGAGAGCCTGCCCGCGGACGTCGAACCGATCGTTCGGATGCACCTCTTCGAGGAGCGGACGATGGAGGACATCTCGGCCGACCTCGGCCTCGGCGTCTCGGCGGCGTGGCATCGCTTCCGGAAGGGCGTGGCGCTCTACCGAGATGCTCTGAAGAGCTTGATGACGCGCGGTTCGGACTCCGGCGGCCCGTGACCGACGATGAGATCCTCGACCGGCTCCTCACGGAGTTCCTGACCGAGTTCGCGGCCGGCCGCGAACCGGACGCGGCGGCGGCCCTTCCGGAGCGCCCTGACCTGGCGGGCCGCGTCCGCGAGGTGTTGGAGATGGCGCGCGACGTGTCGCCGCGTCGCCGCTCGCCGTCGCAGGTGCCTGCGTTCGCGGGCTACGAGATCATCCGCGAACTCGGCCGCGGCGGCATGGGGCACGTCTACCTCGCCCGCCACGTGAAACTCGGCCGAACCGTGGCGCTCAAGGTGCTGCCGCACCGGCTCGCGACCTCCCGCGCGCGCGAACGCTTCGACCGCGAGGCCCGTGCCGTGGCAAGGCTCGAGCATCCGCTGATCGTGCCCGTCTACGACATGGGCGAGGAGCACGGGCAGCCGTACTTCACGATGCAGTTCGTGGAGGGCCGCACGCTCGCCGCTGCGCTGGCGTCCGTGCGCGACCGCGAGCCGGCGTCGCTCGCCGGGAGCGACTTCGCGGGCACGAGCCGGGAGCTGCCGGAGCCGTGGCGCGGGACGTGGTGGCAGGCCGCCGCCCGCGCGGCGCTCGACGTGGCGGAGGCTCTCGCCTACGCGCACGCGCAGGGTGTCGTCCACCGTGATGTGAAGCCGTCCAACGTGATGCTGCGACGTGACGGGTTCGCTCTTCTCTTCGACTTCGGACTCGCCACGATCGAGGACGAAGCCTCGCTCACGCTGACGCACGGATTCGTCGGAACCCCGCACTATGCGAGCCCCGAGCAAGCGGTCGGCGGCACGGACGCTCTCGACGCGCGGACCGACGTCTTCTCGCTCGGCGCCGCGCTGTACGAAGCGCTCACACTCCAGGCGCCGTTCCCCGGTCCGACGACCACCGAGGTGCTGCGCCGCATCCAGTCGTGGGAGCCGGAGCTGCCGTCGAAGTTCAACTCCGACGTGCCGCGCGGATTGGAGACGGTCGTTCTTGCGGCTCTCGAGAAGGACCGCGACAAGCGCTACGCCTCGGCGGCCGCGATGGCCGAGGACCTGCGCGCGGCGCTGGACGGGCGGGCGGTCCGCGCGAAGCGCGTCGGCATGCTCGCGCGCGGCCTGCGGTCGGTGAAACGCGGGCGCGCCATCACGGAGCTCCTCGTCGAGCAGCAGGCACTTCGGGCGGCGGTCGTCCGCGCGGAGCGGAACGAGCGGCTGGCGCGGGAGAGCGCCGCGGAGGCGCGCGCGGCGCAAGTGCGCGCCGACGCCGAACGCGACAAGGCGTCGCAGATTCTCGAGTTCCTGAAGGGCACGATCTCGGCCGCGCACCCGGACCGGGACGGACGCGACGTTCGCGTTGCCGACGTCCTCGACCGCGCCGCGGCGGCCGCGAACGAGTCGTTCGCCGGTCGTCCGGACGTCCGCCGCGCGATACGCAGGACCCTCGTGCAGACGTTCCACGGCCTCGGGATCACCGATCGGGCGTGCGAGATCGCGCAACACCTGCACGACGAGGCGGTCCGAGACCTCGCCGCCGACGACGCGGAGCTATGCGAGATCCAGGAGATGCTCGGGTCGCTTCTGTCGATGCTCGGGCGGGACGCCGAGGCGATCGTCCTGCTCGAGACGGCGGCCGCGGCCAGCGCAGCCGCTGTAGGCGACGACGCCGAGGCGACGATTCACATCCGGGGGAACCTGGCGCAGACGCACGCGGCCACGGGGCACATCGAGTCGGGTGCGCGGATCCTCCGCGACGCGCTGGAGCGATGCCGCCGCGTCCTCGGCCTCGATCACGCCGAGACGCTCTTCCTCGCGGGGCAACTCGCCCGACTCGAGTGCAATCTCGGGAACTTCGATGTCGGGATCGAGCTCGCGAGGCAGGCCAGCGACGGGTACCGGCGGGCGGGGGGGCGACCCAGCAGCGAGGCGATGCTGGCAACGTCGAACTACGGGAGCCTCCTCGCCTCCGCCCGACGGTACGCGGAGTCGCTGGCCGTCCTCGACCCATTCTGTGCCGAGGCGGACGCGATGCTCGGACCCGGCTCCACGATCGCGCTGACCGCGCACCACAGTCGAGCGGCGTCTCTCGCCGAACTTGGTCGCTTGGAGGAGGCGCTCGCCGTGCAGCGGCACATCGTCGATGCGGTGTCCGGGTCCGCCTCGATCGACGCGCGCTCGGCGAGTCGCTTCGCCCTTCAGCTCGTCGCCATCCTCGGGCGTCTGCGTCGGTGGCCGGAGTCAGAAGCGGCAGCGCGAGCGGCTCTGTGCGACACGAGTCATCCCGGCGTCCGCGATGGCGTTTCAGTCACCGACCTCTCGACCTGGCTCGGTCGGGCGCTCATCGAGCAGGGACGGCACGACGAGGCCGAAACTGTGCTGCTGGGCGCCTGGAGAACCCTGGACCCGCAGGTCGCCGAAAGGTTCCGGGCGCGCCTCGCCGACGCCATCGTCGGGCTCTACGAGAGCCGGGGGCGCTCGGAAGAGGCCCGGCGGTTCCGAGCCGCCGCCGCGCCCCGTCGGCCGACATCCGGGAGCTAGACGCGAACCGAGGCTGCGTGGTTGCTGCTGGTGAGCCCGCCGCTCTTCACCGCAGAGCGCACGGAGGCCGCGTGGTTGAAGCCGTTCAGCCCGCCGCTCTTCACCGCGGTGCGCACAGACGCCGCGTGGTTGGCGCTGCCGAGCCCGCCGCTCCTCACTGCGGTACGAACGGACGCCGCGTGGTTGGTGCTGTCGAGCCCGCCGCCCTTCACCGCGGTGCGAACCGAGGCTGCGTGGTTGCTGACGGCGAGCCCGCCGCTCTTCACCGCGGTACGCACAGACGCCGCGTGGTTGGTGCTGCTGAGCCCGCCGCTCTTCACCGCGGTGCGAACCGAGGCCGCGTGGTTGTCGGTGCCGAGCCCGCCACACTTCACCGCAGAGCGCACGGAGGCCGCGTGGTTGAAGCCGTTCAGCCCGCCGCTCTTCACCGCGGTACGCACAGACGCCGCGTGGTTGGCGCTGTTGAGCCCGCCGCCCTTCACCGCAGTGCGCACGGAGGCCGCGTGATTGCCGCTGGAGAGCCCGCCACACTTCACCGTAGTACGCACGGACGCCGCGTGGTTTTGGGCGTTGAGCCCGCCGCTCTTCACCGCGGTGCGAACCGAGGCCGCGTGGTTGCTGACGGCGATCCCGCCGCCCTTCACCGCAGAGCGCACAGAGGCTGCGTGGTTGGCGGCGCTGAGCCCGCCACTCTTCACCGCAGAGCGCACGGACGCTGCGTGGTTGTTGGTGTCGAGCCCGCCACCCTTCACCGCGGTGCGCACGGAGGCTGCGTGGTTGCTGGTGGTGATCCCGCCACACTTCACCGCAGTCCGAACCGTCGTCTTCTTCGCCATGGATGTCTCTCCTGCCGTTCGTTTCCGCGACCCGCGACTTGCGCGTCACGAAGGGAGAGGCGCGGCGTCCCGGCGGAACTGTCGTGGGATTCCGGAAGAATCTCGCCGAGCCCTCCGGCGACTCCGGCTGCCGCGCGCGCGACTGCTCGGAGACGGCGCTCCGGCGACCCCGCCTGGACGAGTCTGCGGGGCCGTTCCGAGCTGACCGGTGAGCGTGTCAGCCCGCCGACCAAGCTGCGACGACCGCGTCCCTCCGCACGCCGGGCTGCATCTCGGCAGATGCGCGACGCAAGAGCATCTGCCAGCGTTCGCGTCGCAGAGACGACGGCTCGATCCGCTCCATCCACCGGCACGCCGCGATCTCGAGCCAGACGTGCTCCATGCGCGCGGCGCCCGTCGATGCGTCGTCTGCGGCCCGCATCGCGCCGTCGAGGTCGTTGCTGCGGCGCGCGCCCTCCGCCCGAAGCAGGTGCGACGTGACGATCAGCTCCGCGCGGCAGTCGCCGATGGCGCCGCCTGCGAGCGCGTCGGCCGCCGCGACGAGCGTCGCGGCGTCGCCCGAACCCTCTGCGAACGCCACCGCTCCGTCGAGTGCCCGAGCGAGCACCTGCGACGTTCGCGCGGGCAGGTCGGCGGCGACGCGGAGGTGATCCCGGGCCGTCCGCCAGAACCTGCCGGACGTGCCTGCAACGCACGTCGCGATCATCGGCACGAGCACTGCGTCGACACCGACTCCTGAGGCGCGCGCGCCGTCGAGCGCTTCCACGCCGAGGCGTCGTGCGCCGTCCGCATCGCCCGACCACGCCGAGATCGCGGCGCCGATCGCGAGAGCCTGAGCGCGCAGCGACGGATCGTCGGCGGCAGTAGCGAGCTGCAGCGCTTCGTCGTAGCGGCTCGACGCGTCGTCGAGTCGGCCGAGAGCCGCGGCGTGGCCCGCGGAACCGCAGAGGAGGCCCGTCAGCGTCGCACGGGCGCCGGCTTCGCGGGCGGCGCGCGTTGCCCGAGCGGACGTCTCTTCAGCGGCCCGCAAGTCGCCGAGCGCATGTTGGAGCGCGCTGAGCAGACCCGACGCATGCGCCGCCGCACCCGGCGCCCGAGCGAGTTCCAGCACGCGGACGGCGCGCTCAAGCTCGGGCCGCAGACCGTCGATCCGTCCGATCGCGATCGCGGCTCCGGCGCGGTTCACGCGGCTGATGGCGGCGTTCACCGGGCGGCCGACGCGATCGGAGATGACGGCCGCTCCCGCCCACAGTTCGGACGCACCCTCGAGATCGCCGCGCAACTCCGCGATCGCACCGAGCGCGTTCAGCGCCGTCCCGTGGAGTTGCTCGAGACCGAGCGCCTGGAAGATCGCGTCGGCGGCGAGCGTGCTCCGCTCGGCGGCGGCGTGGTCGCCGGCGCGCCGCGCAAGCAGCCCGAGGACGTAGTGCGCCATCGCAAGTTCGCGCGACTCCGGCAGCGTGGCCACCGATTGGAGGAGCGCGTCGCGGTCGGACTCCCGCGAGTTGCCGGCCTGGTGTCTCGTCAGCACCGAGCTGATGCGGAGCCGCGCCGCGAACGCGTCGTCGCACGTGCCCTCCGTCGCCGCACCGACCGCGTCGAGGAGGGCGCTCGCTTCGTTCGTTCTGTTCGCGTCGCGGAGCAGTCCCGCGAGCCGCACGAGCGACTCGCCGTGAGATCGGCACAGGTCAGCATCCGGTGGGACGGTCAACAGGCCCGCTCGCTGCACGAGGTTGAGCGCCGCCGGGCGGTCGAGCCGCCGCGCGGCATCGGCTGCCGCGGCGACGAGCAGCGGCCGCGCCTTCGCGGCGTCGCCGGCCTGTTCCCAGTGCGTGCCGAGAACGAGCGCGTCCGACGCGTCGTGTCGCGTGAGGTACTCCGCGAACGCGGCATGCAGCGCGCGGCGCAGCGGGGGCGAGATCTGTTCCGTGAGAACGTCGCGCACGAGCGGATGCTCGAACCGGTAGCCGTCGCCGCTCGCCTCGATCGTGCCGCCGCGGCGTGCGAGGCGTTGCAGGCGCTTCAGCACCGCGAGCGACGACTCGCCGACCACCGCGGCAAGCGACGCCCCATCGAACGCCGGGCCCGCCACGGCGGCGGCTTCGAGGAGCTCGCGATCGTCTTCGTCGAGCCGCTCGACCCGGCGTGCGAACGCATCGCGGAGCCCGGTGGGGAGCTGGACCAGCGCCGGATCCGCGACCACCTCCCACGCGTCGTCCCGGGCCACGATCGCGCGGGCCTGCGACAGGTGGCGGAACAACTCCAGCGCCAAGAGCGGGTTGCCCCCGGCGCGCGCTGCCACGCAGTCCGCGACCTGCGCGGGCACGATGCGCGCACCGGACCTGTCCTGCAGCACGCGGTAGACGGCGTCGGCCGAGAGCGGCGCGAGGTCGATCGCGACCGGTGCGAGCGCGACGGTCTCGTCGCCGGGCTCCGGTTCGCTGAGCGTGGTGCAGACGTCGGGTTCCACAGGCCGCGCTGCACCGACGAACAAGCCACGTGTGCCCGCCAGGGCCCGCAGCAACCCACGGACGAGTCGCAGGTCGGCTTCCCCGAGAAGGTGCAGATCGTCCGCAACGACGCAGACCGGTCCGCCGCCCGCGAGTCCGAACAGCGTCGATGCGAGGATTCGCGATGCGTCGGAGGGGTCCACACCGGAGCTGTCCGAGCCCGTCCCGAGGAGCGTGCGGACGAAGGACGCACTCACGCCGAGCGCGTCGGACTCCGCGCGTCGCGCGATCGTCTCGTCGCGCCCGTCCGGTGCGATCGCGCGGCGGAGAGCGTCGGCGAGTGCGGGAATCCAGCCGTGGCCGCTCGTCACGCGGCAGTCCACCACGAGACACCCGAGCGACGGCGCCGCGCGGCGCACTTCGTCGAGCAGCGCCGACTTCCCGCAGCCCTCCGCGCCCCGCACGACGAACGCCCGCGCTCCGCCGCCGGCGACTTCGCGCAGTGCGGCGTGCAGGATCGCGGCCTCCTGGTCACGCCCGGCGAGGAGCGACGGCGGCGGCTCGCTGACGTGAGCGGGCTCGCGGCGCATCGACTCGCCGAGAAGCGCGACGGGTTGCGCCGCAGATCTCGGCCGGTCCTCGGGACGCTTCGAGAGGCAGGCGGCGACGATGCGTGCGAGGGCTGCGTCCGTGTCCGCCGGAAGCGGAGGCGGCGCCGCGTCGCGGATTCCGCGGATCACGTCGGGCAGCCGGTCGCCGCCGAACGGCCACGAGCCGGTGAGCATCTCGTGGATCGTCACGCCGGCGGCCCACAGGTCTGTTTGTGAGGTCGCCGCCGCGCCGGTGAACAGCTCCGGCGCCATGTACCAGGGAGTGCCGACGATTCCGCCCGTGGTCGTCGTGGCGTTGCCGACGCCGGTCGTCACGAGCGCGAGACCGAAGTCCGCGAGCTTCACGGTGCCGTCGCGCCCGATGAGCACGTTGTCGGGCTTCACGTCGCGGTGGAGCACGCCGCGCTCGTGAGCGCACCGCAGGGCGTCGAGCACGCCGCGGGCGATCGTCCGCGCGCGGGGCCCGGTCACGCGGCCCTCGGCCACGAGCAGGTCGCGGAGCGAGCCGCCGTCCACGTACTCCATCTCGATGAGGAAACCGCCGCCCTGCCAGTCGTGGACGGAGTAGAGGGTGACGATGTGAGGACTCGGGATGCCCGCGATCGCCCGCGCCTCCCGGAGGAAGCTCTCGCGGTCCTCCGCCGACGAGCGGCTCGCAGACGGGAGCACCATCTTCAGCGCGACGTGGCGGCCGACGAGTTCGTCGCGCGCGAGGTAGACGGCGCCGAAGCCGCCGCGCCCGAGCTCACGCTCGAGGCGGAGGTTGCCGACCCGGTCACCGGGGGCCAGCGGGACGGGTGCATCGCTCTGGACCATCGTGGACCCCGGCTCCGTCCGGGGCGCGCACGCTACATCCGCGCGCCGCAGGACTCGCCGCGGAATCGAGAGGGGCGGCCCCCGGTCGCCCGGGAGCCGCCCCCTGCTTGTCGGGCGCTACTTCGCCGCGGACTCGAGGACCTTCTGCATCACGGCCCAGTCGCGGTCGCCGCGGTCCGACAGGTCGAAGGTGTGCGCGAAGAGCAGCTTGCGGTCCTTCGAGACGATGACCACGTGCGGCAGGGCCGAGACGCCCCAGGCCTTCGTCGCTGCTTCGTCCTTCAGGTAGCCCATCCAGCCGCGCCAGTTCTCCTGGTCCACCAGCTTCGCGCCGAAGTCGCGCTCCATCTCCGGCGTGACCGAGTCGTCGATCTTGCCGGACTCGAAGTTCTTCTTGTAGTAGGTCGTCGTCAGGATCGGGACCACGTCGTCGGCGAGGAGCTTCTTCACCTTGTCGCAGAGCTTCAGGCAGACCTTGAACGTCTTCGCGCTGCCGTGGGAGAAGATGAGCACGACGACCTTGTCGGTCATGTCGGGGCCGCCGCTCGGCACGAACGCGTCGAACTTCAACTGTTCCGTGACGTCCGAGCCGATCTTCTCGGTGATGTCCTTCAGGGTCTGCATGTCGTCCTTCTGCTGCGGGACGCCCTTCTCGATCGCCAGTTGCGCGGCGGCGACGGCGGCTTCCTGCTTCCCGAGCATGAGGAGATCGTTGACGAGCGGCTTCGTGGCGTTCATGTCGCCCAGGTCGAAGGCCTTCTGCAGCCAATGCGCCGACTTCTCGAAGTTCAGCGCGCCGCGGTAGGCCATGCCGAGGTTCATCACCGCGATCTTCACCTCCTTGGCTTCGGTGTAGAGCGCCAGCATCTTGTCCACTTCGACCGCGGCGCCGTCGGGCTGGTTCGCGTCGAGCAGAGCCTGCACGAGGTTGGCGTGGATGTTCGCGCCGTACTTCGTCTCCTCCTTCTTCTCCACCGCGACGCGCAGCGTCTCGATCCCCGTGTCGTTGTTGCCCGCCATGCACTGGATCAGTCCGAGGTACATGAGGTCGAGCTTCGTGAGCGACCCGCGCTTCTCCTGCAGGATGTCGGCCTTCGACTTCGCGAAGTCCTTCAGCGCGGTCTGCGCAGCGGTTCGCGCCGCCTCGTCGCTTCCGGCCTTCTTGATCGCCGCCTTCAGTTCGAGTGCGGCCTTGTGGGCCTCGGACGCCTCGGAGGCGAACGCCGACGACTGGGCGAGCGCGACGCCGAGCGTCAGTGCGAGGAACGACGCGAACAGCTTGGTCGAAACGGACTTCATGGCGGTGGAACCTCCTGGGTGCGAACGGGCGAGCGGAACAGCGAGCGGTACGACGGACAGGCGGACCAGATGCTAATCCCGTGCCCCGCCCGCGCGAATCCAACGCAACGGTGCATCGGCTGCAACTGTCTCCCCGCGAGGACGCCGCCCCGGGGAATCGACGACGGTTCGCAACCGGACGAGGCTCCGGCCGACGCCTCGGCCCGCGTCACTTCGACGCGAGCGACGCGGCCTCTTTCAACAGCGCCGCAGACGGTGCGGGCGTCCAGGTGGCGACGTCGGCGGCGATCTGGCGGGCGTCGTCGAACAGGCCGCGCGCTGCCAGGCTGCCCGCCAGAGCGATTGCGGTTCGAGCTCGGCCGTCGGGGTCGCGGAACGGGGCGGCGGCGTGCAGCGTGAGGCAGGTGCGGCGGCTCCGGTCGGCGTCGCCGGCGTCTCCCGCGGCGTCGGCGGCGATCGCACGGGTGTCCCACAGGCTCGCGAGGCGCGGCCTGAGTTTCACCGCGCGGATCGCGAAGCGGAGGGCGGCGGCGCCGTTGCCCGGGGTCTTCGCCAACACGCAGGCGAGGTCGTTCAGATAGTCGGTGTTCCCGGGCGCGAGTTCCACGCACCGTTCGAACTCCCGGAGCGCCGCCGCGAGGTCTCCGACGCTGTAGGCGCTCACCCCGAGCACGAACCTGAGGATTGGCTCCGACCGGTCGGGCAGGTCCGTCTCCGATGCCACGAACTGCATGCCCGTGCGCGCGGCCGCCTCGGCGTCCTTCATCGACGACAGGCGCAGGAGAGCATCGGCTTCGATCGCCCAGGCAGCGGCGGTCTGCGCAGTCGTCAGCGCGGACACGGCTCGCGCGCGCCGCACGAGATCCACTGCGCGCGACGCGGAATCGGTCTGCATGGCCGCGACGCGGGCCGCGAAGAGAACCGCTTCGGCGTCGTCCTTCGGTCGCGTCGCCATGAGTTCGGAAGCCACCGCGACGGCATCGGCGTGTCGGTCGCACGCGACGAGCGCGCTGACGAGTGACTGGGCGAGGGACAGGTCGCCCGGATGCTGTGCGCACGTGGCGCGGAGAACGTCTGCGGCGGCGTCGAATCGGCCGATCCTGGAGAGTTGGTCTGCGGCCATGACGTCGAGCGTCACGTCCTGTGGGTGCGCAGCTTGCCACCGCTTCGCGCGGCGCACTGCGAGGTCCACGCTGTCGCCGCGCAGTTCGACCGCGATCAGTCCGGCCTCAGCGACGGCGTCCGACGGGTTGGCCCGTTGGACTTCTTCGAAGGCAGCCGTCGCGCCCGGCATGTCCCCGTCGGCGAGGCACACGCTGCCGCGGAGGAGCATGACGGCCGACGAGCCCGGCTCGAGCTTCGCCGCCTGTTCGAGGTTGGACCGGGCGAGCGACGCGCTGCCGACGAGCGACTCGGCCGACGCCGCGAGCAGGCGCAGCGCGAACGCCTGCTGCTTCGTGGCGCGCGGCGAGCGGAGTCCCTGCTCCGCGACCGCGGCCGACGCAACGAAGTCACCGCGGTCGGCCAGGATCTGGGAGAGCCGCGCGGCCGCCGCCGGGTGATCCGGCGAGAGCGTGAGCGCGAACCGGGAGCAACGCTCGTTGAATGCCGTGTCCTTCGACGCGGCCGCGCCGGCGAAAGCGTCAGCGGCGGCGACGCGCAGCGAGTCCGGGCCGCCGAGAATCTCGACGCTGCGTCGGATCTCGTCCAGGCCCTCCTGCGTGCGGCCCGACCTGAGGGCCGCGGAACCCAGCACGAACCTGGCCACGGCGTCGCGACCCAGTTCTTCGCGGAACGGAGCGATCTCCGCCCAGGCGTCCTCCCACCTGTGCTCGGCGATGAGGATGCGCGCCCGGAGAGTCGCCGCGAGCGCGCGTGGGGCGGACGCCGACAGCGAGGCGACCGCGCGCGTCGCCTCGGCGCACGCTTCCTCGGACTCGGGATTCGCGTCGAGCACCGCGTGCACGAGGACGTCAACCGAGCCCGGGTCGCCCTTCGACTCCGCGAGCACTCGGCGCGCCTCGGCCGCAGCGTCTTTGACTCGTCCGACGAGCAGGAAGACGCGCGCGAGCAAGCCGCTTGCACCGTTCTCGCGCAGTCGATCCGCCGCCTGATCGATGGTCGCGCCGTCGATCCGCAGGCGCAGCAGGGAGACCATGTCCGCCAGGGACCGGTGCCCGGTCACGTCCACGCGTTCGAGCGTGCGCAGAGCTGCCGCGCGGTCGCCGTCGCGCAACTCCGACTCCGCGCAGCAAATCGCAGCATCGGCGTCTGTCGGGTCCAGAACCACGACACGCCGCAGGTCGCACGCGGCGTCCGCCCATCGATTTCCGAGCGAGCGCGCGCGCCCTCGCAGCTTGAGCATCCGCGTCGCGTCCGGGTGGCGGTCCAGGTAGCAGGTGGAAGCAACGACCGCGCCGACAGTGTCCATCGCCGCGATGTGCGCCTCCGCCTCGGCGACGCAGACGTCCTCGTCGTCCGGGAGGAGTCGTCTCGCGCGCTGGAGCGCGAACGCAGCGCGCGTCGGGCCGTCGAGGGCCCTCGACGCGGAGTGCGCCTCGGCGAGGAGCAGCCACGTCTCGGGCAGGCCCGGAGCGGACTCGGTGGCGCGCGTGGCGAGCGCCAC
Organism: Planctomycetota bacterium; assembly: GCA_021414065.1. Taxonomy (GTDB): domain Bacteria; phylum Planctomycetota; class JAJSAM01; order JAJSAM01; family JAJVHW01; genus JAIOPE01. Next base: position 25,861 of record JAIOPE010000017.1, read on the forward strand.
AGCTTCGGTCGCCTCGCGCAGCGCGATCCTCAAGCGGGCGGCCGCCATCTGGACCGACACGCCCGGCCGAGGCGCGGCGAGAAAGGGCTCGAGCGAAGCGAGCGCGGAGATGAGCGACGCGTTGCCGGCCGTCGCAGCCATTTCGTCCAAGGCGAGCAGCGCGATTCTGGCCTCGGCGACTCCGTCGGGAAGAGCGCGAGCCTGCGCGTAGGCGATCCTCGCCGCAGACGGGTCGCGGTTCGCTCTGAGCGCGTCTCCCAGGATGAGCGAGCACGTCAGGTCGTCGGGCCGCAGATCGGCGGCACGCCGCGCAGCGGCGAGCGCTGGGCCGACCGCGCCGCGTCGGAGCAGAAGGCTCACGCGGGCCGCCGACACGCCGCCGGACGGGTCGTGCCGCGCCGCCACGGTCGTCAGGGCGTCCTCGGCGAGGCCGGCCTCGCCGGTCGCGGTCAACGGGAGCGAGATCGCCGACGCCATCTCCAACGTGGGCTCGGTCTCGAGTGCCTGGATCAGGTCCGCGCGGGCCGCCTCGCGGTCCCTTCGCCACGCGAGCAGAGCGCGCGCCCGAATCACGAGTAGCCTCGCACGAACGCGGTCGGGGATGGCTGCGCCGCCGCGGTCGATCCCGTCGGTCGCCGTCGCGTAGGCGTCCGCCGACGCACCGACGCACAGTTGCAGGTGCGCGAGCGCCATCGCGCCCACTCCGGCGTCGGCCCACGACGACGGGTCCGTCATCGCAACGCGCGCCTCCTCGATCGCCGTGACGGCTTCCGGCGGATAGGACTCGGTCGGCAGCGTGCCGTAGAGCCGCAGGTAGCACTCGGCCGTCAGGATCTTGGCCTGGACGTTGCCCGGATCACGGACCACGGCCCGTCGGAGCGCCGCAAGGGCGGCCTGCACGTCGCCGCCGGGGCGGGACAGTTCGAGCTCCGCGATGATCCGCTCGGCGGTTCCGTCGCCTGCGGGAAGGGCTGCGGCGCGGCGCGCGTGCTCCAGCGCCCGATCCAGGTTCCCCGCCTCGCGTTCGCAGACGGAGAGGAAGATCTGCGCCCCGAGCAGGTTCGGGTCGAGCTCGGCGGCGCGTCGGGCGCTCGGAAGGTAGGTGTCCGGCGACATCTTGAGCTGTCGGTAGCACGTCGCGAGGCTGTACCAGGACTCGGCGTCGCGCGGACGCGCCTGCGTTGCCGCCTCGAACGACTTCGCTGCGGCTTCATACCGCCCGGCGAGGTACTGCTCGACGCCCTCTGCCTTCCAGGCATACCCCGGTTTCTCGGCTCGCTCGCGTGCCAGCGCGATCGCAGCGCCAACGACGGCAACCAAGAATATGCCCCAGCGCGCCGCGCGGACGACCGGCAGTCTCGAACGCGAGAACCGCCGCGGGGTGATCGTTCCGCCGCATCCGGTGCAGGTGCTCAAGTACAGGCTGTGCAGCGTGCCGCAGGGGCACATCCCGGCGAACGTGGTCGCGCAGCGCTGGCACGCGTCGGCAGACGGGTCCTGCCAGCGACCGCACGAATAGCAGCGCACGCGCGGCGGAAGCACGGGCGACGGTGCTGCGGGCTGAGGCACGGACGCGCGTTGTACCAACGACAGGACTCAGGCGGCCGCGCCACTCCGTCGGACGGCCTTGCGACGACGCAGTCGCAGGCCGCCGAAGACGGCAGCGCCCAGGGCGAAGAGCGCGAAAGTGCCGGGCTCGGGATTGGAGACGGCGTCGAGGGTCAGCGTGGCGTTGGCGGGCAGGGTGAAGAAGACGAACGCCACCTGGTTGGTGCCTGCCGTGAACGCCGGGGAGTAGGAGTCGAACGGCGTCCGAAGCGAGAAGGTACTCGAGGCGTCGGGAACGGCCGTGGTGACGATCGTGGTGGAACTCGGGAACGAGCCACTGAAGGCGCCGGTTCCCCATGCGACTTGGGTGATCGTGACTCCTGAGCCGCTGTCTGTCAGCCCGTACAAGATGAGCCCAGGGTTCGACGCAGCACTGTCGAAGTTCAGCCTCAGGCGCAGCGTGGCTCCACCGGCACCGGCCGTGAACGTCACCGTGATTCCGTCGGGCGCACCGCCCAGCGCGTGGTCGTCGGTGCCGCCGTCCGAGATCGTAGTCGACGCCAAGGATCCGGACCCTACCACGACGTTGGCGGCGTCGCCCGTTGACAGGTACTGGAAGTCCGCGAACGCGCTTGGCGCGGCGAACGCCATGGCGAGGACGAAAGCGAGAGCGGCGACGAGGGACGACATCCGTGACACGCAGTCATCTCCGAGCTTTGTGGTCCTGAAGTCGGGCGCGAGGGCAGAAACCAGGGAGCAGAGGTGACTTCTATCACGCGCGCCACCGCAATCGTCCTGTCCTTTCTGTAAACGGACTGTTGCGGGCCCCGGGCTCGTTCGGCTCCGTCGCGACCTTTACAGCGCCGCGCCCTCGGGCGCGGGCGCCGGGGCGTCGGGCGAGTGGCCGAGTCGGCGCTCGTCGAGCCACGGCAGGAGGAGCAGGCCGGGGATGCCGAAGAGCGCCGAGACCGCGAAGAACGCGGGCCAGCCGAGGCGGTCGGCCAGCCAGCCGGCGGGGGCGCCGACGAACGTGCGGGGGAGGGCCATCAAGCTCGTGAGAAGCGCGAACTGCGTTGCGGCGAGGGCGGGGGAGCACTGTCGCTGGAGGAAGCCGAGGAAGCCGGCAGTGACCAGCCCCGCGCAGAAGTTCTCGACGATCACGGCGCCGGTGAGCGCGCCGAGGCTCGGGCCGGCAACGGCCAGACCCCAGAACGCGAGGTTGCTGACGGCTTGGAGTATCCCGTAGATCCAGAGCGCGCGGCGGAGTCCGACGCGGGCCGCGACGAAGCCGCCGGCCAGCGTCCCGGCGATCGTCACGAACACCCCGAGTCCCTGGCGGACGGAGGCGATCTGCTCCAGCGGGATTCCGGTCTGTCGAAGGAACGGCATCGTCATGGCTCCGGCGATGACGTCCGGCAGCTTGAAGAGGAGGATGAACGCCAGGACGAACCACGCCCCGCGCCGCGCCCAGAACTCGCGGAACGGCAGCACGACGGCGTCGGCGATCGTTGCCGGGGGCGACGTGCGCTCGGGCGAGGGCGCCAGGAACGCGCCGACGAGTCCGACCGTGAGCAGTGCACCGCACGCGAGGTACGTCGCTGACCAGGAGAACCCCGCGGGCCCTCGCAGGAGGAGCGCCCCGGCGCCCGATGCGAGCATGCCGATCCGGTAGCCGGTGACGTGGACCGATGCGCCGGGTGCCGCTTCGTCTTCACGCAGCGTCTCGGTGCGCCATGCGTCGATGACGATGTCCTGCGTGGCACTGGCGAACGCCACCGCGATTGCGGCCGATGCGAGGAGGCCGATCGACGCCGCGGGGTCGCACGATGCGAGGGCTATGGTCGCAACCGCCAGCACGAGTTGCGCGGCGACGATCCACCCGCGGCGGGCACCGAGCAGGCGTCCGAGGACCGGCGGCGCGAAGCGGTCGAGGAACGGCGCCCACAGGAACTTCAGCATGTACGGCGTCCCAACCGCTGCGAACGCGCCGATCTCGGCGAGTTTCATCCCGTGGTCGGTGAGCCACAGCGCGAGCGTGTCGCCGGTCAGCGCGAGGGGCAGCCCGGAACTGAACCCGAGGAGCAGCACTGCGGCCATGCGGCGGGTCAGGTAGCTCTCGGAGAAGGTGGGGCGACGTCTCGTGGGCGGGTCCAGCGAAGGCGGCTGCGTGGGGGACATGGCGTTCCCCCTTTCATCGTCCGCGAAGGCCGGGTTCAGCGGCGGATCCAGCCCACGCGGCGGAACGTCCAGAACAGCAGTGCCGCGATCGTGACCATTCCTCCCATGAGCAGCCAGAACCCGTACTCGTGCTTGACGAGCGGGAGAACCTCGAAGTTCATGCCCCAGATTCCGGCCAGGAGACCGAGCGGGAGCATGATCACGCTGACCACGGTGAGCACGCCCGCGATCTCGCTCGTTCGGTTCGCGGCTTCGGTCTGGAGCGATCCGAGCACACCGTTGAGGAGGTCGCGGGAGTCGTCCACGGCCGACCGCACGGAGATCGCGTTCTCCTGGAGGTCGCGGAACGATGCGCGGCCCTCGTCCGAGACGAACGGCGTGCGCTTCGTCGCGAGCAGCATGCAGACGATGTGAAGGCTCGTGGCGAGCTTCTTCAGTGTGAGGATGTTGCGGCCGGCGACCTCGATCTGCTCCGCGTTCGAGGCGCACGATCGCCCCGGGGCGGGGCCGAACCCGTCGAGGAAGTTGTCGTTCGCGAGGTTCAGGTCGGCGTAGTCGTAGAGGCACCGCTGCAGGAAGAGGAACGCGACGAAGTTCGGCGTGCGCCCCGCCAGCCGGAACGCGTCGCCGCACGTGGCCTTGACCTCGTCCACGACGTCGAGCGGGCACGCGTGCCACGTCACGACGAAGTCCTTCCCGAGGATCACGAGCATGCGCGACGCTTCCATCGCCCGAATGCCAGCCGCCGTGTCGAGGTGTCGCTCGGGGCGGTCGATCTCGTAGAGACGGAAGGCCACGCAGTTCGGTCGTTCGACGATCCAGGGCAGGATTTCCGGCGCATCGAGGCGATCGGCGACCTTCGCATCCACGCCGAGGCACGCGAGCAGGTCGAGCAGCGGCGTCTTCGTCGAAGACTCGAGGTCGATCCACGAGAAGACGTCGGCGTCTCCCAGTTCGGTCGCCAATCGGTCTTCCCCGAACTCGCGGACCTCTCGGTCGCGGAGGCGGAAGCTGAACCCGTGGAAGCGCGAGGCGGTGGTCACGGGGCGTGAGTCTGCCGTCGGCCCGCCGTTGCGACTCCGCAGATTCCGCGTCCGGGAGCAAACGCGGGGCTTGAGGTGGATCGCCCGAGTGCTAGATTGCCGCGGACGCGGGGTTCATCCACGGCGCTGAGGCCGTGATCCCGCGGTCACGAGGACGGAGCTCACGAGGAGGTCCCGATGCGTTCGACCAGGTCTGCAGCGGCGCGCCGCGGCGCGGCGAAGAAGTCCAAGGCCCCGGCGAAGAAGTCCCCGGCGAAGAAGGGCGGCAAGAAGGCCGCTCCGAAGAAGGCTGCGAAACCGGCGAAGAAGGCCGCCAAGAAGGCGACGAAGAAGGCGGCTCCGAAGAAGGCCGTTGCCAAGAAAGCCGTCGCGAAGAAGGCCGTTGCGAAAAAGGCCGTCGCGAAGAAGCCCGCCAAGAAGGCGGCTCCGGTGAAGGCGGTCAAGAAGCCGGCCCCGGTCGTCGTGCCTGCTCCGGTCGTGTCCGCTCCGGTTGCTGCCACTCCGGTTCCGGCCGCTCCCGCGCCGGCGCCGGTCGCCCACGAAGAAGAGTAGAACCACCTCCCGCCGATCTCATCTCGGGGCCCAGCGATACGACCACTCCTGTGACATGGGGTGGACGCATCGCGCGGGCTCCGTTTGGATTCCGCGGCGGAACCGGCCAGGCAATCCGATCCGTCGCATTGAGCCGCGCTGGCAGACCGCGAGGAGCTCGCGCGGACCTGAACGGGGCCCACAAGGGCCCTCGGGCCGCCCATTGGCGTGGCGCGCACACGGGCGTCCATCGGCTACATCTACTACTGAGCGGCTGAACGGGCAGCGCGGAGCGCTGCCCGTTCAGCCGCTCAGTAATCGGTCCCCTTGCCTGCGAAGATCGCGGCGTAGTCGTCGGCGGCCTTCGACAGGTCGATCGTGTTGAGGAAGTTCGAATAGCACATCCACGCTGAGAGCCCGCGCAGATCGTCGTACGGAGGCGGCAGGTAACGCGGCGGTTGGACGACCTTGTCTTCGACGAGTTGGTGGATCACGCCCAGGTCGGAGAGTCGGAGTTTGCCGACGAAGAGCAGCGGAATGCGGCTCGCGAGGCCCTGTCGCACGGCGAGACGCACGTAGTTGTAGATCAGGATGAACCCGCGGCTGTAGCTGAGGTCCTTCGTGAACGGTCCGCAGCCGGACGGCAGGCTTCCGCGGAACGCGCGGTAGACCGTCTGGTAGGCGACCCGGCGGTCGCGCCCCTGTTCGGTCAGCGCCTTGAAGCACTGCATGAAGTCCGCGCCCTCCTCCGCCATCCGGATCGTCTCGACGCGGTCGGTGAGCTTCTGGATGCGGTCCGGATTCGAGTTGAAGGTGAAGATCTCCTGGATGATCGCCAGGCCCTCCTGCGTGACGGTGCAGGACGGCGTTCCCTTGCCGAGGAACGTGAGCACCGGTTGCAGGAGCCCATTCAGGGTGGTGCCGATGTGCACCCAGCCCTCGTGGACTTCGAGCACCGAGAGATCGCGCTCCGAGAACCGAGCCTCGGCGCGCACCTTGATGTAGTCGGCGCCTGCGGCCGCGTCGGCCACGACGCCGTCCGAGAGCTTCACGTTGACGAGACCGGGCCCGAAGTAGGCGTCCATCCGCTCACCGAGCACCTGGACCGCGCCCGCGCCGTCGATCGACTTCTCGTCGGCCTGCATGAGCGGATCGTCGCGCAGCTTGAGCAGGACCTTCGCCATGGTGCGGCCGAGGTCGCCGAGCGTGGGGTCGCCGGCGTGGAAACGGTCGTAGGTGCTGCCGTAGAGACCCTGCGAGATCGCGGAGAAGTCGGGCGTCCCGCGCAACGAGAGCAGCGAGAGGACGACGCGGTACTCCTTGCACGTGCGCAGCATCATCGCGCCGCAGGCGTTCAGCGTGCCGAGCTCGCGGCGGATGTCGCGCTCGATCTCGTAGAACTCGCGGTTCTTCTCGGCGACGTCGAATTCGAGGGGCTGGTGCTCCGCGTAGTACTCCCGCGTGATCACCGGCGGTTCCAGGCAGTCCTTCTCGAAGAACGTGCGCTCGATGTCGTCCGTCCACTTGCACGCGTCGAGAATCCGGATGGGTTTCTGGGCCTCGACGATCCGGTCCGAGAGGAGCCGGATCGTGCGGTGGTACGGCGGCAGTTCGTCCGGAGACGGGCGCTGGACGCCGCCGATGCTGCGCTTCTTGTTGGATGCCATGGGCGGGAAGGGTACCGGGGTCTCCCTTCCGGACGGGCCCCAGAACTGGCCGCTCGTTCCGCCGTGCGAACACGTTGCGCTGTCTGCCCCCGCGCGTTCAACTGCCCGCATGCCGACGAAAGCAGACTTCCGGGTGGGGCTCGTGCAGATGCGTTGCAGCGAGGACCCGGCCGACAACGTCAAGCGCGCTCTTTCCCACGTGAAGACGGCGGCGAAGAAGGGCGCTGAGATCGTGTGTCTGCCCGAGCTCTTCCGCACGCAGTACTTCTGCCAGCGCGAAGACACGTCGCTCTTCGATCTCGCGGAGCCGATCCCCGGACCGACGAGCCAGGCGTTCTCGAAGCTCGCGAAGAAGCTCGGCGTGGCGGTCGTCGTGTCGCTCTTCGAGCGGCGCGCGCCGGGCGTCAATCACAACACGGCCGTGATCATCGGCCCCGACGGCGGCACGCGCGGCATCTACCGCAAGATGCACATCCCGGACGACCCCGCGTACTACGAGAAGTACTACTTCGTGCCGGGTGACCTCGGGTTCAAGGTGTTCGACGTGGGCGCGGCGAAGGTCGGCACGCTCGTGTGCTGGGACCAGTGGTATCCCGAGGGCGCGCGTCTCACCGCCATGCGCGGCGCGGAGGTGCTCTTCTATCCGACCGCGATCGGGTGGCACCCGCGCGAGAAGGCGGAAGTCGGCGCGTCGCAGGCCGACGCCTGGCGCACGATCCAGCGGTCGCACGCGATCGCCAACGGGATCTGGGTCTGCGCGGTGAACCGCGTGGGCTTCGAGGGAGCAGCCGACGCCGGGCTCGAGTTCTGGGGCGGGAGCTTCGTCTGCGACCCGTTCGGCGTGGTCGTGGCTGAGGCCGGTCGCACCGACGAGGAGGTGCTCGTCGTCCGCTGCGACCGCGCAAGGATGGAGGACGTCCGACGCAACTGGCCGTTCTTCCGCGACCGCCGGATCGACGCCTTTGGCGACATCACGAAGCGCTGGATTGACGGCGCAGTCGTCGGCGAGAACGTCGGCGGGAACGGGGGCGAGAACGTCGGCGGGAACGAGGGATGAGCGCGGCCCGCCGTCGTTCGAAGCCTGCTGCTCGCATGCCCGCCGAGTGGGAACCCCATGCAGCCACATGGCTCGCGTGGCCGCACGAGCGTTCCGACTGGCCAGGGAAGTTCCTGCCGATCCCGTGGGTCTACGGCGAGATCGTCCGCCGCCTGGCGCCGGGCGAACGCGTTCGCATTCTGGTGAAGGACGCCGCCCACGAGGCGTCGGCCGAACGCATCCTGCGGCGCGTCGGGGCGGATCTCTCGAGCGTGGACTTCTTCCGCTTCCCGACGGACCGGTCGTGGACGCGCGACTTCTGCCCGATCTACGTGAAGTCGGCGGAGGGCGAGGTCTCGATCACCGACTGGAAGTTCAACGGCTGGGCGAAGTACCCGAACCACCTCCGCGACGACGCCGTGCCCGCGAAGATCGCGAAGGTGCAGCGGCGGCGGAGCGTGCAGCCCACGTGGTCCGCGACCGGCAGGACTTCGGCGCGCCGCGTCGTCCTCGAAGGCGGATCGATCGACGTCAATGGGCTCGGCACGTTGCTCACGACCGAGGAGTGCCTGCTCTCGCCCATCCAGGCACGCAACCCGGGGATGTCGCGGGAAGACGTCGAACGCTGTCTCGGCGAGCACCTCGGCGTCACGAACGTCGTCTGGCTCGGCGAGGGCATCGAGGGCGACGACACGCACGGCCACGTGGACGACCTCGCCCGGTTCGTCGCCGCCGACACGATCGTGCTCGCGCAGGAGGACGACGCGGCGGACGCGAACCACGCGCGCCTCTTGCCGAACCTCGACATCCTCCGCGCCGCGCGCGACCAGGACGGCCGACCGTTCCGCGTCGTGCCGATGCCCATGCCCGACCCCGTCGTGCTCGACGGCCAACGGCTCCCCGCGAGCTACGCGAACTTCTACATCGGGAACGACGTCGTCCTCGTCCCGACGTTCAACGACCCCGCGGACCGAGTCGCGCTCGGACTCCTCGCCGACCTGTTCCCGGGCCGGAAGGTCGTGGGCATCCACTGCGTGGACTTCGTGTGGGGCCTCGGCACGATCCACTGCGCGACGCAGCAGGAGCCGGTCGAGGCGTAGCTGTCGCAGGTGCCGACGGCGCCTGCCGGTTCATCGACGCCGCGCGGATTCGATCTCGTCCGCGGCCGCCTGCATGAGCACCGTGGCGCGAGCCTCGAGGCGGTGTGCGATGTCGAGGAGCCGGTCGGCCCCGGCGAAGTCGTGCTTCCGCGCCGCGACGACCGCGAGACCCGCGTAGACGTCTGCGTTCCCCGGGTCCAGCGCCTCGCAGCGTTCGAAGTAGCCGGCGGCGGCTACGACGTCGCCCGCCTCAAGCTTCGCGACGCCTGCGTGGATGAGACTCCACGAGCGGTCCGGCTCGACCTCGACGGCTCGCTCGAACGATCGAACGGCTTCGTCGCGTCGGCCGAGGCGCAGGAGGAGCATGCCCATCTCTTCGTGCAACTCTCCCTGCTCCGAACCCGAAGCCACGCCGCGTTCGAGGAGGCGCAGCGCCTCGGCCGTGTCGCCCTGCGCTTCCTTCGTCAGCGCGAGTTGCAGCAGCAGCCAAGGCTGCTCGCGATGTCGCGCGAGTCCGTCGTCGAGCACACCCACCGATTCGTCGAGCCGCCCGGCGCGGCGCAGTGCGAGCGCAAGCTCGCCGCTCACCTGCGCGTGGCCCGGGTCGCGGCGGTGCAGATCCGCGTAGACCGGAACGAGTTCGGCGCCGCCTCCCGACATGAGATCGCCGTGCGCGGCGGCGAGCAGCGTGGTGAACGCCACGACGTGGTCGTTCAGCTCGCGTTTCCACCGGTCAACGATCGGGTAGCGTCCGTCGCCGCTCCGCCCGCGGGCGAGTTCGCGCTTGGCTTCGTCGGTGCGCCCGAGCGCGGCGAGACAGCGCCCGAGTACGAAGTGCGCGTACGCCTCCTGCGACCGGCTCGCGATCGGGAGTCGCAGCGCGCGCCGCGCCGCCGTCTCGCCGCGCGGGAAGTCCCCGCGTTCGTGATACACGAGCGCCGTCACGATCCAGCATCCGGGATCGTTCGGGTCCGTGTCGGTCGCGGTGCGCGCCGACTCGAGGGCTTCGTCGAGTCGGCCGCGCGCGAGCAGCCACTGCGCCACGGTCGCCGGGACCGGCGCGTAGCCGGACGCCTCGCGCCGGACGCGCGCCGCTTCGGCGAGGGCCTCCTCGAGCCGATCCGCCGTCTCGAGCGTTCCGGCGCGGAACCACCGCCACCGCACCTGCGACGGGTCGAGCGCGAGGGCCCTCGCGTAGCAGGTCTCGGCGAGAGGCAACAGTTCGTGGACGTGATACGTCATCGCGAGCCGCGCCCAGGCGTTGGCGTCGCGCGGGCTCGTCTCCGCAGCGTGCGCGAGTGCGTCGATTCGCGCGGCGAGCGCCGTGTCGGTGATCGCGCCGACGGAGGGGACGGGCACTGCGCGCGGTCCGTCGGCGCCGTCGGGGCCGCTGCGCAACAGGAACGCGGCACCGGTTCCGGCGACGACCAGCGCCGCGACGACGACCAGTCGCCGCCCGGCCCTCATCGCGTGGGCCACTCCGAGACGCGGCCGGACCCCCGGACGACCGTGTGGACGCGCCCCGCGGGGAGGTCGCCGAACGCCTCGACCGTGCCGTCCGTCCATCGCACGCGGACGTCCTCGAGCACAGCGGCTGCGCCGAGACCGAGGTGGATGCGCGGGTCGTTCGACGCGCAGTAGCTGTACGCCGCCCGGACATCGCGCGTGATCCGCCGCCCGCCCGCGCGGCACGTCATCGTGGCGCCGAGGGCGTCGCCGTGGTGCGCCGTGAGCACACGCAGCATCGCCCAGTTCCCGGCGCGGGGCGCCACGTTCACCATCAGGTGCGGCCGCCCGTCACGGTTCGCGACGAGCACGTCCACGTCGCCGTCGCCGTCGATGTCGCCGAACGCTGCGCCACGACTCGTCGCGATCGCCGGCGCGGCGGTGCCCCCGACCGGCCTCACCTCAGCGAACTTCAGGTCGGCCAGGCCGCGCAGCACCTGGTTCGGGGCCGCGTACGGGTCGTGCGACTGCGGGTCCATCGTGCGCGTCACGCCTCCGTGCGCGACGTAGATGTCGAGCCGCCCGTCGAGGTCGAAGTCCGCGAGGCCGACGCCGAAGCGGGTGAACGGCTTCGACGCTCCCACGAGCCCGGCCGTCGCAGTGCGATCGAGGAAGTGCCTGCCTTCGTTGCGGTACACCGAGTCGCCTTCGCTCACGAGATTGACGACGTACAGGTCGAGGTCGCCGTCGTCGTCGATGTCCACCGCGCACGTTCCCATGCCGGCCTTCGCCGTGCCGTCGCGGTCCATCGCGCAGCCCCACACGAGGGACTGATCGTCGAACCGGCCGGGCGACGTCTGCAGCCAGAGTTGGTTCTCCACGCCGTCGTTCGCCACGAACACGTCTGCGCGCCCGTCGCCGTCGAAGTCGCCGGTGACGACGCCGAGCGCGTTGCCGTAGACCTTTCGGAGCCCTGCGGCTTCAGAGACGTCGGTGAACTTGCCGCCGCCGTCGTTGCGGAACAGGTGATCCGGGGCGGGCGCGTTGTACGCCCGGGGGCTGCAGTAGTCGCGGCCCCCCCGCGGGGCGTCGCACCTGCGCTCCGTGGCGGGCGTCCACCGCAGGTAGCAGTCCACCCACAGGTCGAGGTCGCCGTCGCCGTCGAGGT
>JAIOPE010000018.1 GCA_021414065.1 Planctomycetota bacterium
GCCCGCGGCGGGTCGCCGCGGTGCTCTCGCAGCACGCGCTGGATCTCGGACGCTCTCTGCTCCAAGGCAGCGCGAAGAGCGTCGGACGCGTCCTCGCTCGCATCGCAGACGTGTGTACCGCGATTGCTCATGCCTCACGCCCGAGAGGGGGTGCGAGTGCGTTCGCTCGCTAAGGACACGCACATGGTGTCGATCCCCACTCCGGCCGCGCGATCTACATCAACAATGACCGCGACGCCCCGACGATCTCCGACGCCCTGCGTGCGACGCTTGCCGGGCCGCATCGCGCACTCGCGGATGTCATCGACGAGGCAACGCGCGGGCGCCCCGGCCGGGCGGTGTTCGCGGCGATCGGCGACCCGAGTGCGAACACAGCGCGCGTTCGAATCGTCCGCGGAGCGGTGGTCGAAGAGGCGACGATCAGCACCGCGCGCGCCGACTGACGCCCGGGATCACGGACGAAACGCGTTGCTGATTCGGTCGGCGGCACGCGCCGCGACTGCCGCGAGCGCGGGGTCTGGCTCATTCGCCGCATTCGCGAGCGCATCGACTGCCGCATTCCCCCCGAGAGGGAGCGCGGGACGCGTCGCGGGATCGACCGCGCAAGCCTCAAGCGCCAGCAGAGCCGCGGCCGTGGCGTAGACACGACCGCCCTCGACGGACCACGGGTCGTCGGGAGGCCAGGAGCCGCCGTCGCACGACTTCTTCGGCGCCACCTGGTGCGGAAGGAGGGCCGCGAACAGATCTCTGCGCCACCTGACGTAGTCCACGCCGCCCGCGAGCCGCACGGCTTCGGACCCGTGCATCCAGTAGTAGAGGTCCACCGATGAACCACGGCCGTCCCACCGGGGGCGTCGCGCCGCGAGCAGGGCCAGACCCTGCGCGACCATCGCTTCGGACTCTCTCGACTGACCCACCCCGAGTCGCACGACGAGCGCGCACGCCGTCAGCGACTCGGACTCGGTTGGCGGGAAGTTTCCAAGCATTTCGCTGGTTCGCCCCGGTTGCCCTCCTCGCTTCTGGTACCCGACACGGCCGAACTCCGACTCTGTCACATGCTCTACCCAGCCCAGGGCGCCCTCCCGGCAGTTCGAGTCCATGGGAATGCCCGCGTCCGCCGCACGCTGCAAGGCCTTCATCATCCAGACGGTCACGGACGTGTCGTTGTCACCGTCAGCACGGCCGTAACGCCATGCGAGATACGGATTCCGCGCCGCGAGGACCCACTTGACGCCGCCCTCCATCGGTCCGCGCAGGTCCGCTCGGCCCGTGCGGGCTACGGCGTCGGCGATCGCAAGAGCCGCGCATGCGTGGTTGTAGTTGTGGTGCTGCGACGTCTGCGGACCGAAGTGGCCGTCCGCGGTCTGCGTCGATGCGAGGTACGCGAGCGCGGCGTCGATCGGCTCCTTGCGACCCGCGGCGGGCGGGAACGTCTCACCGAGGAGCGCGAGCGTCGCAAGCCCGGTCACCCCGACGTCGTACGCGGGGTCCCCGGCGCCGCTGCACTTCGTGGTGCCGACGCAGGCCCCCTCGAAGTCATCGCAATCGAAGGACCCCGCTTTCGACTGATGCCGTACGAGCCAGTCGCATCCGTCCGAGATCGCGCGGTCAACGTCGGCGGCCGCGGTGCGCGGCGTCGCCTTCGCGACCGCGAGCAGGATGCGCTCCACGGCAATCGCGGCGTCCATGCGGTCCTTCGCCTTTGTGGACGACACGATCGTCGTCAACACAGAAAGGCCCGGCAGCGCATCGGCACCGATGGCGCCGAGCGCCCGGACACACGCCGCGCGCCGAGGCGACCCGCTCCCCCTCGCGGCGGCGACGAGCGCCGCCACGGCTTCCTTGGCCACCGGGCCGAGTCGTTCGAGCACACCGGCGACGCCGACGCGAAGCCGCGGGTCTGCGAGCGCCGTCACGAGTTCAGGCACCACGGCAGCGCCGCGCTTCACGAGTTCGTCGGTGGCGGACGATCGCTCCAGTGCGCCGGCCACCGCATCGGCGTCCGCCAACTTGGCGATCAGGTCGTGCGACGGAGCCGGCGCGGCACCTCCGTCGTCGGCAGCCCCGGCCGGTGCCAGCGCAAGTGCGCAAGCGATGAGCGCCACCACAAGGAACCCGCGGCGATGCGACTGGCTCAAAGCTACTCCCTCCGAGGAGCGCCAATCATCGCACACTCGCGGAACCACGCAAGGCCCTCAGTCGACCGGATGTGCGGTCGCCGTCAGGTCATCTGCCGACTCGGCCTCCGACGCCCCGAACCGGCGCCCGAGCCACGACGTCGCGTCGTCGAACAGCGCGTAGACGACCGGCACCACCACGAGCGTGAGCAGCGTGGACGTGATGAGGCCGCCGATCACGGCGACCGCCATCGGCGCCCGCGACTCGGAGCCGGCGCCCGTGCCCATCGCGATCGGGAGCATGCCGAACACCATCGCGAGCGTCGTCATCAAGATGGGTCGGAGCCGCACCGGCCCGGCCTTGCGCAGGGCTTCGTCGCGCGGCAGTCCCTTCGCGCGGAGCTGGTTGGTGAAGTCCACGAGCAGGATGCCGTTCTTCGTGACGAGCCCCATGAGCATGATCACGCCGATCATCGTGAAGATGCTCATCGTCTGGCCGGTCAGCACGAGCGCGCCGAACGCGCCGACGATCGACAGCGGCACGGACAGCATGATCGTGAACGGGTGGACGAAGCTCTCGAACTGCGACGCGAGCACCATGTAGAGCAGCACGACCGCGAGGCCAAGCGCAAAGAGCAGATACCCGAACGACTCGCCCATCGTGTCGGCCTGACCGACGAACCCCGTCGTGTAGCCGGGCGGGAGGCCGGCTTCTCGGACGAAGCCCGCCATCTCCTGCACCGCCTCGCCGAGCACCTTCTTGTCGTGGACGAGGTTCGCGAGGACGGTGATCTGTCTCGTGCGGTTGAAGCGGTCGATCTGCACCGGCCCCGACTCCTCGCGGACGCGGGCCACGTTGTCGAGGCGGACGAGATCGTCGCCGCGCCCGCGCACCGTGAGCACCTCGAGGTCCTCGGGGCGACTGCGGTACGGCTCCTGCAGTCGCAGCGTGATGTCGAAGCGATCGCCATCGGCGCGGAACTTCGCGACGTCCTCGCCGCCGACGAGCGCACGCACGGTGGATGCCACGGCGAGCGGTGAAACACCCAGGTCCGTCGCGCGGTCCCGCTGGACGTACACGTTCACTTCCGGCTTGCCCGTCTCGTACGTGGTGTCGATGTCGGCGTACCCGCCGGCGGCCCGCATCCGCTCGATCACGGAGCGCGCGACCGCATCGAGGCGCCCGAGATCGGGGCCGCGGATCTCCATCTGGAGCTGCGCCGACTTGTTGCCGCCACCCGACACGCGCGGCACCACCTCCACGCTGGTCCTCGCGTCACGGACCGACTCGAGACGCTGCCGCGTCCACTGCATCGCGTCGAACTGGGAGATCGGTCGCGCCGCCTTGTCGTGCATCTTCACGTAGATGACGCCCTGGTTGACGCGCTTCAATTCATCGGAGCCCACCGTCGTGAACACGTAGTCCACCCAGGGCTGCGCCGCGATGTCGCCGCGGATGCGCTCCAGGATCTCGTCCGTCCGCGAGGCCGACGACCCGAGCGGCGCCTTCACCTTCACGTTGAACTCGCTCTGGTCCTCCGCGGGGACGAACTCCGATCGCAACTGCTTCGCGATGAAGCCGGATCCCACGAACGTGCCGAGCGCGACGAGGATGACCAGCCACCGATGCCGAAGCGCGAAGCCGAGCGTTCGCTCGTACGTGCGCTCGAGGGCGAGGAACGGCTTCTCGCTCAATCGGTAGAGCTTGCCGTGCTTCGGCGCGCGGAGCAGACGTGACGACAGCATCGGGTCGAGCGTGAACGACACGAACATCGAGATCAAGACGGCGAATGCCACGGTCATCCCGAACTGGAAGAAGAAGCGGCCGACGATCCCGCCCATGAACGCGACAGGGACGAACACCGCGACGACCGAGAGCGTCGTGGCGAAGACCGCGAGCGCGATCTCGCTCGTGGCGACCGACGCGGCCTTCCGCGCAGGCATGCCCTCTTCCACGTGGCGCATGATGTTCTCCTGCACCACGATCGCGTCGTCGATGAGGAGACCGATCGCGAGCGAGAGTCCGAGCAGCGTCATCATGTTCTGCGTGAAGCCCATGGCATGCATCAGCGTGAACGTCCCGATGACCGACGTCGGAAGGACCATCGCGCTGATGAACGTGCTCCGCAGGTTGCGGAGGAAGAGGAACACGATCACGACGGCCAGCCCGCCGCCGAACATCAGGTGGAACTGCACCTCCTCGACCGAGTGCTCGATGAACGTGGAAAGGTCCTGCGCGACCTCGAGACGCACGCCCTGCGGAGCCAGTTCGGCGCGGAGCTTCTCCACCTGCGCCTTCACCGCCTCCGCCACCTGCACGGTGTTCGTGCCCGACTGCCGCCGAATGAGGAGCGACACCGCGCGGCGTCCATCGACGCGCGCCAGACTGCGCTCCTCTTCGAGCCCGTCCTCGACACGTCCGACGTCGCGCACGCGCACCGGCGCGCCGCCGCGGTACGAGATGACCATGCCTTCGATTTCTGCAGCCGACGAGAACTCGGCCTTCGTCTTGACCACGTACTCCACGGACCCCGACTCGACGCGCCCGCCGGGAGACTCGACGTGCTCTCGCTGGAGCGCCAACTCGACGTCCTGCACGGCGAGCCCGTGCCCCTCAAGTCGCCGACGGTCGAGCGTCACCCAGATCTGCCGGTCGCGGCCGCCGACGATCCGCACCTGACCGACGTTCGGCACGCGCTGGAGTCGTTGCTTCACCTGCTTGTCGGCGATGCGGGTGATGTCCCGGATCGGCAGGTCGCCGCCCACGATCACCGCGAGGATCGGAGCGGAGTCCACGTCGAACTTCTCGACGACCGAGTCTTCGACGTCGGTCGGGAGCTCGGACCTCACTGTGCCGAGCTTCGCCTGTACCTCCTGGTACGCGACGTCCACGTCCTTCGACAACTCGAACTCAACGATCACCTGGGAGACGCCGTCGCTGCTCGTCGATCGCAACGCCTTGATCGACGCGATCGTCGAAACGGCCTCTTCAATCGGGTCCGTGACCGTCGTCTCGACCGTCTCCGGGTCGGCGCCGGGGAGCACCGACACGATCGTGATGACCGGGAACTCGACGCGCGGGAAGAGGTCGATGCCGAGGGCGCGGTACGAGACGAGCCCGAAGACGATGATCACCATGATCATCATCGTGGCGAAGACCGGCCGTCGGATCGCTGTGTCCGAAAGGATCATCGGACGGCCCCGTGCGACGGGACGACGACACGGTCGCCCTCGACGAGACCCGACCGCACCTCCGTGACGTCGGTGCCGGCGATGCCGAGTTCGACGCTCCGCGTCTCGGTCCCGCCCGCCGTCTCGACCGACACGCGCCAGCCTTCCGACGACCGGACCACCGCGCCCGTCGGCACGACGAGCACGCCCTTCGCTTCACGAGCGACGACGCGCACCTGCGCGAGAAGGCCGGGTCGGTACTTGGCAGCCGTGTTGTCCACGATCGCTCGGCAACGGAAGGATCGCGTCGCCTCGTCCACAGAGGGGAAGACGATCTCGACCGCGGCCGCGCCCGCGCCGTCGGGGACGCCTTCGACGTCGAACTCGACGACCGTTCCGGCGCGCGTCGCGCCGATCAGGCCCTGCGGCAGCGAGAACACGAGTTCGAGCGTCCCGGTCTCCTGGATCTCGAGCAGGTGCGTCACAGGCGCCGACGTGACCGACTCGCCCGGATCGACGAGGCGCTGCGAGACGACGCCGTCGAACGGTGCGACGATCGCGGCTTCGTCGAGTCGCTGCTTCGCGTGCCGCAGCGATTCGTCGGCCTCGCGAGCGGCCACACGCGACTCGTCGACCCGAGCCCGCGACTCACCGGCGCGCGACTTCGCGGCATCGATCGCAGCCGTCGCCTGCTCGTGACGGAACACGGCGTCGTCGTAGCGGCTTCGCGGGATCGAGGGCGTCCCGCCGGTCGGCTTCTCCCACAGCGTCTTCATGCGTTCGAGGTCGGCGGCGGTTTCGCGCTGCCGCGCCTCGACCTGACGTACGTCGGCTTCGGCTGCGAGCACGGTCTGCTCGAGCGCGGCCGCCCGCGCGTTCGCTGATGCGACGGCCGCGGACGCCTGGTCCACCTCGATCGCGAGCAGCTTCGGGTCGAGGCGCGCGAGGACCTGCCCCGTGCGCACGACGTCGCCGACGTCCACGAGTACAGCTTCGACCCGCCCGGACACCTGCGGGCCGAGGCGCGACGTGCGGCGCGCGGTGAACGAGCCGATGGCCGACAGCGTCTCGCGCACGTCGCCGCGGCGCACGGCGACCCGCTCGCCGGCCGCCGCTGGAGCCGGTTGCTTCTGAGGCGCAGCCGGTGCCTGCGGCGCCGCGGCCTCCTGCGGCTTGCTGCAAGCGGACGCAGCCAGCACGACAACGACGGAGCCGACGCCGACGATCAATCGATGCATGGTCACAGGTCCTTCCCGTCTCCGCCGAGCGGATCGGCGCCCACCGCATGCCCGAGGCGTGCGATGGCGTCGTGATAGTCGTAGAGGGCGCGGAAGTACGACGCGCGCGACGATGCGAGGCGCTCCTCCTCCGCGAGCAGGTCCGCCGACGTCACGAGCCCCGCGCCGTACTGGTCGCGGACGACGCGCAGGTTCTCTTCGCCCAGCGCGATCGCCTGGCGCGCAACGGGAACTCGCTCCGCGGCCTCTTGCACGTCTTGGTAGGCGATGCGGACGTCGAGCGCCACGTCGGCCGCGAGTTCGTCGCGAGCATCCTCGGCATCGCGAAGGTCGAGCGCGCGCCGGTTGTTGCGCGCCACCGACGCCCACCCGTCGAAGAGCGACCACTTCACGCCGACGCCCGCGGTGACCCAGTCCTTGTTGAGCACGAACGAGTCCGAGGTGTGATCGGCCGTCGCGAACGCATAGACGCCCGGAGTGAACTCGGAGCGTCCGGCCCCAACGTTTGCGCGCGCCGCAATGACTCGTTCACCGATCGCCTGGAGATCCGGCCGATGTGCGAGTGCGGTCGCGAGTGCTTCACCGAGCATCCCCTTCCAAGCCGAACCCTCCAGCACGCCCGCGAGCGTCGTCTCCCGCGCGGCGTCGGCGCCGATCATCCGGTTCAAGGTGGCGATGGCGATGGCGACGTTGTTCTTCGCCTCGATCGACTCCTGCCGCCGCCGTGCGAGTTGCACCTCGGCGGTGAGGACGTCGCTCCGCGCCACGAGGCCGGCGCGCTGGAAGTCCTGCGAGATCGCCAACTGCGACTCGACGACCAGCAACGACTCGTGAACCACGTCGAGGATCTTGTGAGACTCGAGGACGCGCAGGTAGGCGCGGCTGACGTCGAGCGCGAGATCCTGCCGCGCTCGCAGCGCGTCGGATTCGATCGCCCGCGTGCGCGCCTCTTCCACGACGACGCGGCCGCGCGCACCCTCGAAGTCGTACACCGGAACGATCAGCGAGAGCGTGCCCGTGCCGACCGATCGATCGCTGACCACCTGCGGCTCGCGGCCGTCGAACACCGCGCCGCGGTCGTTGTTCCGCCGCTCCAGGCGAGCGTCGAGACTCAGCCGCGGCAGGATCGCGCCGATCGCTTCGTCGGTGCGCGTGTGCGAAATGAGTATGCGTCGGTCGGCCGACCGGATCGTGCCGCGCCGCGAGAGCGCGGCTTCGATGCACTCGCGCATCGTCAGGGCTCGCGCGGGAAGTTCGTCCGGCCCGGTCTCGGCGGGAATGCCCGACGGCGCGACAGGCGCTCGGGAAGAGATCGATTCGTCGGGCATCGGCAGGTGCTTGACCGCCGGTCCGATCGCGCACCCGCCGACGATCGCGCACGCGGTCGCTGCGAGAAGCCGACGGATCATCGCCGCCCGCCAGTCTCTACACGGCGCTTGCCGCGACGCACCGCGCGGCTCTTCTCGCCAGGCGCCGCCGGACGCACGCCGGTGCGCACCCCCCAGAACGCGACGTCCAGGATGTCCCCCGCTTGCTCGTCGAACGACCGCCTGCGGCCGAGGAAGTGGTTCGTGAAGATCGCGCCCCAGAGCGCGTAGCTCATCACATCCATGAACCGGCCGACGGGCACGTCGCGCACCTCGCCCGTGCGGATCAGTTCGCGGAGCAGTTCGGTCCACGGCCCTTGGTTCGCCTCGTGATACTGGAGAAACGTCGGCGTGCGGCGGTCCTTGAAGACCGCGCGTTCGTGCACGATCAACTCGACGAGGTCGGGATGCGCGTCGAGGTGCGCAAGGAAGGCGTGGACGCCGCGGACGATCCGGTCCATCGGCGTGCCGGCAGAGGCGACCTCGGCGTCGATCGACGTCGTGAGCGCGTGCATTCGGCGGTCGATCGTCGCGAGGAAGAGCGCCTCCTTCGTGGGGAAGTACCGGTACACGGTTCCTTTCCCCACGCCGATCGTTGCCGCGAGGGCCTCGACGTCGAGCCCCGCGTACCCATGCGCTGCGAACCCGAGCGCCGCCGCGTCCAGGATCTGCTCCTGCCGCCGGGCCCGGAGCGCCGGCGACACAGGCCTCCCGCGGCCGAGCTTCCGCGCCACGGAAGCGGCATCGGCAGGCGCCGCAGCGGACGGGGCCGGATCCTGTGGTCGTTTCGGCGCCGCGCGCGACGACCTCGGCTCTGTGCGCGACTTCAAGGGCAGGCCCAACGGTGCCTCCGATCACGGACGGACTCGTCCGTCCGATATTTCACGGGATGCGTGGGAGATCTCGGGCACGAATCTCGGGCGGGCGTCGGCGATGCGCATTCGAGTGCGTCCTGACCGACACGTGACGAACCACTGACCCTCCCGTGACCGCGTGTGTCCATCGTCAGGCCCGTTCGGTTCGTCCGATCGGAGGTGCCGCATGCTCAGAGGTCCGTTTGTCGCAGCGTTGCTGGTCGTCTCAGGGTGCGCGTCGTGGCGTCAAGCGACGCCCCCCGAGCGTGCGCTGTTCCGCATCGCGACGACGGGCGTTGCGGACGGCGCGTCGGCGGACCTCTCTGTTCCGGCGAAGCCGAGTCGCCAGCCCGGCGCCGCCGCAGTCGCGGCCTCGCGGACGGCGTACACGACGTCGGTCCGCATCGTCCACGCGGACGGCACGGTCCTGACCTCGCCGCAACTCACCGCGTACGCCGGGCAACGCGCGACGATCCAGCTCCTGAACCAGTCGGCCTACGTGATGGACTTCGACGTCGAAGCCATCGACGACGCCCTGATCGCGGATCCGCTGATCGGGATGATCCACGAAGGTCTCTCGATGGACCTCGTCGTCGTGCCGGCCCGCGGCGCGGGCGAAGCGGCGGTCGGACTGCGCGTGACCTCCGCATCCGCGCGGAAACCGCACGAGCGGCGCTCCCTCTCACTCGTCGGCGAACCCCGCCCAGTCACCATCGAACTCCCGCGCGTGGAGACGGTCGAGCTCGCCGGAGCGCATCGCGTGCGGCTCGGCGTCGAGTCTGAGTGGGCGCGCGTTCCCGACTCGTCGGGCGGCGCGGACCTGCGAGTCCTTGGACGCGTCGATGCACTCGCCGAGGAGACCCTCGCGGAGCTCGATGCCGAGGACCGGTTCGCGGCCGACCGTGCGCGGGAGGTCGGCGACGACCTCTCCTTCACATCCGCCGCGCGGACCGTGTCACCCGATACGGAGAATCAGGCGGCGCTTCGCGACCTCGCGGACCTGGCGGCGACCAACGCGCCGCAGGGGCTGCTCCGCGTGCGCGCCGTGCGCATGCCGCGGCACGAGTCCGACCCGGAGCAGCGAGGCGTGGACCAGCTCTGCGAAGTCGCCGTGCGCACCGTCGTGGGCCCCGGTGTGCGGCTCGCCGACCAGCTCAGCCGGGCATACGTCGAGAGTTGGAACGCTCGGGAGTTTGCACACGCAGCGGCCGTGCCAAGCGACCCGCGGATCGGCGACGCACGATCCGGGATCGCGGCGGAGGTCGCAAGCGACGGGTCCCTTCGCGTGCAGTGGACGACAGTGTCCGACTGGGACCACGTCAGCACCACCATGTCGCAGGGCCCCAGCGTGTCGTTCGACGTGCCGAAGTCCGCGTCAGCCGGCGCCGTGGTCACGCCCCTCGCCGGCCGCACCGTGCGCCCCATGTTCACCCTCGCCGACGGCGGCACCGCGGCGATCGTGGTCGAGTGGGAACCAGACCGCGTGCCGTGAGCCCGCTACCCTTCCCTCATGCAGGACCGCACGCTCCCGCCGATCCTCTCCGCGGGGACCACCGTCGTGCTGCGGCTGCCGCTGACTCCGGTCGGCGGAGGCGAGCGCGTGCAGGCGGGGTCGGTGGGGACGATCGTGCGGGCGCCGCTCGACGCGACGCACACCTACCGCGTGCGGTTGGTGGACGGCGGCGAAGTGACCGTCAAACGCGACGGAATCGAGGTGCTGCGGCACTTCCATGCGCCCGGCGCGGAGGACGTCGCCGCAGACGCCGCAGCGCGCAGCGTGCCCGAGACGATGCTCCGCGACCACGTCATCTACCGCTGCGTGATCGGCTCGCGCGCGTACGGACTCGACCGTGAGGGCTCCGACGTGGATCGCCGCGGCTGCTACCTTCCGCCGGCCGACGTACAGTGGTCGCTGTTCGGCGTGCCGGAGCAGATCGAGGACCACCGCACGCAGGAGTGCTACTGGGAACTCGGGAAGCTCGTCTTGCTCGCGCTGAAGGCGAACCCCAACGTGCTGGAGGTCCTGTGGACCCCGCTCGTCGAGCACTCGTCGCCCGTCGCGGAGGAACTCCTCGGCATCCGGAGCGCCTTCCTCTCGAAGCTCGTCTACGTGACGTACAACGGCTACGTGCTCTCGCAGTTCCGGAAGATCGAGACCGACCTGCGGCTCCACAAGACCGTGAAACCGAAGCACGCGATGCATCTCATCCGCCTGCTCCTCTCCGGGATCACCGCGATGCGAGAGGGCCACGTCCCCGTGCGCGTGGAGGAGCACCGCGACCGGTTGCTCGCGATCCGCGACGGAGAGATGCCGTGGCCCGAGGTGAACGAGTGGCGCCGGTCGCTTCACCGCGAGTTCGACGCAGCGTTCGCTGCGACCGCCTTGCCGGAACGCCCCGACTACGAGGCGGCCGATCGGTTCCTCGTCGGGGCGAGGCGGAGCATGGTGCGATGAGCGACGATGGGGGCGTTCCCGTCGAACAGGACCCTCGCGTTCAGGCGGCGGCCGACGCCCTGCCGCACCCGCTCGCTTTCGCCTCGATCAGCGGCGCGCACCTCTATGGGTTCGCCTCCCCCGACTCGGACTTCGACGTCCGTGCGACGCACGTGCTTCCGGCCGAGGAGTTCGTGGGATTGCGCGCACCGATCGAGACGATCACCGTCACACGGAAGGACGTGACCGACGGTCGCGCGTTCGAACTGGACCTGGTCTCCCACGACATCGCCAAGTTCGCGCGGATGATGCTGCAGAAGAACGGCTACGTTCTCGAGCAACTGACGTCGCCGCTCGTGGTGCGGACCTCGCCGCTGCACGACGAACTTCGCGCGCTCGTCCCGGCCTGCCTCACGCGCCATCACGTATACCACTATCTCGGGTTCGCAGCCACCGAGTGGAAGCTGTTTCTGAAGGGCACGCCCCGCCGGGTGAAGCCGCTGCTGTACGTCTATCGCGTGCTGCTCACCGGCATTCGGCTGATGCGGACTGGGGAGATCGAGGCGAACTTGTCGCGTCTGAACGACGAGTTCCGGCTGCCGTGGATCGCGGATCTCGTTGCCCTGAAGACGTCCGGCGCTGAGAAGACGACGCTCGACGACGCCGACGTGGCGTTCCACTCCGCGCAGCGTCTGCGGCTCGAGGACGAACTACGTGCGGCCGCGGCGGCGAGCGGGCTGCAGGAGTCGCCGACGGCGGAGCCTGCGCTCCACGACTTCGTGGTGCGTGCGCGCCTCAGTTGGCTTCGCCACACCCCGCGGGTCGCCGAACAGCGCCACGAAGTCGCGGGGCCGATGGAGGCGACGGAACGGAACGACCGACGCCGGTCGAAGCGGACACGCCCCCGACGGTGACCGCGGGGATCGCGACGCACCGGCGCCTCCGCGCGGCACGGATACCTGTCAGCCGACCGGACGGATGGTAGTTTGCGCCACCCAACGGGTGGGCCCCATGACCAATTCCCCTTCCAGAATCCCCTGTTACAAGTGCGGTCACCAGCAGGACCGCAGCGCAGCCTCGTGCGCGAAGTGCCAGTCCACGTTCCGGCGACTCTGCGCGTGCGGGGTCGAAGTCGGGATGTACGACGGCAAGTGCGCGAAGTGCGGTCGGCCGATCCTCCACCGCTCGATGCGGCGTGGATGGTCGGTCGTGCGCCACTTCCCGTGGAAGCGAGTCGCCGTGGGACTCGCCGCCGCAAGCGCTCTCGGCGGCGGTTGGGTTGCCTACCGCCACCTCGGGAAGAACGACGACACGGTCTGGAAGGTCCGGGATCGCGGCATCATCGCGTTCCAGGCCGGCGACTTCGGCGGCGCCGCGAAGGAGTTCCAAGCGGTGCTCGCCCGGGCCCCGCGCGACACCCAGGCGTGGTACATGCTCGGAAGCAGCCACCGCGCGGCGAAGCTGCCGCGCGACGTCTGGATGCCTTCGATCGAGAAAGCCGTCGAGATCGACCCCGGGTTCGGCCCGGCGACGGCCCTTCTGGCTGCGGCATACGTCGAAGCCGGCGAGGCCCAGCGCGCGGTCCCGCTCGCGAGGAACGCCACCAAGGCCCAGCCCGACGATGCGAACAACTGGCGATTGCTCGGCACGGCGCTGCTCCGGCTCCCGTCACCGCCGATCGCGGAGGCGGAACGCGCATTCACCAAGGCCCGCCTGCTCGGCGACACTTCGCCATCGACGCTGGTGAGCGTCGCGGAGACGCGACTGCGTCTCACCGGCTGGCTGCCTCCGGACTCGCAACCGCCGGAGTTGGTGGAAGCCATCCGCGAAGCCTCCGCCGCGCTCGAGCGCAGCGAAGCGAAGGAGTTTGGAGGCGACGGCCCGGTGAGCCTCGCGCGCGCCCAGATGTCGGTGGCCCGGGGGGACGCGCGCGCAGCGCATGAGATCGCGAGCGCCGCTCTGAACCGCCTCGCCGACACCGAGTCCACGCGGGAGCTCCGGGCGCAACTCCTCCTCGCGCGGGGGCGGTCGCAGGCACAGATCGGCGACGCGGCCGGCGCCGGGGCCGACGTGCTCAGTGCGCTCCAGGCGAACCCCACCTACGACGTGGCCGACGAGTGCGTCGCGATCTTCGCGCGCGCAGGCCTGCAAGACGACGTCATCGCCGTCCTGCAGCGGGCGCTCGATCGTGACGACCCGAAACGGCAGATCCGTACCGTCGTGGCCGAGCAGCACCTCTTGCGCGGCAAGGCGGACCTCGCCGAAGCGGTGTTGGGCGAGGGGTCCCGCCCGGAGACGATGGACGTCCGGGAACAGCTCGCGCGCGGCGACATCGCAGCCGCGAGCGGCAAGCTCGACGAGGCGAAGGTGATCTATCTTCGCTGTGCCGAATCGTCGCCGCGAAGCACGACACCGGTCGTGCGCCTGGCATCGCTCGCGCTGCGCGGCGACGCATCGAAGGCCGACCGGGCGGCGCGGATCGCGGAATCGCTCGCGGCACTCGAGGCAGCTCGCAAACGCATCGGCGACGACCCCGCGATCGCGGTGGCCGTCGGCCGCCTCCAGATCGTCGCGGGAGACGTGGAGAAGGCTCGCGAGGAGTTCCGGAAGGTCACCGTCGCCGAACCCGGGTCGTCCGACGCTTGGCGCTACTACGGTGAGGCGTGCATTCGCGACGGTGCCGACGCGGCGGCCGCGGCCCAGGCCTTCCGCCGCGCGCGACTCCTGAGCCCGCGCGACGCCGAGCTCCCGCTGCTCGAGGCGGAGTCGCTCCTGATGTCAGGCGATCCCGGCGGCGCGACGGCGGTCTGCTCGACCCTGCTGCGTGACCGGCCGGCCGATCTCGGAGCGCTGCGCCTGCGTGCGCGCGCCAGCCGCCAGATGGGCCTCTGGTCCGCCGCCGTCGCCGATCTGCGCGCGCTCTACAACGCAGGCGAACGCGACGATCAGACCGTCGTCGCGTTCGTCGAGTCGCTGTTCGCGGCGAATCAACCGAACCCAGCTCGCGCGGTCATCGCCGAGGTCCTGCCGAACGCCTCCCAACAGCTCGCGGCGTTGCTCGAAGGTGCGGCCGCGCTCCACGAAGTGGACGGGATGGCGTCCGTCCAGGAGCAGCTCCAGGGTGCGGAGGGCCGAGGCGTGGCCGCGGTCATCTTCCTGCTCTCCGGACGGATCGACGACGCGATCGCCGCGGCGAAGCAGTCGCTCGCGCTGGCGCCGGGGAACACGACCGCCACGCGTGCGCTGGTCCTCGCCCTGGTGGACGGCTCAGCCGCGAGCCCGGAACGCATCGCTCAGGCGCGGGAGGCGGCGCTCGGTTTGGCCGACCCCGTCCCGGAGGGTCTGCGCGAACTGCTCGAGGGCCGGGTGCTGATCGCGGAGCGCAAGTTCCCCGAGGCGCGCGCCGCGCTGGAGCGGGCGGCCGAGTCGATGGGCAGCGACCCGGTCGTGGCGATGTGCCTCGGGATCGCCCGAGTGGAATCGGGCGAGGCCGAGGCGGGACTCGTCGCACTGCGCACCGCCATCGCAATGCCCGGAGCGGGCGTCGGCGCCCGTCGCACGGTCGCCCGGTACGTCCTGCGGGCCACCGCCGCGCTCGATGACCTCCGCCGCCGCCAACTCGGTGCGGTCGAAGCGCTGGAACTCGACCCGGCTTCCGCCGACGCGGCGCTCGCGGTGGCGGCCGCTCTGTCGTCGCGCGGCGAGTACCGGAGCGCGGCGGACATCCTCGAGCGATCGATCTCGCTGGCGGGCGCGATCTCCCCCGCCGACGTCGTCAGGCTGCGCTGGAGCGCTGCCGCGCAGCGCCTGAACGCGGGCGACACGCAGCGCGCGCTCGCCCACCTCGACGCCCTTCCGCAAGCGGAACGCGACGGCCCGTCGGGGAAGGTGATCCGCGGGTTCGCCCACCTTCGGGACTCCCGCTTCGGCGACGCCGAGAGAGCGTTCGACGAGGCGCTCGCGGCCGATCCCGGCAACCGACTGGCGGTGGTCGGCGGCGCAACATCCCGCGTGCGGCGGCGCGACTCCGCCGGCGCGGTGACGGTCGCGACCAAGTGGCTCCAGGGCGGCGGAGACCCGGGCGTGGCGGTGGTCGTGGGACGACTGCTCGCAGCGAACGACCAGCTCGACGCCGCCGTCGATCTCGCCCGCCGTGTGCGGACGGTGGCCCCCACGAGCCGCGCCGCGCTTGAGCTGGTCTGCGAGGCGCTCGGCCGGAAGGGCAACGCGGCGGACGCTCTGGCGGAGGCCCGTTCCGCCGTCGAAGCGACCGGCGGACTTTCGAAGACGCAGGCCCGCCTGGTTCTCGGCTCCGTGCTCCGGAGCATCACGAACGACCACGAGGCGGGGCTCGCCATCGCCAAGAGCGTGCGCGCCACCGCCGACGCCACACCCGAGGAACTCGCCGAGGGGCAGGTGCTGGAAGCGGAGTGCCTGGCCGCTCTGGACCGCACCGCCGACGCCGCCGCGTTGGTGGCGACCCTCTCCGCCCGCTGGGTGGACGACCGCCCGGAAACCGCCGCCGACCGCGCGGTGGAACGTCGCGTCCGATTCTCGCGGGGTCTCGTCGCGGCCGCCGCCGCCCGGTACGGCGACGCAGCGCGCGACTTCGCGCGCTGCCACGAACTCGATCCCCGCGACGCGCCCTGCCTCAACAACCTCGCTTGGACACTCGCGCAGGAGGGCGGCGACCCGGCTGCTGCGCTGCAGCACGCGATGAAGCTCACCGCGCTTGAGCCGACGAACCCCTCGTGGTGGGACACGCGCGGCACAGCCGCCGCGGCCGCCCGAAACGCCGACGACGCCGACCGGTCCTGGAACACGGCGCTCGAGCTCTTCCGCAAGGCGCCGGTGGGCTCGGCGCCTGCCCACGCAGCGACCGCAATGAGGCTGGCGCGGCTCCTTCATGCACGAGGACGCACTGCGGAAGCGGCGGTCGCCGCCCGGGAGGCACTCACGCTTGTGCCGAAGGGCCCGCTCGCGGACGAGGCTCGGCAGTTGGCCAGCCAGGAAAAGTGACACCAGTAGCTTGACACGCCCCGGGGCGTCTGCCGATACTGCTCTCTCGACGTATCTCCCCCCATCTAGGAGTCCCTGTCCCATGATGAAGTCCCGCATCGCCTTCGCGCTCGCCGCTTGCGTCGTCCCGTGCCTCGCCGCCTCCGCGTTTGCGGACCTCGCGAAGTCCACGGGTGCCGCGACCGTCAGCTCGTACGGCACCGACATCTTCGCGACGTCGGGTCTCGGCACGGGCGCCAACTCGCTCGACGGCGTCTCGTCGGTCGTTACGCTGACCACCGACAACGGTGCGGCCGGCGGCGACATCGCCTTCACCGTGGCGCTCACGCCGAGCCCGGTCGGTGAGACGACGCTGTTCCTCGGACTCAGCGCCGCCACGGGCGTGTCGATCACGAGCATCTTCTTCCACTCCGGTGCGTTCGTCCCGAGCGCGGTGACGCCGGACACCGGGACCGGCCTGACGGCGAAGGCCGTGCTGGCCACGACGCCGCTCGCTGCGGGCGTCAACCGCTTCAACGTCGTGAACAACCTCACCTACCCGAACGGCGTCTACAACGTCCAGACCTACAGCCAGGTGACGTTCTTCGTGCACTTCACGGGCGTCGGCAGCTCGCTCGGCGTTGACTACGTCGCGAACCCGGAGCCGGGCACGATGGCGCTCATGGGCCTCGGCGTCGCGGGCCTCGGCGGCTTCATCCTCCGCCGCCGCCGTGCAGCGAAGGTCGTCAAGGCCTAACTCCGACACTCGAAGCACCCCAGACAGGGCGCGATCCACCCGGATCGCGCCCTGTTTTCGTCTGAGCGGTCTCGTCGGAGGTCGTGCCTACCTCGTCGGGGACGTCACCATCCGCCACGGGTCGCTCGATAGAGCCACGACGACGCCCGGCCGCTTGCACCGATCATCCGGATCGCGATCGATGCCGCGCTTGGTGTGAGCATCACGCGCTGCAGCAGCCCACCGACTGCAAGTCGGCGGTGGAACTGCGCGCGGAAGCGCGACTCCCAGACGCGGACTGCGCGCTCTCCCTCGTCGAGCACGACGCCTGCCGCCGCAACGCCGCTCGCGAGAGCCGCGGCTTGACCCGCGCCGGAAACGGGCGCCGTCAACGCCGCCGCGTCGCCCACGACGATGGCGCGACCACCGGTCACGGCCCCGCGCGCATGGAACCCGAACCCGGCGACCGCAGCTTCGGAGCCCTCGACCGGACGGGCGACCGCCCAGCGCGCAGCGAACGCCGGACTCTCGGCGGCGAACATGCGCCACAGCCCGCCCGGCGTGCGTCCTGCACGGTCCCATGCGTGCATGCGGACGAGCGCGCACACGTTCACGACGCGCTCCCCGTCGCACGAGACCTCGTTCATCCCGGCGTACGCGCCGTCGATGCAGTGCAGTTCCGTGACGCCCGGAATCGCGACGTCGCGCACGTGGACCTTCACGCCGACCCAGTTTCCGGCGTCGGTGGCGCGGGCATCGTCCGCCGTCCGCACGCCGCGCCCCGTGGCGACGATCAGTGCCTCGGTCCCGCCGGGCGAACCACCCGACTCCGCAAAACCCGCCGGAGCGCCGACGCGCGACCGCTCACGGACCTCGACGCCGGTGCGCCGCGCGTGCTCGGCGAGCGCCCGATCGAAGTCGAACCGCGACACGCCCCAGCCGGGCGCGTCGAGCTTGAAGCCCGACTCCGCGAGCCGACGACCGCCGCGCGACGACGTCACGCGGACCGACGAGATCGTCGGAGCGCCGAGCCGCTCTGGCAGGTCGTCGATGCCGATCGACGCGAGCACCGGCCCGGCGTCCGGCGAGAGGAACTCGCCGCACACCCGGTGACGCGGGTAGGTCCCCGCTTCGTGGACCGTCACCGCCCTCCCGGCCCGCGCGAGCACGGTCGCCGCAGCGAGTCCAGCAGGTCCCCCGCCGAGAACGACGATCATCCGCGCGCTTCTGCCGCGGGCACGCCGTCCACCGCCCATCGCCACGCCCAGGATCGCCGCCAGCGAAGGTCGAGCCCCGACGCCTCACCGAGCGCACGCCAGTCGTCCGCCGTGAACGCGCGGGCGACCGAGAGCGGCCCGTCGTATCGCAACGCTTCGTTGCGAGAGAGCGCGAGCGTCAGCCAGCGGATCAGCGTCCACGGCAGCGCATGACGGTGCAGGTCGTTGACGACGACCCCCTTGCGCGCGATCCGCGCCATCGCACGGAGGGCCCGCGGCGCGGCTTCCCCGTCGAAGTGGTGGAGGAAGAGACCCGCGTGAACGATGTCGAACGACGCTGGTGCCACGTCGAACAGATCGCCCTGGATTGCCTCGGCGCCGGAGACCCCTCGAAGTCGCCGCACGGCCTCCGCCGCCGTCTCCGGATGAAGGTCCATCACAACCACGCGCGCCTGCAGGCCCCGCCTGCGCGCCCAGTCGAGAATGCGCGGCGCGGCGTCGCCGGAGCCGCCGCCGACGTCGAGCACGTCGATCCGCGGTCCGAGCGAGACGCGCGCCGCCAGGCCCTCCAGAGCACGCAAAGTCGTACGGTGTCCGCCGAGCCAGGTGTTGATGACGCGGAGTCCGACGAGTGCGCCGCGCAACTCCTCGCCCCCGAGCGCAGCGAGGTCGTCCATCCGCTCCGGCCCCGGCAGTCGAGCTGCCAGGTTCGGCGGGAGCAGACTCACACCTCGGCCCCAACAGCCGCGCCGACAGTCGTTTCGACGTTCGCGCCGCGCTCCGTCGCAATCGGCACAGCCGCCCCGCCGCGCACGAACGAGAACCCCTCGAACGTCAGCCCCGGACCGAAGCCGAGCGCTGCGCCGCGCGTGCCCTCGACGAGTCGCCCCGCGGCGCGATCGAGGACGAACAGGATCGTGGCACTCGACACATTCCCGATGTCGCGCAGCACGGCGCGCGAGTCCGCGAGTGCGTCCGGGCCGAGGTCGAGGGCCTGCTCCGCCGCAGCGAGGATCGCCGGGCCGCCGGGGTGGACGCACCACGCATCCACGTCCTCGCGACGGGTGAACCCATCCGCGAACCCAGCGACGGCGCCGCCGATCCGGTCCGGGAGTTCCGGTGCGAGCGTCATCTCGAAGCCGTCGTCGCCGATGCTCCAGCCCATCATCGAATCGGTCCCGGGTTCGACACGCGTTGAGGGCGTCCCGAGGAGGAACAGAGCCTGCCGCACCGGGCGCGCACCCGCCACGACCGCCGCGGCCGCACCATCGCCGAACAGTGCGTACGCCACGAGCGAGTCCGGCGTGGCGTTCGAGTTGAAGTGCAGACTGCACAACTCGACGCACACCAAGAGCACCACGGCGTGCGGCTCGGCGAGGACCGCGCGGCGCGCCACGCGGAGCCCGGCGAACGCGCCGTAGCAGCCCATGAACCCAACGACCGTGCGATCCACGTCGTTGCGGAGTCCGAGCCGCTCGACGAGTTCGACGTCCACGCCGGGCGCGTGAAACCCCGTGCACGTCACAATCACCAGGTGCGTGACATCACTCGCCGCAACATCCGCCGCCGCGAGTGCTCTCTCCGCCGCGGTCGCCGCAAGCGGGCCCGCGTGCTCGCGGAAAATCGCCATGCGCGCGGCGGTCCCGGGGCGCCTGGCCCCACCGAACGGCGGGCGACCCTCGGCAACCTCCCGCAACACCGTGTGCCGCCACGAGACGCCCGACCTCCGGAACAGTCGCTTCGTCCACGCAGCGCCGGCGGCATCGAGCCCCGCGAGAGCGATCACCGCATCCGCCGCGACGGACTGCGCGACCCTTGGGACGGGAAGCGCGGTTCCGATGCCGGCGATCGCGACGTGTGTGGTCATCGATGCAGCCTACCCGCCCCACAGCTCGCCGTGGCCGGTGACCTGAGTTCGCGGTGTGTTAACCCGGATCATTCACGAAGCTCCGCGCCTGGACGAGCCCGCGGGTCATCCGCTGCGTTGGGACCCTTGCGTGGCTTGACAAAGCCGACGCTGCGGGTCCCGCCTTGCGGCCGACTCCGCGGATCTCGTCCAGGACGGTGTGTCGCCGCGCGAACGAGCGCCGGATCGGCGTGCACCGCAAGCCGTTCCTGCGTTGCACGCCGTTCTCCCGCGGAGCTTCGGTCGAGTCGAGGAGCGGCGCGGTGGCGACAGTGCCGTTTCCGTCTCCGCTCCCCGCTCATCAAACCGGACGTGCGGGTTTCCCGCATCCGGCTTGCCGACTGGTTTCACGA
>JAIOPE010000007.1 GCA_021414065.1 Planctomycetota bacterium
GCCCGCGGCGGGTCGCCGCGGTGCTCTCGCAGCACGCGCTGGATCTCGGACGCTCTCTGCTCCAAGGCAGCGCGAAGAGCGTCGGACGCGTCCTCGCTCGCATCGCAGACGTGTGTACCGCGATTGCTCATGCCTCACGCCAGAGAGGGGGAGCGAGTGCGTGCGCTCGCTAAGGACACGCACATGGCGGAGGATGCCCTCGGCCCACATCGTGACGAGCCCTGCGACGTCGCCCGTGCCGGGTGCGGTGATTTCCACGCGAAGTCGGAACCAACGAAGGCGGAAGCCGTAGCTGAACAGGCGCGTCGCGGTGTACGGGATTGTGATTCCACGTGGAGCGGACGCGCCGAGGACCCAGTCCTGGCAGTCGAGCGACTCCTCCAGGAAGACCTTCACCTTCGTCGCGTCGAGGCCCGACGAGCACGCCTGCACGCCGCGCCAAGCCTGGAACTGCGCCGATGCGAACTGCGACACGTCGAGCGGTTGCGTGGTGTACGTGCCCGGCCCGACCAGCGTCGTGAAGCGCGGCAGGAACACGATCGTGGACTCTGCGGCAGACGTCGTGGGCATCGTCGGTGCACTCCCGACCGGCGGGACATCCCGCGCGGCACGGACGGGATCATCAAGGCGGTCGCCCGCGCTGTCGATGGCACTTTGCGCGCTCGATAGGCAGTTCGAGCGCGATCCGCCGAATCCTCGTGAGTGCCCGACGATGGAGCCGCTCCGACGCCCCGCCATCGCTACCGTCACGCGGTGTGCCCGTTCGCTCGGACGGCCTCGACGCGCGCCCGCAGGTCAGTTCTCGACGCGGTCGATGCCACCGATCTGAGAATCGTCGAGGCATCCGCGTAGCCAAGTCCGTCTGCGATCTCTGCGAGAGAGCGGCCAAGACGTCGTTCCTCTGCCACGCAGGCCCGCACGTACGCGGCGCACACCGAGCGAGCGGACTCGCCGAACGCGAGGTTCGATCGGCGATTGAGTTGGTGGCGCGAGATCGACAACGCCGCTGCCCAGGCGGCGACGCGCGGAGCAGAGAGTCCCGTCAGCGCGTCGAGCAGTCGTGTGGCATCCAGGTTGCGGGGGGGGGTGCGCGAGGTTGGAAGCCACGTCGTCGAATCCACCGGCGGACGCAAGCACGTACCCCGTAGGGCGCCGATGCGCTCACGCAAGGTCGCGGGCTCGACGAACTCCACGACGAACGACCGGGACCACAGCACAATCCGCGCGATTTCAAGCCGCGCGCCGCGTTCGCGCTCTTGAGGCGAGCCGCGGCCCCGAGCGACGGCATGCGCGCCATCCGCGAGGGCGAGGACAACGACTCGCAGTCCGCGCGCGGCGGTCCGCACCGCGTCCGGCGTGAGGCTGGCGAGCGCATCCGCACCCAGTACTACGATGCATGGGGAGAGCGCGCGGAGGTTCGCGTGGGTCAACGTCTCGATCTCGCAACGCTTCACTCGGAACGTCGCGCCGCGGTCGCAGCTCACGAATCGAGATGAGGCTCCGACACACACCACGTTGACGCTCTGCACATATCACTCCCTCCCGCGCCTCACGCGGCTTTCCTGCCATCGCCCCGAACCGACTGCCCGTTCCACTGCGCGGACTCCGAGATCGCCCGGAGCATCGGCCTCGCGGTGGAGCACCATTCCGTACCGGACCCGGCGACCGGCAACTTCGGCGACCATCTCGCGAACGCGAGCCGGAGGAGCCGCAAGTGCGCGAACGAACCTATATCAGGGCGTGGTGGAAGTTCAAGACTGGACTGTCGGCTGCTTCACGTCAGGGCCAGCGTGGCCGTCGTCGATGCAACCCCCAGCACGACGGGCGGTCCACGCCCGATGGATCTGCGGGCCGGGCGAGTGTCGCCGCGAAGTCGGCAAACCCACCGCAGAGTGGTGCCGAGCACCCGCGGCGCGATCTCCAGCTTCGTAGATCATCCCCGCCGCCGCCCGCACTACCCTGTCGCGCATGTTCGACCCCGCCGCGGGCGCAGAGGAGACCGGCCGCGCGAAGCCGCGCGCGGCGGCGATCTGCGCGGTGCTTGGACTGGTCGCGTGGCTCCTTCCGCTCGGGCTCGACCAGTCGGCGCGCGGGACGCTTGCGGTGCTGGTCACGGTCGGCGGGCTCTGGCTGACGGAAGCGCTGCCGCTCGGAACCTCGGCGCTGCTCGTGCCGGTGCTCGCGCTGCTGCTCGGCGTGTGCGACGCGAAGACGGCGTTCTCGGGGTTCGGCGACCCAATCGTCTTCATGTTCTTCGGGACGTTCCTCCTCACCGACGCCGCGCACCGGCACGGACTCGACAGGCGCCTCGCGGACTCGGTGATGACGTCGCGCTGGGTGCAGGCGTCGCCGCGGCGACTGCTCTTCGCGATCGCGTTCCTCGGCTGCGCGATCTCCGCATGGATCAACAACACGGCAACGACCGCGCTACTGCTGCCGCTCGCGATGACCGCCGACCGCCTCGGATCGAAGCGGTTCCTCGTCTCCGTGCTCCTGATGACGGCCTACGCGCCGTCGCTCGGCGGACTGGCGACGCCGGTCGGCACGGCGCCGAATCTGATCGGCCTCGCCCAGATCGAGAAGTTCACCGGGTCGCGCCCGAGCTTCGCCGAATGGACGCTGATGTTCGCCCCGCTCGCGATCCTCGCCACGGTCGGCTCGGCCGCGTGGCTCGCGTGGCGCGGCGGCCGCGTCGCGATGAAGCAGATGCCGGAGGCGACCCACGAGATCCGCAC
Source organism: Planctomycetota bacterium (assembly GCA_021414065.1). Lineage (GTDB taxonomy): Bacteria > Planctomycetota > JAJSAM01 > JAJSAM01 > JAJVHW01 > JAIOPE01. Next base: position 2,736 of record JAIOPE010000007.1, read on the forward strand.
GACGTGGTCACGCGCCGAGCGGTGGCTGGTCGTGGTGTTCGCGTTCGTCATCGTGCTCTGGATCGCGCCCGGCTTGTTCGGCGCGATCGACAGCCTGAAGTCCGCGCCGTGGGTGAAGACGTGGAAGGACCGTTTCCCCGAGGCGGCGGTTCCGCTCGCTGGCGGCGTGTTGCTCTTCCTGCTCCCGGCGACAAAGGCCGCCACGGGCCGGGTGGCGGATCGGATCACCGACGCGTCGGCGTTCCGGCGCCTCGACTGGTCCACGATCCTGCTCTTCGGCGGCGGCATCTCCCTCGGCACGATGCTCGAGAAGTCGGGCCTCGCGAAGACGATGGGCCAGGGCATCTTCGACGCGATGCCCATCCACGGCGGGTTCGGGATCACGCTCGCCGCGACGCTCGTGGCGATCTTCGTCAGCGAGTTGACGAGCAACACCGCGAGCGCGGCGCTCGTCGTCCCGATCGTTCTCGAACTCGCGAAAGCCGCGGGCGTCAATCCGCTCGGCCCGGCCCTCGCCGCGACGATCGGCTGCTCATTCGGGTTCATGCTCCCCGTCTCGACGCCCCCGAACGCGCTCGTCTACGGGACGGGGAAGCTCACGCTCCGCGACATGGCGAGTTGCGGCCTCGCGCTCGACGTCGCCGGCGCGTTCCTCGTCGCGGGCTGGGTGACGCTCGTCGTCTGAGCGGTGACCTCACCCCCGGACGACTTCCCACACTTCGGGGCCGAAGAAGTCCCACGGGAGGCGGCCCTCGTCGCAGCACTCGGGGGCGGGGTCGAAGTTCACGTCCACGAAGTAGATGATCCGGCCGCGGGTGGTCGCGAGGTTGCGGACGCCGTGGGCGACGCCGGGCGGAATGCGGAGGAGTCGAGACGTTCCGTCGCCGAGGACGAGCCGGTGGACCGCGCCCTCGGTCTTCGAGCCCTTCCGGACGTCGCCCAGGACGACGAGCATCTTGCAGTCGGGCGGGATGAACCAGACGTCGGTCTGACGCTGGTGCAGGTGGAACGCCTTCACGGCGCCCGCCTCCATCTCCGAGTAGTTCATCTGCCGGACGACGAACCCGGGAAGGTCCTTGTGAAGGCCCTCGTTCAGTCGCGCGAGCTCGGTCATCGAGCCGCCGTCGTCGTAGAAGCGGCGCAACTCCACCCACTGCACGCCGTCGATCGGGGTGCGCGGCGCGTACGGCTGCACGGAGTAGGCGTCGCGGGCGCGGTCGTTGAGCATCGCTGCATGGTATCGGCTCGGAAGCGATCGGGCCACGCACGCTCGGGCGGGACGAAGTGTCAATTTGACAGGCTAGCAGCCAGTCGGAGTATTCGCCCGCGCCGGTCAGCGTCGTGCGACCTCGAGCCTGCAACCCCTCACTGCGCCACGACGCATCCGGCATCGGCCGACTACTCCGACAGGCTGCTAGGCTCGAGCCTGCGATCCCCGAAGACGAGATTCCGGTCTCAATCCACGCCACACCGGAAAAACAGGAAAGGTTTGTGATCTTTCGTTCGTTTCCTACGTCTAAGGAGACAGGCGCCCGACCACTGGGCCTCTCGGAAGGCTCCGGACCCCGGTGTGATAGGGCTCCTGAGGATTGAGCCATGCCACGAAAGAAGCGCAGAGAAAGAGTGTTCGCCCTGCCCGAGGATCACCGCCTCCACGGAACGTGGTGGCGTTGCTCCTCCCACGGGCTGACGCAGGACCCCATCCTCCTCGGAGGCTGCTCGTACTGCCCCGAAGAGCTTTGCTCCAGCCCCGCCAACCTCGTCCACTCCGTCCTCCAGGACAAGGACGAGGCGAAGCGCGGCTGGAACGACATTCTCCAGTAGCCAGGACTGCTCCCGGGCGGCTGGGTCGAGCGACCCTGCCGCCCGGGGACTCGTGGCGCGATGACGTCGCGCTCGGGGTGTCCGCGTAGGCTCGTCGCAATGCCGATGCATGCGTGAGCGGCCGACGCTGAGCCACCTGTTCCGAGCGACTTCCGCGTCAACCGCCGGACGCGACCCGGCGTTGGCCCGGCGTTGACCCACCGGTGACCCAGCGTCAACGCAGCGTCGAACTCGGCGGCGAGCCGTGCGGCGAACCCGGCGTTTGGCTGCGGGTAACGACCGCGTCCCCGAGAAGCGACGTTTGCGCCGACGTCTGACCGCGGGCCGCCTCCCGGGAAAGGCGCGGCGCGCGATCGATCGGAGCGCAGACTCCCGCGTGTGAACGAACCGTCCACCACGCCTGCGGCCGCGCCCGTCGCTCCGACTGGGGAGCCCGGGCCCGCTCGGCCGATCCCGGTCCTGTTCTGGACGGCGCTGATTCCGCTCGCCGTCGCGGTGTGGGCGTGGGAGCGGTCTGCGTCGGCCCCGGTGATCGCGTGGGCCGACCCGGACTTGGTCGCGGCGAATGACGGCTGGCGGGGCGTCGGACACTCGATCCTGGACTGGGCTGCCTCGTGCGTACACGGCGGCGTCCGCCGTCCGCTGGCGTGGCTCAGCCTCGCGGCCGACGACGCGCTCGTCGGCTCGACGGTCCAGGACCTGCGCGTCGCCCAGGCCGCGTTGCACGGCATCGGCGCAGCGTGCGTCGGGCTGACGACGTACCTGCTGATCTGGGTCACGGGCGCCGCGCACCTCTGGCGCGTCGGCGCAAAGCTCGCCGCGGGCCTCGCGGCGACGGCTTGGGCCATTCATCCGCTCCGCGTCGAATCCGTGATGACACTCTCCGCGCGCGGCGACCTCCTCGCGGTGCCCCTGCTCTGCGCCTGCACGGCGGCCTGGACGTTCGCCGTCGGCTCGCCCGTGCTCCGGAAGAGCTGGGTCGCCCTCGCGGCGGTCGCCGCCGGACTTGCGGGACTCGCGTGGCCGGCCGCAGTCGGCGTCGTGGTGGCCCTCGGAGCACTCACGACGTGGATCGGGCGCGTCCGCCCCGAAAGCCGCGCCGCGCGCGGCGCCGGCGGTGCGCTGGCGCTCGTCGCGGCGCCCCTCGCCATCGCGTTCGTGGCGACGCTCTCAATCCACCCCCCGCTCGGCGAGGTGTCGGCTGCCACGCGCGCGGCCAACTTCACGCACGTCGTGCTGGAACCGTTCTGGACGACGCTCTGGCCCGCCGGGCTGCATCCGGCGCACTGCGCCGCTCCCGGCCTGCCCGACACCGTCCCGGCTGCGTGGTGGACGCAAGCTGCGATCCTGGCGATCGTCGGATGGCTCGCGGGTGCCGGTGCAGCGGCGCGACGTGGGGCGTCGCTGTCGGTCCTCGCGGCGCTGGCGATGGTCGGCACGGCCGCCGCGCTCGCCACGGACCCCTGGGGCGGCGACCGACTCGCCCACGTGGCGACGCTTCCGCTGTTCGTGGCGTTCGGTGTCGCTCTCGGCGAAGGGGCGGGGTGCTGGCTCATCTTCGCGGGCGTTCCGCTCGTCGCAGGCCTGATCGTCGTGCCGGTCACGATCACACGCGACCTCGTCCGCGAGTGGGCGACGGCCGAGCGGCTCGAGGACCGAGTGCTCCGCCTCGACCCCGGCAACGACACCGTGACGGGTTGGCGCGCCCGGCCGGACATTGCGGGCACGGACGCCGGCAGCACGACCTCCGCCGTGGCCGCACGCAGCGATGCCTGGGTCGCACAGTCCGCCGCGATGGGCGGGCTCCGTCCGAGAGCAGCGCTGGGGATGGCGCAGGCAGCTCTCGCGCGTGGCGACGCCGACGAAGGCCTCCGCCGACTCCAGCAGGCCGCCGCGATGGCACCGTGGCTCGCGGATGCTCAGGCGCAACTGGGGAACGTCTGCCTCAACCGCGGACGCATCGAAGACGCCGTGAGATCCCTCGAAGCAGCGTGCCGTCTCGACGCCGACCGCGGAGCGTCGTGGTTCGCACTCGGACGCGCCCGCGCCTTGAACGGCGACCGCGTCGGCGCGGCGGCGGCGTTCGAGCGAGCGGTGGCGCTCGACCCGTCCGACGTGCGCGCGCGCCAAGAGCTGCTGCGCCTCAAGTGATCCGGGTGAATCGAAGCGGCCACCTGCTTGCGCAGGCGGCCGCCGTCCCTTCGGAAGCGCCGACCATCGCCGGACGCCTCCCCGACCCATGCCCAAGAGGCGGAGAGGCTACACAGGGCCGACGGCGCGCGCAACGGGTCGCGGCGACGGAATCTCGATTGCTCTCGGTGCGCGCGCGGCTCCCGCGACCGCCGTCACGAACTGCGGTCTCGGGATGAGGCGCTCGCCCCGCACCATGTGGTCGTTTCCGAGCCGCGCAGTCGCACGATGAGCATCCAGACGAGTCCCACGTGGACGATCTGCATCCCGATCTGCCACACGAGTTGCTGGGCGGAACTCGACGAGAAGAACACCGACAAGTCGCCCCCGGCTCCGCCGGAGTTGCGTTCGATCTCCTTCGTGACCTCTCGGAGTTCCTCGATCCACGCCGCATACCGCGGCATCACGAACACGCCCCACGTGACGGTCAGCGCCACGGCGAGTCCCGCCGACGCCGCGGTGCATGCGATCGCTGCGCGTCGTCCGACCTCGCTCCGGCGCAGCACCGCGAACCCCGCGACGATGCTCGCGACTGCGAGCCCCACGGCTGCCCAGTGCCACTTCGCGAGGTCGAGCCCGAGCGCTTCCGGCGCACGCTCGATGACGGAAGCCACGCGCTTGGGGAACGCCGCGTCCTCTTCCTCGATGACCTGCTTTCCGAGCGCGGCGGTGCCAAGCCGGACGAGGCGGAGCAGGAGTTGCTGCGAGACGATGTTCATCACTCCGAACAGCAGTCCGACGCAGCCATAGACGACCGTCCACGCGCCGCCCCAGGCCCCTTTCGCGACGTCGAGGGGCGGCGCGCCGCCGTCGGCGGCGATCCGTCGCGGAGGAGGCGGGAAGGGGGTGGACGTCATGGCCGGGATCGTATCAGCGGACGCGGCGCGCGAGGAGTCCCGTCGTCACGGCGCCCGCGGCCACGACGACCGACGACACGCCGAACACGAACGGCGTGCCCACCCACCGCGACAGCGCAAACCCCAGGAACGGCGCCACGACGATCCGCACGCCGACGAGGAGCAGGTGCACGGCCATGTAGGCCCGCGTCTTCCCCGGCGGCGCGAACCGCATGGGCCCGAGGTTCCAGCCGAGGTTCACGCCGGCCATCGTCGCGCCGAACAGGAAGTAGAGCGCGACGAACGCCGCGGGAGTCGTCACGAACGCCATGGACACGAAGAACCACGAGAGCAGCAGGAACGCGGCGCACGTGACGGCGACCACGCCGAGTCGCGGGAGCATCGGACCGACCATCAGCGCGACGAGCAGATACGACACCGGCTCGCCGAAGCCGAGCGCCCACGTGGCCTCGCTGTACGAGAGCTTGAGCGTGCGGTCCATGAACTCGGCGAGCAGCGGCTGACTCATCAGGAAACCGAGCCCGTACAACATGAACCCGATCTCGTAGATGCGGAAATCGCGGTCGCGCCCGAGGATCGACCACCCCTCGCGGAGCGCGTCGCGGAAGTGGCCGAACACACCGGTGGACTCCGACGGACGCAGCGCCTCGGTGCGGTGCCAACGGATCCGCGAGATCAGGTAGTGCTCGACGATCCCGGCGATCCCCGCGAGCGGGAAGTAGACGCGGACGAACCGCGGATCGTGGTCGAGGAGCAGCCCACCGAGTTTCGACGACGCCACGGTCGCCGTCTTCGACACGCCGCTGATCCACCCGAAGAACCGACCGCGCACGCTCTCCGCGTAGTTCGCCCGGATGAGCGCACTGCGAAGCGGCAGGTACAGACCGTCGAGTGCGACGAGTGCGATCATCGCCCCGAGGAACCACCACCACGGGCCGACGCCGTGGCCATGCGCGCCCTGCGCCTCGACCGGGAGGAACACGAGCGCCAGCAACGGCACGTTCGCCGCGAGACCGAGCCAGATGAAGGCCCGCCGCGCGTCGAGGCGCCGCGTGAATGCCTCCAGCCCCGGCGCGACGAGCCACGGGATCTGTCCCGCGACCGCTAGGAACTGCGGCGTCCAACGCGGCGCCCCGAGCGACCGCATGGCGACGAACGCAGCGAGTCCCGACGCGCCGCCGACGAGCCCCGTGCAGATCTCGGCCTTCCACTGCTTTCGCCACGTGTACGCGGCGATGCGCGGGGTCGGTTCGGCCATCCGGACGATGTACCTGCCCCGCCTCCGCCGCCGAAGTCAATCGCGACGAGCGACGACGGCGCGCGGGCGGAACACGGCGACGAGCGCCGGCACGACCGGCAGCACGAGCAACGAGAGGAGATTGTCCGCCACGATCCCGCCGACGACGACCGTCGCGAGCGGTCGCTGCACCTCCGCGCCGACGCCCGTGCTGACCATCATCGGAACGAAGCCGAGGCTCGCCACGAGCGCCGTCATCAGGATCGGCCGCACGCGCGTCAGGGCGCCCTCCTCGATCGCGCGATCGATCGGCACACCCGTCGCGGCGATCTGCCGGATCGTCGAGACCATCACGAGTCCGCTCAGCATCGACACGCCGGAGACGGCGACGAATCCGACGCCCGCGGAGATCGTGAACGGCATGTCCCGGAGCCAGAGCGCCAGGATCCCGCCGAACGCGGCGAACGGCGCGCCGGTGGAGATGATGAGCGTGTCCCGCAGCGATCCGGTGCTCGCGTAGAGCAGCCCGAGGATGAGCAGGAGCGCGAGCGGGACGACGAGCGTGAGCCGAGCGCGCGCGCGTTCCAGGTGTTCGAACTGACCGCCGAACTCCACGTGGTAGCCGTCCGGCACGACGCCGCCGGCCGTCACCGCCCGGCGCACGTCCGCCACGAACCCGGCGACATCGCGCCCCTGCACGTTCGTCTGGACGACGATCCTCCTGCGGCCCCACTCGCGAGTGATCGTCGAGGGTCCTTCCGTCTCGCGGACGGCAGCGAGGTCGGTGAGCGGGATGCGTTCGCCGTTCGGCGCAGGGACCACGATGGTGCGGAGGGCGTCCGGGTCCTCGCGGAACCGCTCGGGCAGGAGCACGACGAGGTCGAACCGTCGCTGTCCCTCGCGGATCTCGCCCGCGTGGATGCCGCCCACGGCCTCGACCACTTCGAGCACGCGCGCCGCGGCGATCCCGTGCCGCGCAATCCGCTCCTGGTCCACGCGGACCTCGAGGACCGGCTGCCCGACGACCTGCTCCGTCGTGACGTCCGCGGCGCCCGGCACGCCGCGCAGGATGCGGTCCACGTCGCCCGCGACGCGCTTCAGGATCTCCAGGTCGTCGCCGAACACCTTCACGCCGACGTCGGCGCGGATGCCTGCGACCATCTCGTTGATCCGCATCTCGATCGGCTGCGTGAACGACGCACGCATCCCCGGGAGCCCCTGGATCTCGGACCGCATCGCATCCACGAGCTCGGTCTGCGTGGTTGCGCGCTTCCACTTCTCGCGGTGCCGCAGCGTGATGAACGTGTCGGACACCTCGATGCCCATCGGGTCGGTCGCGACCTCGGCCGTGCCGGTGCGCGTCCAGACGGTCTCGATCTCGTCGGGGAAGCGCTCGCGGAGCAGCGTCTCGATCCGAGAGCCGTAGCGGACCGACTCGTCGAGCGACACGCCGGCCGCCCGGACCGTGTTGATCACGAGCGACATCTCAGCGAGCCGCGGCACGAACTCCGCGCCAAGGTGCGACGCGACCCACGCGCCGCTCGCGAGCAGCGCGACCGCCACGACGATCACCGCCGCGCGGAAACGAATCGCGAGGCGCACCGTGCGTCCGTAGAGCCCCTTCGCGGCCCGCACGAGCACGTTGTCGCCGTGCCCGGTTCCGCGACGGAGGAGGAGACTGGCGAGCACCGGCATGAGCGTCAACGAGAGGACCATCGAGCCGGCGAGCGCGAAGAGCACCGTGAGCGCCATCGGCCGGAACATCTTCCCTTCGATGCCCTCAAGCGCGAGGACCGGCAGGTAGACGACCGCGATGATCAGCTCTCCGAACATCGTGGGCCGTCGCACTTCCGACGACGCCTCGCGCACGACGTCCGTGACCGGGCGGTCCGCGCCGGCCCCGGCGAGTCGGCGCACGCTGTTCTCGACCACGATCACGGAACTGTCCACGATCAGCCCGAAGTCGATCGCGCCGAGGCTCATCAGGCTTCCGGCGATGCCGAACCGCAGCATCGCGTTCGCGGCAAAGAGCATCGAGAGCGGGATCGCGGCGGCCACGATGAGCCCCGCGCGCAGGTTGCCGAGGAACACGAACAGCACGGCGACGACGAGCAACGCGCCTTCGAGCAGGTTCCGCTCCACCGTGGCGATCACATCGGCTACGAGGTGCGTGCGTTCGTGCACCGTGTGGACTTCGACGCCCGCGGGCAGCGTCGGCCGGATCTCCTCCATGCGCGCTTCCAGAGCGGTCGTCACCTCGTGACTGTTCTCGCCCATGAGCAGGAATGCGAGTCCGAGCACCACCTCGCCCTTCCCGTCGATCGTGACGGCGCCGCGCCGGATCTCGTGCCCGATCGCGACGTCGGCCACGTCGCGGATGCGCACGGGCACGCCGCTCCTCGCGGTGATCACGACGTTCGAGATCTCAGCGACGCTCGTCGTGAGGCCGACGCCGTGCACGAGGTGCATCTCGCCGGCGCGGGAGATCACGCCGCCGCCCACGTTCGCGTTGTTCTCGCGGAGTGCGCGGGTCACGTCGTCGATCGTCATCCCGCGTTCGACGAGACGGACCGGGTCCACCAGAACGTGGTACTGACGCCGTTCGCCGCCCCAGGTGTTCACCTCGGCAACGCCCGGGACGGTCGCGAGCCGCGGGCGTATCCCGCCGTCGTGGATCGTCGTCAGTTCCTCGAGCGTGCGGCCCTTCCCGGAGACCACGTAGTGGTAGATCTCGCCGAGTCCGGTCGCGACCGGGCCCATCTCCGGACGCCCGAGTTCGGGCGGAAGCTCGACCGTCTGCAGCCGCTCCGCGACGAACTGCCGCGCGCGGTAGACGTCCATCCCGTCGCGGAAGACGACCGTTACCTGCGAGAGCCCGAACTTCGAGATGCTGCGCATCTCGAGGAGCCCCGGAAGCCCGCCGATCGCGCGTTCGACGGCCGCCGTCACCTGGCTCTCGATCTCCGCCGGTCCGAGCGCCGGCGCCACCGTGTTCACCTGCACCTGCACGGGCGTCGTGTCGGGGAAGGCGTCGATCGGGAGGCTCCGGAGCGACAGCGCGCCGAGGACCGCGACGAGCAGCGTCAGCGCGATCACCGCGGCGCGGTGCGAGAGCGACCAGGAGATGATGCGGTCGAGCATGTGGGGCGGTCAGTCCCCGTCGCAGCAACCGGCGCCGATCGAGTCCTTCCGGATCTCGGTCCGCAGCAGGTAGCTGCCTTCGGTGACGACGACGTCGCCCGCGGCGAGTCCGGATTCCACCGCGTAGAACTCGCCGAGGTCCGCGCCGAGCAGGAGCTTCCGCGGCGCGAACTCCACGTCGGACACCTTCACGAATGCGACGTTGCAGCAGCCCTCCCATTGGACGGCCGCCTTCGGCACGGCCGCTTGCGGATCTCCGCGGCGCACTGCGATCTCGGCCGTGCCGAACGCACCGGGGCGGAGCGTGCCGTCGGGGTTCGCCATCACGACACGCACTGCGACGGTCCGCGTCGCCGTGTCCACGCTCGGACTGATCCAAGAGACCGTACCGACGACCCGCTCCCCGCGCTCGCCGCCAAACTGCACGACCGCCCGCTGCCCGACCGCGACGCGCGAGACGCCCGACTCCGGCACGGAGAGGTTCGCCCACACGCTCGACGTGTCGGCCACGTCGAAGAGCGTCCGCGTGGTGTCCACGACTTCGCCGGTCACGGCGGTGCGCGCGACGACCACCCCGGCGAACGGGGCGACGACATCAACGGAGGAAGATGTGTCTCCAGCCGCTGACGCGCGCTCGACCTCTGCGACCGTCACGCCGAGATTCCGGAGTCGCTGTTTTGCAGCGGCCAGCGCGACGTCGGCCTCGGCGAGACTCGTCTCGGCCGCGATCACCTCCCGCTGCGTCGAGAGGCTGCGATCCAAGAGCGCGCGCTCCCGTTCGAGGTTCCGGCTCCAAAGGGCCGCGAGGCTGCGCGCCTGCGCGATGTCGGACTTCGCCGTGGCGATTTCCGGGGCGTCGATCACCGCGAGTACGTCGCCCGCGGCGACGCGATCTCCGAGATCGTGGCGGACCTCACGGAGCGTGCCGCCCACCCGGGCAGCGACCCGCGCGTACGCGCTCTGCACGAACTCGATCTCGGCGTTCGCCGTCACCGTCTCCACCACCGGACGCAACGCGATCGGCTCCGTGCGGAACCCCGCGCTCGCGGCAATCGCCGCCGACGCCAACACGACGCGCTTCGACTCCGTGGTGCAGGTTGCCGACGGCGCACGACGGCGACGCGGAGCATCCGGGTCGGCCACGACCGAGATCCCGTCGCCGTCCGCCGTCCCCTGCGCTGCCGGCGCGGCAGCGAGCGCGGGATGGCACTTCACGCACCGAGACTCCGGCACGCCGTGGCCTCCGCACCAGTCCCCCGCCGCCTTGTACGCTGCGACGAGCGACGGCTTGCAGACCCAGCACAGGGCCTCGGGCACGCCGTGCTCCTTGCACATGCCCAGCTTCGCGACGAGGTCCTTGTGGCAGAACGGGCAGTCCGCCTCGAGCACGTGGTGCTCCGCGCAGACGCCCGGCGGGGCAACCCCTCCCGACGAACCTCCGCCCGACGGGCCGCACCCGCCGAGCAACACGCCCGCCAGTGCGACGCCGACAGCGATCGACCGGAAGAGCGCCGACGCAGAGCGCATCACTTCCCGCACTGCTTGCACCTCGACTCGGGGACGGCGTGTTCGCTGCACCAGTCGCCCTCGGCCTTGTACGCGGCGACAAGCGACGGGCTGCACACCCAGCAGAGCGCCTCGGGAACGCCGTGCTCCTTGCACTCCCCGCGCTTCGCCGCGAGGTCCTTGTGACAGAACGGGCAGTCGGCGTCGAGCAGGTGGTGCTTCGCGCACATCGCGACGTCGCCCGCCGGGTCCGCGGCCTTGCCGCACCCCGCGGCGGTCCCGAGCGTCAGCGCGAGGAGGAGGGGGATGATGCGAGCGTGCATGGCGGGTCTCCGGTGAGTGTGAGAACGTCGGCGTCGGCGAGCGCGACGTCGCGCTCCAGTCCGAGGATGGCAAGGCGCGCGTCGAGCAGCGTGCGCTGCGCGTCGAGCACGGCGAGGAACTCCTGCCGGCCGCTCCGGTGCTCGTCGCGGGTCGCCTCAAGTGTCTTCTCGGCAAGCGGGACGACGCGCGCGCGCAGGTCGTTGAGTTCGGCGCGGGCGGACACGGACGCGCCGACGGCGTCCCCGATTCGCACCGCGATCTCGCGCTCGAGAGCCGCGAGTTCGCTCCGAGCTTTCGAGACGAGCGCCTGCGCTTCGAGCACCGCGCCCTGCCCCGCGTCGTGCACGGCCAGCGGGATCTCCACGCCGACTTCCGCGAGGAAGTCGTTGCCGTCGAAGTCGCGGCCGAACGAGGCGCGCACAGAGATGTCCGGTCGCGCCGCAGTGCGGGCAAGAGCCAGTTCCGCTCGTGCGACCTCCACCAGTTGCCGCCCCAGGTCGAGGGCCGGGTTGCGGGCGAGCGCCGCGAGAATCGCGCCGGTTGCGTCCGGGAGCGGCCCGGGCGCGGGGCGCACGAGTCGCTCCACGTGAATGTCGGCGCCGCCGAGCAGCGTCTCGAGCCGCGCCTCCGCTGCGTCGCGACGGCGGTCGACGCCCGCCAGCGCCGACTCGAGCGTCCGAACCTCGAGTTCCGGGCGCAACGCTTCGGACGTCACCGCGACCTTCGCGGCGACGCGTTCCCGCGCCAGATCGAGCGTGCGACCGGCGACCGCGAGAAGGTCTCGGCGGAGCGTCGCTTCGTCCCGCAGGTGGACCAACTCGACGAACGCCGAGCGCGCGGCGGCCCGCGCCCCGTGCCGTGCCACGGCCACCGCGGCCTCGCGAGCGTCGCGATCGGTGAGGGCTGCCGTGACGGCGCGCTCGCGCCGGTCCGAGACGACGACGGGCTGCGTGACGCCCACGCGGATCTCCGCGCGGCCGAGCGGGTTCCAGGCAGTCGGCCCGTCGCGCGAGAGTTCCAGGGTCGGGTTGGGGTAGAGGCCCGCCTGCCACGCGCGGCCCGATGCTGCGAGAACGTCGGCGGCCGCCGCGTCGATCGACGGGCTCGTTGCGAGCACAGCGCGCGTCACGTCATCCAGCGTCACCACCGGACCATCGAGTCCGAGGCGAGCGGCGACCACGCCAACGCCGCGCGCGCCTTCATCATCACGCCCCACCTCAGCCGCGGCGCCTGAGGCAACCAGTGATCCCTCCGGGCTCCACACGGGATGCGCGAGATCACCGTGCGAACAAGCGCACAGAGCAACGGCGCCGACAGCGCCAAGGGCGGAGCGCGCGGCGGCGCGTCTCATCCCGCGACCTCGTCCATCGCAGCGACGAACCGGAGCGCCGCCGGCCCGGTGACTGAGTAGAAGACGAGCTTCCCGTCCTGCCGCGGCTTGATCAGGTTGACGGTCCGGAGCGCGCGCAGGTGCTGCGACGCCGTCGAGAGGGGAAGCCCAAGCACGTTCGCGACGTCGCAGACGCAGCACTCCTCGATCGCGAGGAGACTCAGTACCGCGAGGCGCCCGGGATGGCCCAGGACCTTGTGAATGGAGCTCGTCTGCTCGACGTCGCCTGCGTCGGGAAGGCGCTTCCGGAGCGCCGCGATCTTGCGCCGGTTGAAACACACCACGCGGCAGAGGTCGTCGGGGACTGTCCGCAGGCCGCCGTTCGTTTCCATGTTCCTGGAAGTGTACGAGTGACGATTCGTCCTGTCAATCGGAGTGCCGCGATCAACTCGGCTGCAGTTCCCGGCGGCGGAACAGGAACCACGACGCGCCGAGGAGCACAGCGCACGGCAGGAGCCCCGACGCGAACGCGTGACCGACGTCCCCGGCGCGCACAGCCCGGCCGGAGGCCAGGTCGTCGAACCGCCAGAAGCTCGCAGCGTCCGGCACGAGTCGCATGCCCTGCTGGGCACCTTTCGCGAGCGCGACTTGCAGGGCGCTGACGTGCGTCGCATGGTCGTGCTCGTCGTGCGCCGCGTGGCCGCTTCCCTCGTGCTCCGCCTCGGCCTCTGCCTCGCCTGCGTCAACGACGAACGCCGCGGCGTCCAGGATGACGTCGCGCCCGGCGACGAGCACGACCAGGAACATCACGAGCGCCAATGAAGCGACCGCGCCGAGTCGTGCGGAGGCCGCCGCGCCCGCCGCGGCCGCCATCGCGAGCAACGGCAGGAGACAGAGACACGCCTTCGCCATGTTCCAGCCGAAGAGCTCGCGCGCTCCGCCGGCCTGCACCGAACCCGGCCGGAATCGCAGGCGCCACCCGCCTCTGACCCGTCGCAGGGTCAGCTCCGCCACATCGCCCGCCCGCAGATCCCCGACCGGCACGCGCGCTTCGAAGTCCACCGAGGCCTTGTACTTCACGCGCACCGGCGGCGTCGGATCCCCGGGGCGGCCAACCGAGACTTCGAGGACCCCGCTCGATTCGAAAGACGACTCCACCTGTCCGCGCGGCGCCAACTCGACGCGGAACTCGTCGCCCGCGGCCATTCCCGAAGGGACAACGAAACGTCCTCGGATCTCCGGCGCCTGCTTTGAGATGACGACGACGCCATCCGCGCCGGGACCGTCGAGCACCACGTCGGTGACGGGGCGCACTTCGTCGCGCGCCCGGCTGCCGAGTCCGCCGAGATCGAGTCCGATTGCAGCCGAGGCGCAGAGCCCGACCGCGAGCAGCACCCCGAACGCCGCATGACCGACCACGCCTCCGGCGACGAGCGACCAGCGCGACAGCGGCGCCGACATCAGCGCATGGGCGACCGCGGTGCGGATCTCACCTGCGAGGGTGGTCGCGGCGAGCACGAGCACCGCGAGCAGAGCGACTGCTGCACACGCCGACATTGCGAGCGCGTCGGCCGACTCCGCTCGAACGTGCGGGTCGGTTCCCGGCGCCCAGGCCGCGAACCCGACGCCCGCGGCGGCGGCGGGCACGAACAGCCACGCGAGCCGGGCCGCCCACGCGCCGCGCAACCGCAGCTCAGCGATCGCGAGCAGGTTAACCGGGATCATTCACGAAGCTCCGCGGGCGAACGGCGTGCAACGTAGGAAGGGCTTGCGGTGCACGCCGGTCCGAGGCTCGTTCGCACGACGACACACCGTCCTGGACGAGATCCGCGGAGTCGGCCGCAAGACATTCGCGTCGGGGCTGTACGAGACCGCCCGGGGGGCGGTCTCGCCGACGCGCCGCAGCGTCGGCTTTGTCAAGCCACGCAAGGGTCCCAACGCAGCGGACGGCCAGTCGTTGACGAGGGGGGCTCGGCCAGGCGCGGAGCTTCGTGAATGATCCCGGTTAAGCATCGCTGGTGTCCGTCGTGTCGGCTGCCGCAGAACCCTGCGCCGCGCTGCGATACGTCTCCAGGAACAGGTCCTCGATCGTGCCGCGCGCGGGTCCGGCATCGACGACGCGACCGCCGGCCGCTTCCACGGCGCGACGCACCGTCGCGTCCATCTCCGCGCCGCCCTCGACGCGGTACGCGCGAACGCCGTCTCGGCGCAGCATCGCGTCGAGGTCGCCCTGCCGCACGACGCTGCCCTGGGCGAGAAGCGTCGCGCGCGCGGCGATGCCGGAGATGTCGCCGAGCAGATGCGACGTGACGAGCAGCGTGCCGCCGGCCTTCACGTGCTCGCGGAACAGCGCGGTGACGCTCTCGCGGATCACCGGGTCCATGCCCGCAGTCGGCTCGTCGAGGACGAGCAGTCGCGGCCGCCCGATCATCGCCACCGCGAGCGCGAGGCGCCGCCTCATCCCGAGCGACAACTCCCGCACCTTCTTCTTCGTCGCGGCGGTGAGTTCCACCCGCGCGAGCAACTCGGCGGCGCGGGGCTTCCGGTCAGAGCGCGGCACCCCCTGAAGCGTCGCGAACAGATCCAGCGTCTCGTCGCATCGCAGGTACGGGTGCAACTGCGACTGCTCCGGCAGGAATCCGACGCCGCGCCGTGCGGCGGGGTCCGACGGCGACAGTCCGAAGAGTCGCGCCTCCCCCTTCGTCGGGTCGAGCAGCCCGAGGAGGATGCGCAGCGTCGTCGTCTTGCCCGATCCGTTCGGCCCGAGCAGAGCGTGGCTCGATGGACTGCGCGCCCCCAGAAGTCGCGGTAGGTCTTCTCGAGACCAGTGCAGACGACGGCCGCCTCGGACATCGGCCCGGTTCTACGCGGACGGGGCCGCGCGCGCCACTTGCCTCAGCGTGCAACGGCCGCGGCTGCGACCGATACCCTGCGCGCACGATGCGTGTGGCCACCCTGTTGCGCTCCCTCCTCCGCGGCGCCCTCGCGGATGCGCGGAACGACGACTGGACTCTGGACATCTGCATCGCGGAGCAGTGATCCCGCGGTCGCCGTCCCGCTGAACTTGCGGGGCGGGGCGCGCGCCCCCGAGCCTCGGGTCGTGGCGGCAATCCCCCCGACCGGCGACGCGCGACGCGCAGAGGCTCAGGCCGACGCGGTCGTCGTCGGCGCTGGGTTCGGCGGGCTCGGCGCGGCGCTCGCGCTCGCAGAGCGCGGCGCGCGGGTCGTCGTCGTCGAAGCGCTGACGTATCCGGGCGGCTGCGCCTCGACGTTTCGCCGCGCGGGGCACCGCTTCGAGTCCGGGGCGACGCTGTGCGCCGGGTTCGCGCCGGGGCAGCTCTTCCGCCGCTGGATCGACACGCACCGCCTCGCCGTGGACGTGCGCCGAATCGACCCGGTCGTGGAGATCCGCACGCCGGACCTGCGACTGGCCGTGCCGCCGGACCGCGCGCGGTTCGTGGCGTCGCTCGCTGCGCTGCCGGGCGCACCGCGGGAGCGGATCGCCGCGTTCTTCGCGGAGCAGGAACGCGTGGCCGACACGATGTGGCGGCTTCTCGACGATCCCGAACTGCTCCCGCCGCTCTCCGCGGGGTCCATCTTCCGACACGTCGCCGCCGCGCCGCGCTACGCCGCACTCGCGCGGATCGCGGGGCGCCCGCTCATCGACGTCGTCCGCCGCCACGGACTGCTGGAGTTCGCGCCGCTCCGCGCGTGGCTCGAGTCGTTCGCGCAGATCACTGTGCAATGCAGCGTCGCAGAGGCCGAAGCGCCGGTCGCGCTTGCCACGGCCGACTACGCGTTCCGCGGTGCGGCGCACGTCCACGGCGGCATCGGAACGCTCGCGACGGCGCCTGCAGGAGCCGTGACGGCTCTCGGCGGCGAGGTCCGGTTCGCCACGCGCGCGACGTCGATCCGACGGACGGGCGGCGCGTGGCGCGTCGAGACGAACCGCGGCGCCGTGACCGCTCCGATCGTGATCGCGAACGTGCTCCCGCAATCCCTGCGGACGCTCGCGGGCATCGCACCGGGCGACGACAGAACGCTCGACGACCTCGCGTGCAGCGTGGAACGCGGCTGGGGCGCGGTCATGCTCTACCTCGTCGTCCGGGCGCCGTCCGGGGCGTCGCCGGACGCACTGCACCTCGACCTGACGGCAGACCCCGCGCTGCCGTACGTCGAAGGCAATCACGTCTTCGCGTCGATCTCGGACGCCGACGACGCCTCGCCCGGTCTCCGCACGATCACGGTCTCGACGCACGTCCGCGCGGCCGCCCTTGGCGCTCTGGACGACGCCGCGCGCGCGGTGAAGGTCCGCACGATCCAAGAGGCGATGCGCGCCGTACTCGACCGACTCGCGCCGGAGTGGACGGCCGACGTGGTCCACGCGATGACGGCGTCGCCGCGCACGTTCGAGCGGTTCACGTTCCGGCCCGGCGGCCTGGTCGGCGGCGTTCCGCGCGTCGCGGGCCTCGCGAACTACCGCGGCCTCGCGCCGACCGAGGTCCGCGACGGTCTCTGGCTCGTCGGAGACTCCGTGTTCCCCGGGCAGAGTACGCTCGCCGCTGCGATCGGCGGCACGCGCGTCGCCGAGGCGGCACTTCGGTCCGGCCGGATGCACGAGGTCGCGCGATGAGCCCGTGGGTTCTCGTCGGCGGGGCGTGGGCCGTGAGCGCGGCCGTGATGCTCGCGCTGTGGCTGGTGCAACTCCGCACGCGCAACGCCGGGATCGTCGATCTCGGATGGACACTCCTCACTGGCGGCGCGGGCGTGGCGTTCGCGGTCCTCGGCGACGGCGACATGAGCCGGCGCGTCCTGCTCGGCGGAATCGCGGGGCTCTGGGGTCTGCGGCTCGCTGCGCATCTCGCGCACCGCATCGCAGGCGAGGCGGAGGACGGCCGCTACGCCGATCTCCGCAGGCGATTCGGCGCGACGGCGAACCGCTGGTTCTTCGTCTTCTTCCAGGTCCAGGCGCTGTTCGTGCTCGCGCTCTCGATCCCGTTCGCGCTCGCTGCGACGCAACCGGCGAGCCTCCCGCCGTGGGCCGCGGTGACCGCCGTCTCGCTGGCGGCCGCAGCCGTCGTCGCCGAGCTCGTCGCGGACCGGCAACTCGCGCGTCACCGCGGCAGTGCCGCCAACCGCGGGAAGACGTGCCGCACCGGGCTCTGGCGCTACTCTCGGCACCCGAACTACTTCTTCGAGTGGGTCCACTGGCTCGCGTACGTGCCCCTCGCGTGGGGGCCGCCGTGGGGGTGGCTCTCTCTCCTCGGACCCGCGCTCATGCTCCTCCTGATCACGAAGGTCACCGGCATCCCCCCCACCGAGGAGCGCGCGCTCCGCTCGCGCGGCGACGACTACCGCGCCTACCAGCGGACCACGAACGCCTTCTTCCCCTGGTTCCCACGCACGGACGAACGAACATGAGCGGTGCACTCGATCTGGTCGAACGGGGATTCGTCCCCGAGTCCCTGATCCGCTTGGGAATCCGCAATCTGCTCGAGAAGCGACTCGATCAAGAGGCCGCGGGCGGGGCGGAATCCCGACGCGAGCGCTTGCAGACGTGGATCGACGGCATGCGACGCGCGCCCATCGCCATCGCCACGGAAGCCGCGAACGAACAGCACTACGAGCTGCCGCCCGCGTTCTTCGCGCACTGCCTCGGCGCCCGCCGGAAGTACAGCGCGTGCGAGTGGTCCGGGAGCGTCACGAACCTCGACCAGGCCGAGGAAGCGATGCTTGCGCTGACGTGCACCCGCGCCGAGTTGCGCGACGGGCAGGACGTCCTCGAACTCGGCTGCGGCTGGGGCAGCCTCTCACTGTGGATGGCGCAGATGTACCCGGCGAGTCGCATCGTCGGTGTCTCGAACTCCAAGCCGCAGCGAGAGTACATCCTTGCGGAGGCTGCCCGCCGGGGGCTCCGCAACGTCGAGATCATCACGGCCGACATGAACACGTTCGCGACGGACCGGCGGTTCGACCGCGTGGTCTCCGTGGAGATGTTCGAGCACATGCGCAACTGGGACGAACTGCTGCGCCGCGTTTCGACGTGGCTCCGACCCGACGGTCGCCTGTTCATCCACGTGTTCGTCCACCGCGAGTTCGCGTACGCCTTCGAGGTGGACGGCGACGACGACTGGATGGCGAAGCACTTCTTCACCGGCGGGCAGATGCCGTCCGACGACCTCTTCCTCTACTTCCAGCGCGACGTCGAACTGCTGCGCCACTGGCGACAGTCCGGGACGCACTACGCGAAGACGGCCGAAGCGTGGCTCGACAACCTCGAAGCCAGTCGCAACGAGGTCATGCCGATCCTCACGGAGACCTACGGCGCCGCCGACGCCGAGAAGTGGTACCACCGCTGGCGCGTCTTCTTCCTCGCGTGCGCGGAGCTGTGGGGCTTCCGGGGCGGCAACGAGTGGTTTGTCGCGCACTACCTGTTCCGGCCGCGCGCAGCGCCCCCCGTTGCGGGAGCGACCGCTTGAGCCGCGATCGCGAATCGCTCGCGATCGTGCGATGGTTCGACTCCTGGGCCGCGGCCGAGAGCGCGGGCGAGGTGGTCGTTCCGCGGCGCGTGGACTGGGTCCGCGTGATCCCGTTCCTCTTCATGCACGTGGCCTGCGTCGCGGTGATCTGGGTGGGATGGAGCCCGGTCGCAGTCCTGACGGCCGCAGCGCTCTACGTCGTGCGGATGTTCGCGATCACGGGCTTCTACCACCGCTACTTCTCGCACCGG
This sequence comes from Planctomycetota bacterium, assembly GCA_021414065.1. Classification (GTDB taxonomy): domain Bacteria; phylum Planctomycetota; class JAJSAM01; order JAJSAM01; family JAJVHW01; genus JAIOPE01. Next base: position 21,875 of record JAIOPE010000007.1, read on the forward strand.
ACGTACCAGACGTCGCGCGCGGCGCAGTTCGTGTTCGCGGTGATCGGCGCGTCGTCGGTGCAGCGCGGGCCCCTCTGGTGGGCGGCGCACCATCGCGTGCATCACAAGACGTCGGACCACGAAGGCGATGCCCACTCGCCGCGCCTCTTCGGGTTCGTGTGGTCGCACGTCGGCTGGATCACTGCGCGCGAGAACTTCCGCACGAAGATCGAGCAGGTCCCGGACCTCGCGAAGTTCCCCGAGCTGTGCTTCCTCGACCGCTTCGACACGCTCGTGCCGGTGCTGTTCGCGGCGGCGTGCCTCGGTGCCGGTTCCGCGCTCCACGCCGTCGCGCCGGACCTCGGGACCGACGGACCGCAGATGCTGGTGTGGGCGTTCTTCATCTCGACCGTTGCGCTCTTCCACGGCACGTTCACCATCAACTCGCTCTCTCACATGTTCGGCAGCCGCGCGTACGTCACCGACGACGACAGCCGCAACAACTGGGCGCTCGCGCTCCTCACGCTCGGCGAGGGCTGGCACAACAACCATCACTACTACCAGGCGGCCGTGCGGCAGGGCTTCCGGTGGTGGCAGATCGACGTGACGTACTACGGGCTCCGCGCGCTCGCCCTGCTGGGGATCGTGTGGGACCTGCATCCCGTGCCCGAGCGCGTGCTCGCCGCAGCGGATCCGGTCGCCGCGGAGCGGAGCCTCGCTCCGCCGACCCGGTCATGAGAATCGCGGTCGTCGGTTCGGGGATCTCCGGACTCGTCGCCGCCCACCTGCTCTCGCGGGCGCACGAAGTCACGCTGTTCGAGAAGGACAAGCGACTCGGCGGCCACACGCACACGCACCGCGTGCGCCGCGCCGACGGCGAGTGGACCGTGGACACCGGGTTCATCGTCTGCAACGACCGGACGTACCCCAACTTCCTGAAGCTCCTCGCGCATCTCGGCGTGGCGACGCAGGAGAGCGACATGAGCTTCAGCGTGCGCTGCGAGCGCACGGGCCTCGAGTACAACGGCACGTCGCTCAACACGATCTTCGCGCAGCGCCGGAACCTGCTGCGGCCCTCGTTCCACCGGATGCTCCGCGACATCCTCCGCTTCCACGACGACGCGCGCTCTCTCCTCGACGCCGGCCCGGAACTCACGTTCGACGAGTGGCTCGCGCGCGGCACGTCGAAGGGGAAGCCGTGGTCCCGCGAGTTCCGCGAACACTACCTGTATCCGATGTCGGCGGCGATCTGGTCGTCGAGCCTCTCCGAGGTCGGCGGCTTCCCGGCGCGCAACTTCGCGAAGTTCTTCGAGAACCACGGGATGCTCAGCGTGGATCAGCGGCCGACGTGGCGCACGGTGAAGGGCGGCTCGGACACCTACATCGCGAAGATCGTGGCGCCGTTCAAGGACCGCATTCGCCTCGGCACGGGAGTGTCTTCGGTGCGGCGTCACGACGACCACGTCGAGATCGTCCCCGAGGGCTGCGCGCCGGAGCGATTCGACCACGTCGTGATCGGTTCACACAGCGACCAGGCGTTGCGGATGCTTGGCGACCCGAGCGACGCGGAACGCGAGGTGCTCGGCGCGATCCCCTACAAGGCGAACGAGGCCGCGTTGCACGTCGATCAGAGCGTGATGCCCCGCAGTCGCCTCGCCGAAGCGAGCTGGAACTTCCACTTGCTTCGCACGCCCGCGTCGGGCCCCACCGTCACCTACGACATGAACCGACTGCAACGCATCGGCTCGCGCGAGCGGTTCCTCGTCACGCTGAATCGCACGTCGGATCTCGCACACGACAAGGTCCTCGCCGTCGCGAACTACGAGCACCCGCTCTACACGAAGGCTGCGACGGGAGCGCAGGCGCGCTGGGCCGACGTGAACGGCGTCCGCCGCACGTGGTTCTGCGGAGCGTACTGGGGCTGGGGCTTCCACGAAGACGGCGTCCGCAGCGCGCTCGCCGTGACGCGCGCGTTCGGGATCGACCTGTGACGCTTCGCAGCGCGATCTACCGGGGCACGATCCGTCACCGCCGGAACGGCCCGGGACCGACGCACGCCTTCGGGTACACGCTCTCGTACCTCTACCTCGACCTCGCGGAACTCGACCACGTGTTCGACAACCGTTGGCTCTGGTCCGTGGGCCGCGCGAATGTCGTCTCGTTCCGACCGCGCGATTACCTCGACGGCACGGCGGAGTCGGCCGACGACCTCGATCGCGCGGTGCGCGACATCGTCGAGAAGGAGACTGGGCGACGCCCCTCGGGACGCATCGGTGTGCTCGCGTTCCCGCGGTATTGGGGGTACGTCTTCAACCCCGTCACGTTCTGGTACTGCTGGGACGAAGCCGGCGAGAAGGTCGAGACCATCGTGGCCGAGATCTGCAACACGCCGTGGCTGGAGCGTCACCGCTACGTGCTGCACCTCGGACTCGACGAAGCGTCGGCGCCGCACCATCGCTATCGTTTCGGCAAGGTGTTCCACGTATCCCCCTTCCTTCCGATGGACCTCGCCTACGACTGGCGATTCACCGATCCCACCGACGTGCTTTCGGTCCACATGGACGTGCTGAGGGACTCCGCGGTCCTCTTCGACGCCACCCTCACTGCCACGCGGCGCGAGATCACCGGCGCGAACCTCGCCGCGGCGCTCGCAGCGCATCCGTGGATGACGGCGAAGGGAACCGCGGGCATCTACTGGCAGGCGTTCCGGCTCTGGGCGAAGCGCGCTCCGTTCTTCACGCACCCGGCGAAGCTCGCGACGGAGACGAATCGATGAACCCGCGTCCGCAGGTGGCCGAACTCGCCGCGCGCCCCAGGTTGAAGTCCGCCGGGTGGTTCGCTCGGAAGTGCCGCAGCGGCGTCAACGACGTGCTCGCGCGACTCCACGACGGCGGACTGACGATCGTCGCGGACGGTGAACGCACGACCTACGGCGACGCGTCTTCCCCGCTGCATCCCACGATCACCGTCCACGATCCCGACCTCTGGACGGCCGTCGCGCTCCGCGGGACTGTCGGCGCGGGCGAGTCGTACATGGCCGGCGACTGGGCCGCCGACGACCTCGTCGCCGTGATCCGCCTCTTCGTCATCAACCGCGACGTGATGGAGTCGATGGAGGGCGGCCTCGCGTCGCTCGCGCGGCCGTTCCTCCGGCTCTTCGCGCGCAAACGAGACAACACCCACGAGGGCAGTCGCCGGAACATCGCCGCGCACTACGACCTCGGCAACGACTTCTTCCGCCTCTTCCTCGACGAGACGCTCATGTACTCCTGCGCCGTGTTCGATCGCGCCGACATGACGTTGCACGAGGCGAGCGTCGCGAAGAATGACCGCATCTGCAGGAAGCTCGCGCTCACGCCGGCGGACCACGTCGTCGAGATCGGCACCGGCTGGGGCGGATTCGCGCTGCACGCGGCCGGGAAGTACGGCTGCAAGGTGACGACGACCACGATCTCGCGGGAGCAACTCGACCTCGCGAAAGCGCGCGTCGCCGACGCCGGACTGTCGGACAAGATCGAGATCGTCTTCAAGGACTATCGCGAGATGACGGGCACCTACGACGCGCTCGTCTCGATCGAGATGGTCGAAGCCGTCGGCGTGAACCACCTCGACACGTGGACCAAGACGTGCGGCCGCCTCCTCTCGCCGCGCGGTCGCGCCTGCGTGCAGGCCATCGTCATCCGCGAGGAGATGTACGAGTTCGCTCTCCGCAACGTGGACTTCATCCAGCGCCACGTGTTCCCCGGCAGCTTCATCCCATCGACCGCGGCGCTCGCGTCGTCGTTCGCCAAGACGACCGACCTCAGACTCGTCAATCTCGAGGACATCGGCCCGCACTACGCGCGCACCCTCCGCGAGTGGCGCCTCCGGTTCCTCGCGCAGCGCGACGCCGTGAGCGCCCTCGGCTATCCGCCTGAGTTCCTGCGTCTCTGGGAGTTCTATCTCGCGTACTGCGAGGGCGGGTTCGCGGAGCGCGTCCTCGGCGACGTGCAGATGCTCCTCTTCAAGCCGCGTCGCGGCGACGAGCCGTGGCTGCCGTAGTTCCGTCGCGCCGAACTCCTCGCCGTCGCCTGCAACCCGTCGCCGCTGCACGGGGTATCTCTCAGCAACGACGGAGGTGCCCGATGAAGAGCTGGAAACTGGTGAGCGGAGTTGCGGTCGCGGTGGTGCTCGTGGCAGGGACCGCGGTTGCACTCGCCGGGCCCCGGTTCCACGGCGCGCAGGAACTTGGACTGAAGGCGTACTGGTCCGTCCTGAACGACGCGCAGAAGGAGCAGGCGAAGGAGATCGCTTCGGACTACCTCGCGGAGACCGCGCCTGACCGTCTCTCGAGCGGCGCACGCATCATGCGCTTCCGCGCCGACGTCGCGACCGTGCTGACCGTCGAGCAACGCAAGCAGGTCGCCGCGAACTGGAGGGCCGGCCGCGGACGGACCCCCGAGGAGAAGGGCGCCCGGCTCGAGCACCTGCTCGCGTCGATGGATCGCGGCGCGGTCGCGGATCGCGTGGAGAAGATGGAAGCAGCCACGCCCGAAGAGCGCGTCACGCTTGCGATCGAGCTCTTCGACCAGTTCTGGGCCGCTGCCGAGCCGAAGGTCGCCACCGATCTGAAGGTCAACGACGACCAGCTCGCCAAGATCCGAGCCCTCGCCGCCGACGCGAAGTCCGACGTGCGCCCCGTCGCGGTGCGCGTCGCCACAGCGAAGGAGCAGGCGAAGGCGAAGGGTCTCGCGATCCTCGACGAGAGCCAGCGCAAGCGCCTCGACGACGCCCGCGTCTCCGGCCGCGCGCGGCTGCTGGCGTTCATCCGCGGCACGAACTGAGGGACCGGGGAGACTCGGCGGTCATCGAAGCGACTTCGAGCTGGGCATCCGGTGGGCGTGGTGGGATCGCAGACGTCGGAGCGGCGTCGGACCCGCAGCCGCTTCGGACGCGCCTGAGCGCGGCCCCCGCCGAACGCACGCGGCCGCCCCGGGCATCCCCGGAGCGGCCGGTTCCGCTTCCCCGTCGGAGGGATCTCCGACCCCCGCGTCCGGACGATCCGGACGCTGACGCGAGCGTCACGCCCACGCCGCTGCGACCGCGCGCACAGGGGCGCGCGGCCGGCTCACGACGACTTCACCGGGATGGCGCGAGGCTTGTTCTTCTCGTCCACCTTCCTCGGGACGACGACGGTCAGCACACCCTTCGAGAAGCTGGCCTCCGCCTTGTCGGTGACGACGTCGTCGGGCAGCAGGATGACGCGTTCGAACGAGCCGAAGCTGCGCTCGCGCCGCGTCCAGTTGCGGCCCTTCTCCTCCTTCTCGTCGTTCTTCTCCCCGGTGAGCACGAGGCGTCCTTGGTCGATCTCGACCTTCACGTCCTTCTCGGCGACGCCGGGGATCTCGGCCGCGACGCGGACGCTCTCCGCGTCGCAACTGACGTCCACACGGGGCCACTCCTTCCAGACCGCCGCAGGGGCCGTCGGGGTGATCCACCCTTCGCGGAAGAAGTCCCTGAACATCCGGTCCATCCGGTCCTGCATCAGCGCGAACGGGTCCTCGCCCGGGTACGCACGCGCCAGTGGTGCGCGCGCCGATGCTGCAGGCGGCACCTTCGTCGGCACCGCCGCGGGCGCGACGTTCTCATCGCGCATTGCACGCCTCCTGGAACCGTGGTCTGCGGTTCCGGCCCGTCCGGTGGGACGTCGGCGGGCGCCGGTCGGCGCCCCGCCGGGACGCCGACCGCGGACGGCTCCGGCACGGCATCCTGACGGGATTCGAGCACACAGGACCGCGTTCCCGCCATGACGTCCGTCACGGCGGGAACCGCACGTCTCCGCCCGACCGCCGGGCTAGCATCCGAGGCGCGTCCACGATCACGCACCTTCGGGCGAGTGGCGGAACTGGCATACGCAGGGGACTTAAAATCCTCCACCGCGCAAGCGGATTGCGGGTTCGACTCCCGCCTCGCCCACCACGATGTCTGGAGACCTGAGTGACGAACGACCGCGACCTCGGAAGCCCGGCGGATGCTGCGAACGGCTGGCCTGCGGCGCTGACGGACGCGCTGCGCGCGGACCGGCGAATCGTCGGCGCGGCCGACGTGACGAGCGTCGGATGCGCCCGCAGCGTGTGCTCGGCGGCGTCCGTGCAGACGCTTGTCGTCGTGACGTCGCACGACGGGCGCGACGCGATCGTCGCCGACCTGCCGCGTCTCGGCGCGCTCGCGCTCGGCGCGGATGCGGCGATCGGGCGGACGGACGGGACGACGTGGGCCGGCGTCTCGGCGGACCTGCGGCGCGTGGAGATCGAGGTCGTGCGGATCGCCGACCTGAAACCGTCGGCACGCGGCGAAGCGGCGGCGATCGTCTTCGACACGAACGGCGCGCTCGACCAATGGGTCCGGTGGAGCCGCGGGCGGAACCGCGAACGAGAGGCAGCACTCGCCGCACGCGACCCGGCGGCGCGCCTCCTCGAGATCGACGACCTCGTGCGACAGTTCGAGCAACTCCCCATCGGTGCCGTCGCCGTCGGCGCGACCGGCGCCACGCGGCCGATCCGTCCGCGTCTCGCGGCGGCACTGCGCGAGGTGCGCGGCGAGTTGTCGGGCGACGTCGCTGTCGAAGCCGCGATCGCGGCGCGGATCGACGCGGCGCTCGCGGCCTGTCCGCAAACGGGCCTCGGCATCCGCGCGGTCCCCGGAAGTGCGGCGACGGGTCCGTCCCCCGCCGACACGCTCGAAGTGTTTCTGCGCGTGGCCGACGGCGAGGGCTTCCTCGGCGACCGCATGCTCTTCGCCGAGGGCGTGAAGCGGCTCACGGAACTGTCGCGGCGGGCGCCCGTCTTCGACGAGGGGTTCGTCCTGCCGACGTTCGACGCAGTCGAAGCGCGCTGGCGCATCGGCGAGGCATCGGGCGGGTGCAAGACGCCGCTCGTGCCGGGCGTCTACATCGGCGTCGGCGTGACGCCCGCGGACCACTTGGAGTTCTGGGCGGCGCCGTTCGTGCGCGAGCCGCTCACGTCGGTGGCGTGCGTGGCCGACGCGGGGACGCGCGTCGTCTGCGCGCGCACCGTCGGGAAGGACGCGCTCATCGCGGCGTGTGTCGGCGAGGTCGAACGCGCGTGGGACGAACTCCCCGACTTCCTCCGCGCCGCGCGCCGCGCAGCGCGGACGCCGGCCGGCGACGTGGACAAGGCGTTGATGCCGCTTCACCTGCCGAAGAGCTACCGCGAAGCCGCGAAGCGCGTCGTCGGACGGCACCTCACGCCGTCACGCCTTCAAGTGGCCCTCGCGTTGGCGCGCGCGGGCGACGACCAGGACCCGCTCAACGCGCGCAAGTTCGGCCTCGCGGCCGGACGTCTCATCGACACCACGCCGCCGGGCGCGGACGGTGCAGACGGCGGCTGCGAAGCGATCGCCAAGTAGCGCGGCCGGGAATCGGAGCGGGCGGCCGCTCGCGCGACCGCCCGCAGTGAACTCGTTCGTAGAGCTCCGCTACTTGGCGGCGCTCTCCTTGGCGGCCTTGTCGGCGGCCTTCTCGATAGCCTTCTCGGCCTTCGACTGCGCCTTCTGGATCTCTTCCAGCCGCTTGATTTCGCGGGCGCAGATGTCGTCGTTCTTCGCGCGGTAGTTCTTCAGCGCGGCCTTCATCGGACCCGGGTTCAGGATGCCCGTCTCCTTGAGGGTGACGTCTCCCATCTTCACACCGGTGAACGACCAGAACTCGATGCGAGCCTGGTTCTTGGCGTCCTTGCGATCGGCGTCGAGCGAGAGCCCGACCTTCTTCGCGCGCCAGTTGTCGTTCAGTTCCGTGACGACCTTCTCGCCCAGTCCGCCGAACTCGAAGCTCTGTGCGAACTTGAAGTTGGCATCACCGGCGCCGTTCTTCCCGTCCATGCCGTCGATGAAGTAGTAGACGAAGAGAGGCTTCGCAGCCTTCAGCTCCTCGGCAGTCCACTCTCTGACGTCAGCGACAGGAGCCGAGGCCGTCGAGGACCCCGTGATCGCGACGGCGGGCGCACCCGGCGTCTCAATTCCCTGATCCCAATTGACTGTGAGCGTCTTCTGGCCTGCCCCGCAGGCGAAAGGAGGCCCTCAACCCGCATCGACAGGCTGAGCGAATCCCGCCCAACCCATCACTGCCGCGCCCGCGAGGGCTCCGGCGAGAACGAACTTCCTGTTCATCGTGTTCAGTACCTCCCGTTGTGAGGCTCCGCACTGCAGTACGTCGCCTCGGACTGCTGCGGAAGGTACCCGACCGCGCCGCCCGTGCCAATGGGCCGGAAAAAAGGAATCGTGAAAAATCTGCGCGGTCGGCCGCGGGCAACCGCCGACGCGGCTACTTCGGGCGCTGCCAGCCCTTGCGGGACGGGCCCGCGGGGCCGCCGGGGCCGCCCTGACGCTTGTGCCACGGACCGCGGGGGCCGCGGCCGCCGGCACCACCGGGGTGGCCGCTGCCGCCGCGCGCGC
>JAIOPE010000037.1:0-25939 GCA_021414065.1 Planctomycetota bacterium
TTCCACGCGCCACAGCCCGTCCGTGGCTCCTGACCCCGCCCCGCACCCCGCGACAACCTCACGCGCGGACCAGCCCGCCGACCACGACGGCACGGCCGCACTTTCCGGAACGAAGCGGCCAAGATTTCCGGAACCCACACGGGCGAGGATTCGGCACATCACGAGCGGACACTACGCTGGCGTCACATCCCATTGCGGTCGGCGCTTCGACGTCGCGCATTCACGCAGGTACATGTTCATCAACGTCTGGTAAGGCGCCCCGAACTCGCGGGACAGGCTCTGGAAGTACTCGATCGTCTCAGCGTCGAGCCGGATCGTGAGTTGCCTCTTCAGGCGATTCGCGTAGGGGTTCTGCTTCGCCTTGCTGAAATCGTAGCTCTTCCTCATGGTCGCCTGCGCTCCTCGTACTCTCGGCGCTCGGACCGGTTCGCCGGGCGCGCAGAGATGATGCGGATGACGTCGTCGTCCTGCCGGTAGCAGTGGCAGACGATCAGACTCCGCAGCCGGACCGAGAGCCCGAGGAGGACGAACCGATCCTCGTCCTGCGAGTGGTCGGGGTCGGAATCAGCATCGCGCGGTCGTCGAAGAACACCGTCTGCGCCTCCTCGAACGAAACGCCGTGCTTGCGGCGGTTGGTCGCCGCCTTTCGCTCGTCCCACTGGAAACGTAGGTCGCGCACGGGAACCACAGCATATCTACGTCGTAGTTACACTGCACGCGTCTGCCGTCAGAGCAGGCACACACGTCGAAGAGCGGACACGCTGCGCACTGCCGCCGTTCGCGTTTGCGAGGACACGTCCCGCGAACGCCCAAGCGACACACCGCGTAGTCGCACTTGACCCGTTCGGTTGCCAATCTGCTACGCGCGGATTCGAGCCTGCAGCCCCCTCCCGAGGGGCGCTTTCGCCGTTCCGACGACCCTGGCCGACCATCTCCAACGGCGCCGGTTCGCTCTGGACTACAGCCAGGAGGAGGCCGCCCGGCGCCATCGGCGTCGCCCCCGACACCCTCCAGAAATGGGAGGCGACGGGCGTCCTGCCGGACCCCGACGCCCTCGACGCGGTCGAGGGCTACCTCGGCCTCTGCTTCGTCCGGTGGACCGGGCGGATCGGCTCCCGGCGGAAGGCGTGGCGGAACGCGCGCGGGCTGGATCAGCTGCGGGCGGCGCGGCGGATCGGCATCTGTCTGGAGACCGTCACGAAGCTCGAGAAGAGGAGACTCGCGGTCGCCGCCCTTGAGGTTCGCGGGCGGGTGTTTGACGCGATCACGATCGGCGACGCGCATCGCGCCGTCGCGCCGCGGACACAGACGTCGTAGGCTCTCGATGGATGTCCCACCCCGCTCGACCTGACGTCCCCGCACGTTTGCTGCCTCACGTGCCCGACTTCGGCGGAGTCGGCGCCGTCGGGTTCTCTCCGGGCGGTCGCGTGCTCCTCGTCGCGGGGCCCCACTCCATCCTGGTCCTGACGCGCGCCGAAGCCCGCGAGGTCTCGAAGTGATCGACGCCGACCGAGCCGAGCCCTACTACCCCGGCAACAGCGAGTGCCTGATCTCGCTCGTCATGCCGCACGACGAGTTCGTCGCCCGCTTCGGTCCCGCCCATCGTCAGATGGACGAGCGAGACAACGAACCCGGACCGTGCGAGTTCTGGGCCTACCGGTTCCGATGCGGGCTGTCGGTCTTATTGGTCTACCACTTCAGCCGCCCGCGCTCGCCGGCGTGCTTCGTGTACGCCGATCGCCCGGAGATCGACCACGTCTTGGAGCATCTGCAGGCTGCTGATTGTGTGGAGTGGCGCTTGGACCACGCCCATCGGGACGTCTTCCGCGAGCGTCACCGCGAGCCAGTCGCACGGACGTGTCCCCTGGCTTCGACGGTGGAAAGCGGCCCGCGAAGTCAGCCGGCTGGCACTCAGTCCGCACATCCACTGCCGGACACGTCGAACCTCGAAGCCGAGTTTGTGGCCTTCGTCGCACAGCTTCGGCAAGACGCTGTGGCGACTGAGTTCCGGGGCTGCACGCCCGAGGAAGTGCTCCATCTGGAGCGGGTCTACGACTGCCGCGTTCCGATCACCTATCGGCTGTACCTATTGACCATGGGCCACGCCGCGGGTCGCCTGTTCTCCCACGATCACTACGCTGTCACGTACGAGCACGTCCTCCAACTTGGGCAGCAGCTTCGAGAGGGACTGGCGGAGGTCGGCGCGCCAAGCGCACCCGAGTTTCATCTGCCTGCAAACGCTCTCGTGATCTTGGGTCGCCTCGGTGAACAGTATGAGTACATCGTGTGCGACGACCCGGACGACTCTCCCGTCTTCTACGTCAACACGTACGACCGCGTGGCCTCACGGGCGCATGCATCCGTTCTCGGGTGGCTGCGAGACATCTATGCCGAAGCGGTCGAGGCGATCCGGGACGGCTACTACGACAGATACCCCAACGGCACCCGACCGTAAAGCACGGCGACCGCACACCATGACGAACGACGAGGACATACGTGTGTCGCGCAGGCGCTACAACAAACACACGTCAAACAGCGGACACGCCGCGCACCGGCGCCGCTCGCGCTTGCGCGGACACGTCCCCAGCACGCCCAGCCGGCACAATGCGTAGTCGTACCGCACCGGATCCGTCGCGTCGAGCCGACGCAGGTTCTCCGTGACCTCCACCGCGGAGCGCCAGTCGGACGCGCGGCGGCGGAGGAGGCCGGTGTAGCGGCTGATCCTGGCGACGTGGACGTCGAGGGGGACGACGAGGCGGGCCGGATCGACGGAGGTCCAGGGGCCAGGATCGAGCTGATCCCTGCGGCACATCCAGCGGAGCCAGAGGCACAGGCGCTTCGACGCGCCGCCCTTGGCGGGACCCGCGAACCAGTAGGCGACGCGCGCGGGGTTGGCGGCGTCGCGTCTTCCGAGGACCGGGGACAACACGAGGGCGCGATCGCAGAAGGACGAGATCGCGGGGGCGATGTCGCGCGGCGCAGCAGCGGATGCGGGCGCAGTCGGCGGCGCTCCGGCCGCCCCCCCGTCGCCCGCCGTGAAGAAGGCCTCGAGCGAACCGTGGTCGCGCAGGATTCGGCCGAGGATGTGGAGGACCGCCGCGGCGTCGCGGGTACCGAGCCAGCGGTGCTGCCACCCGCGGAGACGACCGATGTCGCGCGCGGCGTCCCATGCGATGACGGCCGCGGCGGGCGTTTGTGCATCGGCACCACGCGGGTCATCGGCGGCGGCGGCGGCGGCGCCCGTCACGCGCCGAAGGAGGTCCTCGACGCTTCGGACGGCGCCGCGGGCGGAACCGAACGCGAGCGCGGCGGCGAGGAATCCGACAACCTCGATGTCGCGCGGATCGCTGTAGCGGCGGACGACCTCGAGCGGGTCCGGTGAGATGTGCTCGATTCCGAAGCTCGCGACGAGACCGTCCATCCGCTCGTGGAGGATGTCCCACCGCGGACGGCGGCGCGGAATCTCAACGGTAGTCCCGCGCTTCGCCCGCCGCGCGGCCACGATCTCAGAACTCCAGGCCGAGGAACTCGCGGAAGTACTTCGCCGCAGCGCGAGCACTCTCGTGCGCAGAGCGGGCGGGCTGGTCCACCACGCCGACGACCCACCCGTCGAACTGCACCGCTCGAAGCGCGTCGGCGACGCCCTCGAGATCCACCGTACCCGTGCCGATCTCGCAGAACGGGCTCTCGGTGGACGCCGTGGAGTCCTCGGACCGCTGGATCGCCGGGTCGGTCAGGTCGCGGACGTGGACCACTGCGATCCGCTGGCGCATCGACAGAAGGAAGAGCGAGGGATCGAGGCCCATCGACGTCAGGTTCGCCGTGTCGGCTGAGAGCCACACGAACTGCGGATCGGTCATTCGCATGAGCGACGCGATCGCCTCCTTCGTGTTGAACGGGCACTTCAGATCGGGCTCGTAACAGAGCTTCACCGCCGCCTCAGCCGCGAATCGACCGATCTCGTTGAGGAAGGACGCGGCGCGGCGAAGGTCGGTCTCCGAATCGACGTGCGCCTCACCGCCGTAGAAGATCGCGTAGTGCCCGCCGACGTCTGCGACCCACCGAAGCAGGCGCTTCCACTCGATGATCTCGGCTTCGCGAAACTCCTCGCTCGTGAGGAGCCCCCCGCCGTGCACGCCCGCGAGGTCGATCCCGGTGATCTCGAGGATCGTCCGGAACTCGCCCGGCTGGTCGGCGAAGATGTGCGTGGTGTCGCCGTAGACCTCGAGCCCCTGGAAGCCGTCACGCGACAGCGCGGAGAGCGCCGCGAGGACCTGCTGGCTTCCGAACGCGCTGACGTGAAACCCCACGCGCGGATGGCGACGTTCGGGGGGCGGGCGGCGCTCAACCCGGATCATTCACGAAGCTCCGCGGGAGAACGGCGTGCAACGTAGGAAGGGCTTGCGGTGCGCGCCGATCCGAGGGTCGTTCGCACGACAACACACCGTCCTGGACGAGATTTGCGGAGCTGACCGCAAGGCGGGACCCGCAGCGTCGGCTTTGTCAAGCCACGCAAGGGTCCCAACGCAGCGGTCGGCCAGTCGTCGACGAGGGCAGCTCGTCCAGGCGCGGAGCTTCGTGAGTGATCCGGGCTAGCAGTCTGTCGGAGTAGTCGACCGATGCCGGATGCGTCGTGGCGAGCCGGCTGCAAGGCGCTCGGTCGGAGGCAAACTCCAGGGACCGAGTTGCCTCCGACCGAGCAACGCAGCAGACGGCCGCCACGGCGCAGTGAGGGGTTGCAAGCTCGATGTCGCGCGACGCTGACCGGCGCGGGCGAATACTCCGACAGGCTGCTAGGTGCGTTCATTCGGACATTCCGGCGGGGGCTACTTGAACGCCTTCTTGTCCTTCGTCTTCATCCAGGCCTGCCACTCGCGGACCGAACGGTACTGCTGCCCCGTGAGTTCCTTCAGCGCCCAACGCGCCCAACCCTCGTAGTCCTGCCAGAGCCGCGTGCGGGTCTCCCAGTAGCTCGCCGGCGGACACTTCGGGTCGTTCGGGTTCGACGGGATCGGCTGGCTGAGCATCTCCTCGATCAGGTATGGGACGGACGGCATCCACTTCGTGCGGCCGAAGTATGCGATGGAACCGCGGATCACGTTCGATGCCCAGTCCTGCTTCATCTTGCGCTCGTCCGAGACGGTCGGCTTCAGCCACTCGTCGAGCACGAACTCCTGCTCGCCGTCGATGCCCTGGTCGGTGAGGAACTGGATGCACGCCACAGCCACCACGCCTGCGATCGAGCCGGTGCCCGTCTTCTGCTTCGGCTTCGCGTGGAGGACCTTTCGAACGCGCTTCTCTTCGTCCTTCAGACCGTTCGCGGACGCTGCCGTGATCGCGGCCGCCTGGATCTCGGCCTTGTCGGAGTCGATGTACTTGCGGATCTCGGGGACGAAGTCGTCGCACTTCCTCGTGGCCATCTGCGTGAGCGCCTGGAGGACAGGATCGGTGGACTTCTCCGCCGCGGCCTTCGCGAAGAGGTCCATCACCGCAGCGCGCTCCTTGTCGTTGGCGGGCAGCACGGTCACGACGGGCGGTTCCGTCGGAGTCTCGCCGGCATGGGCCGTGTCGCACAGGGCGCCTGCCGTGCTCGCGATGACGATCGCCACGGCGAGCAGGCCGGCGACGCGGACGAACTTGCGGATCGGCATGGACCGGATGCTACTCCACTCGCCGCGCGGCGGGGGAATGTCGCAAGGCCGTCGCGGCCGCCGTCGCTATCCTCCGCCGCCATGGCAGCCAACCCGATCGTCCCAAGCGAACTCTGGAAACTCGACACGGTGCTCTTCGGCCCCGACGAGATCCGCAAGTTCAACCAGCAGCGCTTCGAGATGGAGCACCTGAACGCGATCACGCACCTTGACCCGGCGACGACTGAGATCGTCGGCTACAAGGACGTCGCGGCGGACGAGTTCTGGGTGCGCGGTCACATCCCCGGGCGGCCGCTTCTGCCCGGTGTGATCATGCTGGAAGCACTCGCGCAACTGACGAGCTTCTACATCGGCCGCACGATCCCCGACATCGGGTTCATCGGCTTCGGGGGCGTGGACGCCGTCCGATTCCGCGCGTCGGTCGTCCCCGGGCAACGCGTCGTGCTCCTCGGCAAGAGCGTCTCGATCCGCTCTCGCATGGCGGTGTTCGACACGCAGGGCTGGGTGGATGGGAAACTCGCCGTCGAAGCGCGCATCACGGGCGTGAAGATCTGAGCGACCCCGATGGCGTCGATGGCGAATCGCACGCGCCCCCGCCGGTTCCGAAGAAGCGACTCCCGACGTGGCTCGTCGCAGTCCTGATCCTCGGTGGCGTGCTGGTCGTCATCTGCACCGGCGGGGGAATCTGGGCGTGGAATGCGACGGCCGATCTCCGCGCGATCGGGGACCTTCCTGAGTCCGAACGCCCGCGGGCGATCTCGAACATCGTACGGAAGACGCTCGGCGACACCGACCGACCGCTCCTGGACCTGCAGGCAGCCGTTGCGGATGGGCGCGATGACGACGCGTGGGCCCTGACGAGCGACGGACTGCGCGCATCCACTCCGCGCGCAGACTTCGACAAGTTCGCTACGCTGATTCGCACGCACCTCGGCAGACCCGTCGAGATCCTCGTCCTGACGGCGAACTTCCGGCAGATGGCGGGATTCGGCGACGCGGCCTCCGGCTCGACCGTGGACCTCACGTACCAGGCCGACTTCGAGAAGGGCAAAGGCACGATCACGGCGACGCTTCTGAAGGACGCGGCCGGGACGTGGCGCGTCCACGTGTGGCGCGTGCAGTCGCCCGCGTTCCTCGACCCGCTCGCCGCCCCGGCCGCACCCGAGCCCGCCCCGGCCCCCGAGCGCGACGCTCCGAAGTGACGCATCGCGGGCCGCCGCCGGGGATCACGTTCCGTCGCGTCGGGAGCGTGACCTGGGACACGGTGAACTACTCAAGCGTCCTGCTGTCGAAGGCACTGCGCCCCGTAGCCTGAGGGACTCACGAGCGGCGTTGCGTCGCTCGGCAGGAGCCCAAGCAGATGGCCCAACTCACTGTCTTCGACCCCGCCCTGTGTTGCTCGACCGGCGTCTGCGGAACGTCCGTGGACCCTGCGCTCGCTCGCTTCGCCGGCGACCTGCGGTGGCTCCGCGCCCGCGGCGTGACGGTGACCCGTTACAACCTCGCCCAGGAGCCGGGCGCGTTCACGGCCGACGCGCTCGTCACCGGCGCGCTGAAGTCGCAGGGCATGTCCTGCCTTCCGCTCCTCGTCGCGGACGGACGGATCGCATCGACGGGCGTCTATCCCGACCGCGCGAAACTCGCGGAGATCGCGGGCGTCTCGGCGGAGGACGACGGCACGCCGCAGCCCTCGTACTGTGAGCGAAAGCGTCGCGAACGGAACGCGCTGCCGATGGCGGGCCCCCGCGGTGACGGCCAGTGACCGCCTCCGCCGCAGTGACCGAGACGGGCCCGCTCGCATCGCTCCTCGCGAACGCCACGCGCGCGCTGCTCTTCACGGGCAAGGGCGGCGTCGGGAAGACGTCGCTCGCGTGCGCCACGGCGCTGTCGCTCGCGGCCCGCGGGCGGCGCGTGCTGCTCGTCTCGACCGACCCCGCGTCGAACCTCGACGAAGCCCTCGGCGTCGCGCTGTCGCCGACGCCGGTGGACGTCCCGGGCGCGCCCGGCCTCCTCGCCATGAACCTCGACCCCGAGGCCGCGGCCCACGCCTACCGCGAACGGATCGTCGGTCCGTATCGCAACCTGCTTCCTGAGGCCGCGGTGCGCTCGATCGAAGAGCAACTCTCCGGCGCGTGTACGGTCGAGGTCGCCGCGTTCGACGAGTTCGCGGCACTGCTCGGAGACGCCGGCGCCGACGGCGCGGGCCCCGGCCACGGCTTCGACCACATCGTGTTCGACACCGCTCCGACGGGCCACACGCTGCGTCTTCTCGAGCTTCCCGCTGCGTGGTCCGGCTTCCTCGCGAGCAACGCCGGGGCGACGTCGTGCCTTGGCCCGCTCTCGGGCCTGCAACAGCAGAAGACGACGTACGAGAGCGCGCTCGCGGCGCTCCGCGACGGTGCGAAGACGACCGTGGTGCTCGTCGCGCGGCCCGATCTGTGGTCGCTCGCGGAAGCCGCGCGCACCTGGGACGAACTCCGCGCGCTCGGCCTCTCGAACGGGCGACTCATCGTCAACGGACTGCACCTCGATGCGTCGGCGGACCCGGTGGCCGCGGCGTTCGCAGCACGGGGCCGGCGCGCCCTCGCGAACGTCCCGGACGTCCTCAGATCGCTCCCGCGCTCCGAAGTCCCGCTGCTCCCGCTCGGCATGGTCGGACTCGCCGCGCTTCGCTCGCTCGCAGCGCCTGCGTCGCACCTCGAGCCGCCCCCGCCTCCGGCCGACGTCACCCTGCCCGACGGCCTGACCCCGTTCGACGCGCTGGTTCGCGACATCGCCGCCGCGGGCCGCGGCGCGATCCTCACGATGGGCAAGGGCGGCGTCGGCAAGACGACGCTCGCGGTGCGCGTCGCCGACGGCCTCGCGCGTCTCGGGCACCAGGTGAACCTGACGACGACGGACCCCGCCGACCATCTCGCCGAAGCGCTCGCCGACGTCTCCCGCGACGCCGGGAGCGCGGCCCGCATGCACGTGAGCCGGATCGACCCGCACGCCGAGACCGCGGCGTACATGGCCGAAGTGCTCGCGACCGCCGGCAAGTCGCTCGACCCGTCGGCCCGCGCGCTGCTCGAAGAGGAACTGCGTTCCCCGTGTACGCAGGAGATCGCGGTGTTCCGCGCGTTCGCCCGAACGGTGGACGATGCGTCGCACGGCTTCGTCGTCATCGACACCGCGCCGACCGGCCACACGCTTCTCCTGCTCGACGCCGCGCAGGCCTACCACCGCGAAGTCACGCGCACGCAGGGCGACGTTCCGCCCGCCGTCGCACGACTCCTGCCCCGGCTGCGCGATCCGGAGTTCACGAAGATCCTGATCGTCGCGTTGCCCGAGGCCACGCCGGTCCACGAGGCGATGCGCCTTGAGCACGATCTCGCGCGCGCCGGGATCCGGCCGTACGCGTGGATCGTCAACCAGTCGTTGCTGCCGCTCGCGGTGACGGACCCTGTCCTCGCGGCGCGGCGTGCCGACGAACGCCGCTGGATCGGCGAGGTGCTCGCGGGCGGCCGCCGCACGGTGGTCGTCCCGTGGGGCGGCGCGGGGCGGCAGGACGGGTGACCGCGGAGCGCCGGCTCGGCTACTTCAGCGCGGTGTAGATGCGGTGGACGTCGTCGTGGTCGTCGATCGCTTCGAGGAAGTCCTCGACTTCCTTCCGGTGCTCCGGCGCGAGTTCGACGTAGTCCTTCGGGACGTAGCCCATCTCCGACGTCGTGACCGACCACCCGGCACCCCGCAGCGTGCCGGTGACGGCGTCGAGGTCAGAGCGGTCCGTGAAGAAACGGGCGCCGGTGTGGTCCTCGGGCACCTTCTCGAGCGGCTCGACGTTCTGCGCGCCGGCTTCGATCGCCGCGCCCTCGATGTCGAACCCCTCGCCCTCGCGCGTCGCCTCGATGATCCCGACGTGGTCGAAGAGGAACATCACCTTCGAGCCGAGCTGACCATCGCGGAAGAGCCCGCGCATGTCGGGCGCCGTGCGGTTGCGGTTGTCGGTCAGACACTCCACGATCACGGGCACCTTGTGCGGCGCGAAGCCCTCGAACGTGACGAGCGCCAGCTCGACCGCCTCGCCGGTCGTCCCGGAGCCCTTCTTGATGGCGCGGGCGATCGTGTCGTTCGGCACCGACTGCTTGCGGGCGTTCTCGACCGCAACGGCGAGGCGCCCGTTCATCGTCGGGTCGGGCGTGCCCGACTTCGCGGCGACGCTGATCTCGCGGACGAGCTTCGTGAAGAGCTTCCCGCGCTTCGCGGCGTTGATCTCACGGTTCTTCTGGAGCCACTGGCGACCCATGGAGGTGTCCTCTCGAAGTCGGGCGACGTTCCTGGCGGCGGCCGAGCGCCCCGCCGGCGGGCGAAGGGCACCGCCGAGCCGGGCAGGATACCCTGGGCCGCAGCGGAGCGAGGATCAAGTCTCGCGACGGCGACTCACGCCGCGCCTCACACGACCGCCACGACGCGCAGCGGATCGAACGGCCCCAGGTCGCGGCCGGTCCGGCCGCGCACGAGGTCGAGCACGATCTCGCCCGTGACGGGCGCGAGCATGATCCCGCTTCTGAAGTGCCCCGTCGCGGCGAGGAGTCCCGGTCGCACCCAGCCGATCGACGGAAGATGGTCCGGCGTGTCCGGACGGAGCCCCGCCCACATCCGCTCGATCGGCGCTGCGGCGAGCGCCGGCGCCATCCGCGCGACGGCCGCGCCGATCGCTGCGACCCCCGCCGACGTCACGCTGCGGTCGAAGCCGACGTCCTCGACGGTGGACCCCGCGAGGATGCGTCCGTCGGACCGCGGCACGAGGTACTCGCCGCCCGCGAGGACCATGTGGCGGAGGCGTCCCGGGGCCGTGCGAAGGAGCATCATCTGCCCGCGGGTCGGCGTCGTGCGGAGCGCGGGCGGACAGATCGTCGAAGCCGCCGAATCGCCCGCCGTCGCGAGCAGCCCGCCGGACCACGCGCCCGCGGCCAGCACGGTTGTCGCCGCGCGGATCGGGCCGGCCTCCGTGACCGCGCCCACGACGCGCCCGTCCTGGTGGATCAGCCCGAGCACGGCCGTGCGCTCGACGATCGCGGCCCCCCGCCGCGCCGCAGCCGCTGCGAACGCCGGCGCCGCGCGGTGGTTCCGCACCTGCGCGAGGTCCGGGAGGAGCAGCGCGCCGCGGATCGTCTCCGCCAACAGAGGTTCGAGACGTCGCGCGTCGGCCGCGGACAACCTCTCGGCACGTTCGCCGTGCGCGCGCTTCCACGCCACGCGGCGGTCCGCCTCGCGTTCGTCCTCGTCCGACTCGATCACGTTGAGCAGCCCGGTCCGCCGCATCTCGACGTCGATCCCGGTCTCGTCGCGCAGCCGTTCCGCGAGCGGCCCCCAGAGCGCGAAGCTCTCGGCGTCGAGATGCAGGAGCGACTCGGGGTAGCGCCACGGATGGACCGGAGTGAGCAGCCCCGCCGCCGCCCAGCTCGCTTCCCGCCCGATCTCCCCGCGCTCGACGAGCGTCACGCCGAGCCCGTCGCGCGCCAACCGTTCCGCGACCGCTGCGCCGACGATGCCGCCGCCGAGAATGAGAACGTCAGACGTGCGCTCCATCCCCCCATCGTCCCCCGCGGAGGTCGCTGCGCCGTGCGATTCCGCCGGGGGCGGGGAGGACGCGAGCTGCGACGCGTCGCACGCCGAGGTCAGCCCGACCGACTGTGCAGACTCGGCAACCTGACGTACTCTCTCGGGGCGCGCCGGCGGCGGGCTCCTTCTCGCAGGCGCCGGGAAATCCGGCGCGGGCGATGTATCACGGACACCCGCCGTGGAACGTCCCCCCGCCTCCCGCTCTCCGGAGACTCCGATGGCACCCGTGCCGCAGCGACGTTCGCGAAGTCGTGCCGAGCCCGCCCGCCTCCGCCTCGCAACGGCGGCGGCGTGCGCGGTCATCGGCGTCGCCCTGATTTCGGCGGCGCTTCCCGCAGACGCCGGTCCGCGGCGGCTCACGGGGCGCGGGCGGCCGTCGAAGGCGGACACGGGAACTTGGGCCCCGTGGGCTTGGGACGGGGGCGCCTACGGGGCCGCGGGCCCGGCGGCGTCGGACTGGTTCCTGGGCTTCGATCCCGGTGCGACGGAGGCAACGAACGGCTGGTCGGGGTGGACCGACGCGCCGCCGATCGCAACACCGGGCAGAGTGCTGCGAACGACGGTCGGACCGTCGCCGACGTACGTTCACGTGGACGCACCGCAAGGCTGCGTGGCGCGACTCGACACGCTCCGCGTGACGGGAACGCTTCCCGAGCTTCTCTGGATCGAGGACGCGGAAGGTCGCGTGTGGACGCCGGCGGCCGCGCGGACGCCGAAGTCGCTGGCCACGGAGGAGATCTACGTCGCCGCGAGCGGGGGCCTCGAAGTCGTGTTCTCGCCGACGCGGACAGCCGTTGCGCAGGTGGACGTGCTCGTCAGCGTGCGCGCTCTCGACGCGGGCGAGGTCCCGCCGATCGCCGAGACTCCGTGGGCGCCCGGCGTGATGACGGCGACCTACGATCCCGTCGTCTCCACGCCGGGCGGGCCGCCGTGCGGCGATCCGTGGGGCAACCCCGCGGCCTGGGGCGACCCGCTCTCATGGGCCGCGAACTGCGGCTTCACTTGGTGGACGGCAGCCGACGGCGTGATCGTCCTGGGCACGCAAGGCGGCACGCCGGGACGCGAGTGGGCCGACGCGTCCGCGATGTCCGAGTTGATGTCGAACGCCCTGCCGGGATCGTGCGGCGGGCCGTGGTTCGAGCCCGACGCGCTCGCGGATCTGCCCGAGACGTCACAGCGCAATCAGCTCATCGTCGGGAGCGAGTTCGGCCGCGGGTATCCGGTGCAGCCGGCGATCCGCTCCATCTTCACGCCCGCCCCCGGCCGCGGCATCAACGGCGCGGGCGTCACGATCGCGGTGATCGACACGGGCGTGGACGCCTCGCACCCGGCATTCGCCGGACGCGTGCTGCCCGGCCGCGACTTCGTGGACGACGACGACGATGCGTCGGACGAGCGCAACGGCTCGGACGACGATCTCGACGGCGACGTGGACGGCGGCTTCGGCCACGGCACGGTCGTCGCGGGGATCGCGCTCGCGGTCGCGCCGGAGGCCCGCATCCTGCCGGTGCGCGTGCTCGACGACGAGGGCCACGGCACGGCGTCGCGCGTGGCGCAGGGCATCCGGTGGGCGGCCGACCACGGCGCGAACGTCATCAACCTGAGTCTCGGCACGCGGGCGTGGTCCACGGTACTCGGACGCGCGGTGTCCGACGCGGTGGACCGCGGCGTGCTCGTCTGCGTGGCTGCCGGCAACGACGGCGACCGCTGGTCGCTCGATTTCCCGGCCGACGTGCCGGGCGTGGCCGCGATCACGGCGCTCGGCGTGCGCGGACGTCGCGCGCTGTTCGGCAACGGCAACCGGACCACCACGATCGCCGCGCCGGGCGTGCGCGTGATCGGTCCGTATCCCGGCGGCACGTTCGCCGCGGGCACCGGGACGTCGTTCGCAGCGCCGCTCGCGAGCGGAGCCGCTGCGCTGCTCCTGCAGACGTCGCCCGGCGCGAACGTCCGCGATCTGCGGACGAAGCTCGCGCCGCGATCCAGGCTGGACCTGCGTCCGCTGCAGCGATGACGGCCATGACGTCCGAGGCGCCCGACGACGCGACGCTCGTCGCACGCTGCCTCGGAGGCGACGCCGCGGCGTGGGCGGATCTCGTCGCCCGACACGGGCCGCTCGCGTGGGGCGTGATCCGTCGCACGGGGCTCGCACCCGACGACGCGGCCGACGTCTACCAGACCACCTGGCTCGCCGCCGTCGAGCAGCTCCCGCGACTGCGCGAACCGTCGCGGTTCCCTGCGTGGATCGCCCGCACCGCGCATCTGCAGGCTCTCCGCGTGCGCCGCAGCTACGGGATCTCGCGGCGCGTGCTGTCGCGGATCGAACCGCGCGAGTCCGACGGTCGCGTCCCGGAAGACGAGATCGCCGCGATCGAAGACAGGAGCCGCGTCGCGGAGGCGCTCGACGCCATCGGCGACCGCTGCGCCGCTCTGCTCCGAGTCCTCTACTTCGAACATCCCACGCCCGCGTACCAGGACATCTCGGCACGTCTGAAGATGCCGGTCGGCTCCATCGGTCCGACGCGCGCGCGGTGCCTGGAGCGCCTCGCGAAACGGCTCGGACTGGGCGACGAGGTCGCATGATCCGCGGAACCGACGCTCACCTTCCCTGGCGCACGCTCGCGGACCGTCGCGACGGCGTGCTGCCCGCGGCTCGCGCGGCGGAGGCCGACGCGCACCTGGCATCCGGATGCGCCCAGTGCCGAGCGCGCGATGCGAACCTGCGTCGGCTCGTCGCGGCGGTCGCGTCCGGGCCGCTGGAAGCGGCGCCGGCGGCGGTGGACCGCCGCGTCCTGGCGATCTTCCCGAAGCTCAGCGACGCCCTGCGACGCAGCTCGCCGGAGGACTTCGGCGCGTCTTCGGATTCGCCGTTCGGCGCTCCGCCGTGCGGGACCCTGTTCGGAACGCTCGTCGTCGATCGACGGTTCGACTCCACGTTCGACTCCACGTTCGACTCGACGTTCGACTCCACGTTCGACTCCGCCTACGCGATGCGCTCTGCAGACGACGGCTCCCGCCGCCTGCTCTGGACGCTCGGACGGTTCGACGTGGATGCGAGCGTCATCGGCCGCGGGGCCGCGTCGGACGTGCTCGGCCAGGTTGTTCCGCTGATCGACACTTCGGACGCGCCGCTCTCCGGTGAGGTCCGTGCGACGCGCGGACGCCGGTGCGTGAAGTCCGCGATCGCCGCGGACGGCCGCTTCACGTTCCGTGGCCTCGCGCCGGGCGCGTGGATGTTCGAAGGCGCGGTGGACGGACATCCGTTCATCCTCCCGCTCGTGGTGCTCGACTGACCGTGGACATCGCCGCGACCGTCCGTGCGAGCGCCCGGCGCGATCCGTCGGCGGCGTCGCTGCGTGGACTCGGCGACGCATGGCGGCTCGCGGAGTCGGCGCTGCTCGCCGACATCGCCGCTGCGCCGCGGCGCGGACGCCACATCGTCGCGCGCTTCGCGCGGCTCGCGCGGCTCTCCGGCGAGCCCGAAGCGATGGGCCGAGCGGCGCGACTGCACGGTTCCGCCCTGTTCCACGCGGGTCGGTTCCGCGAGAGCGTCGCTCCGTATCGAGACGCAGTTCGGCGTCTCTCGGGAGCTGCACGCGACGGCGCGCGCATCGGGCTCGCGCTCTCGATGGCGGAGCTGGGCCGCTACGCACCCGCGATCGCGCTCTGCCGCGCGGTGCGCCGCGACGCCGAACGGCGCGGCGACTCCGTGATCGCCGCCGCGGCGCAGTTGAACGAAGCCGGCGCGATCCACCAGAGCGGTCACGCAGCGAAGGCGCTGCCGCTGTACCGCGCAGCACGGGAGTCGTTCGTCGCATCGGGCCAGCCGCGGCACGCCGCGCGCGCGGCCGAGGCGGAGGCGAACGCACTCGTGCTGCTCGAGCGGTTCGACGAGGCGCTCCCGCTCTTCGCGTCTGCCGCCGCCGGCCTCGAATCGGCGGGCCTCGCACGCGAATCGGCCGTCGCCCGCTACAACCGCGGATGCCTGCTCGTGGCGATCGATCGCATCGGCGAAGCGGACGCCGAGCTCGACACCGCGGAGCGCGAGCTCCGTGCTGCCGGAGACACCCCGAACGCCGCACTCGCGCGACTCGACCGTGGCGAGGCACTGCTCAACGCTCACCTCGTCCCCGAGGCCGGGCATCTGCTGCGCACGGCGCTGCGGGCGATGGGCCGCCGCGTGCCGCCGAGTCAACGCGCGCGGGGCACGCTGCTCCTCGCCCGCGCCGCGATCGCGGCCGGCGATGCCGTCGCCGCGCGTCGGATCCTCGCCCGGCCGCTCCGCGGCGCGGGACCCGACGCCGCCGCGCAGCGCACGGAGTTGCTGGGGCGGGCGCTCGCCGCCGAGGGGCGCCCGCGCGAGGCGCGGCGCTTGCTTTCGCGCGCCGCCGCGGCGCACGGAACCGCGCGACCGGCGTCCCGCGCGCGGACCCTCGCGGCAGCGGCGTGGTGCGCCGCAGCGTCCGGAGACGTTCGCGCGGCAACACGCGACGCCGCCGCTGCAGAGTCGCTCGCGTCAGGGCTCAGCATTCCCGGAACGCAGTTCGCCGCACACGCCGCCCGCTTCGCTGCAGAGGACCTGGCCGGGAATCGCGCGGGCGCGGCGCGCGCTCTCACGGCCTCGTTCGTCGCGCTTGAGGCGCTCCGCGCTGGCCTCGGTCCCGACACGTTCCGAGCCGCGTTGCTCTCGGGGAGCGAGTCGTGGTTCGCGCGGGCGGTCCGGCACGTTCTCGAGACCAACGGCGGCCCCGCCGCGCTGGACCTCATCGAACGGTGGCGCGCACGGGCCCTCATCGATCAGATCGCCGACGGCGACGCGGTTGTCTCGCCAGCCGACATCTCACACGGCGACCGCCTCGCGGGACTGCGCGCGCGTCTGGCCGTGCTGGAACGACGTCTCGCTGGCGGCGCCCTGCCCCCGTTCCTCCGATCGACGACGGCTGCCCCCGAGCGGCGCGCCGTGCGCGAGATCGCCGCTGCCGAGCGATCGCTCCGGGAGGTCACAGACCGCCGTCCCCCGGGCGGAATCGCGAGATCCGTCCGCGAGGACCATCCGTCGCGCAGCGCCAGCGCCGCCGCGGCGGCACTGCCCGCGGGCACGTTGGTCGTGTCCCTCTTCGCCGACGCCGAGGGCGGCCTGGCGTTCGCCGCGAGCCGCGGTGGCGTGAGCGTCGCGACGGGGCTCGGCAGCGCACCCGAGATCGCGAGGCTGGTCGAGGAACTCGGCTACAGGATCGGCAAGTTCGCGCTCGGCGGCGCCTATGCGGACCGCCACCGGCGGCGCCTCGCCGCAGAGACCGAGGCCGTCCTCGCGACGCTCGCGCATCAGACGCTCGGCCCCATCGCCGATCTGATCCGGGGGGCCGAACGCCTCGTCTTCATCCCCCACGGGCCGTGGCACCGCGTTCCGTTCGCCGCGCTCCCGTTCGACGGCGGTCGCCTGTGCGACCGGTTGCCCGTGACCTGCGCCCCTGCGATGTCCGCCCCCACCGCGACGGCCGACCCCGCGCGCGGCGCATCGCTCGTCGTCGCCGTTGCCGACGTGCACTCGCCCGCCATCGCCGACGAGGGACGCCGGGTGGCAGCAGCGATCCCGGGCGCCCGCCTCGTCGAAGGCGACGAAGCCGTCGGCTCGCTTCTCGTCGGGCTCGACCGGCCCGCGGTCCTGCACATCGCGGCACACGGACGCTACCGGGACGACGCGCCGGCCCTGTCGGGTGTGCGCCTCGCCGACGGGTGGTTCCGTGCATGCGAGTTCGCCGGCCTTCGGCTCGGCGGGTCGCTGGTCGTGCTCGCCGGGTGCGACACGGGTGTCGCGCGGGGCGAGAGCGGCGGCGAGGTTCTCGGGCTCGTCCGCGGCGTGTTGGCGGCAGGCGCCCGCGAGCTCGTTGTCAGCCTGTGGCGCATCGACGACGGGGCCACGGCCGCATTCATG
This sequence comes from Planctomycetota bacterium, assembly GCA_021414065.1. Lineage (GTDB taxonomy): Bacteria > Planctomycetota > JAJSAM01 > JAJSAM01 > JAJVHW01 > JAIOPE01. Next base: position 17,191 of record JAIOPE010000037.1, read on the forward strand.
GCGGAGTTCCACGCCGCGCGGGCGCGGGGGCTCAGCTCGGCCGTCGCATTGCAGGAGTTGCAGAAGTCCCGCGCCGCGAGCGGCTTGCATCCGTGGTTCTGGGCCGGGTTCTCGATCTGGACCCGTTGCACAGATGGGCGGTTGTGAGGTATCATCGGTGACTTGGATGGAACTGTTCCCCGCACGCCGACACCGATGGCCGGAGTCGGGGCACACAGGAGACAACGCATGACGAAGACGAAGTTCACGCTGGTGGTCGCGATGACGGCCCTCGCGCTGGTGGCCTCCGGGACGCCGGACGCGTTCGCCAAGGGCGCAGCCCGCGGCCGAAAGAACAAGGTCGAAACCGTTCGCATGGCGGCCCCGGCGAGCGGCGCGTCCGTCGGCGGCAAGGGCTCCATCACGATCACCCACGGGCGCAAGGGCGACGACGCCGTGCTCACCGTGAAGGGCCTCCCGGCTCGCACGCGGTACAACGTGGTGGACAGCGCGACGGGCGACGTCCTCGGCACGCTGAAGACGAACAAGAAGGGCCGCGGCACGTTCGACCTCACGCCCGGCGTCGGCAAGCGCTCGGCCGCTGCGACCGGCGGCGAGAACGCGGGCGACGGCACGATCCCCGACGTCATCGATCTCGTCGATCCGAACTCCGGCGATCCGATCCTCACGGGCGACACGACGGGCGACCTCCAGGCGCTCTACGGGTACGCATCGCTCGGCAACGCAACCGAGTCCGCCACGATCACGATGGGCTCGGACCCGGCGGCCGACTCGCAGTACTTCTCGTTCTCGTACTTCGCCGAGCCGGACGCTGACGCGAACTTCGCCGGCGTGTACGAGCTCTACACAGAAACAGCGAACGGCGACGAACTGCCGCTCGGCCGCGCGTCGGTCCTCGACCTCGCGGGCAAGGACTTCCAGGTCCGGAACGCCAGCGGGAACATCGTGTTCAAGGGCTCGCTGCCGGACGTCGAGGCCTACGCGATCGACGATCCGAACCTCCCGGTCGATGGCGGCGACCCGTTCGCGATCTGGGACGACGGCACGTACACCGACCCAATGGACGACCCGAACTTCGATCCGTGGGCAGACCCGTCGGGCGCTGCAAACGGACAGAAGGGCGGCGGCGGAATTCCGTTCGACTTCGGAAGCTGGTTCCAGGGCGGCGACCCGTTCTCGTCGTTCCTGATGGGCGGGCTCTTCGGCGGCGGCATGGGCGGCGGTCGCGGGATGTTCAAGAAGGGCGGCGTGCGCGACGGCGTGACGGACCCGACCGTCGATCCGCCGGTCGATGTGCCCGTCGAGTTCACGCTCTGGATCGAGACGCTCGACGGGTTCCAGAAGGCCGGAGCCCTCGTCGCGCCCGACTACGGCTTCGACGACGGTTGGATCGACGACTGGGGTGGCTGCGGCGGCGACATGACCTGGGACACCGACTGGGATACGTCCTGGGATACGTCCTGGGACACCGGCTGGGACATGACCTGGGACACCGGCTGGGACACCGGCATGCCCGCCGGCGACCCCGCCGGAAACGGCCAGAAGTCGCGCCGCGGTCGCGGTCGCAAGTAGCTCGCAGCGTCGACTGAGTGACATCGGCGCCCGTGGCTTCGAAAGATGCCGCGGGCGCCTCGATTCCGGGCCCGTCCGGTCGTGGCGGCCGGGGCCCGTGCTACCCTGCGACCCCGTCCATGCGACGGGAACGTGTGAGCGAACCCAGCCCCTCCGCCAGACAGCCGAACGACGTCGCGCAGCGCGGCACGCGCGGGTCGCAGAACGCGCTTGCGCTCGCCGCCATCGCTGCGTGCGTCGCCTTCTTCCTGTGGGACAGCCTGTTCGCCGCCCGCGCGTTCCTCATGCGCGACACGATCTACGACTTCATCCCGTGGCGGCGCTTCGCCGCAGACGCCGCCCGCGAGGGCTCGGTCCCCCTCTGGAACCCGTACTCGCGTTTCGGCCAACCGTTCGTCGCGAACCCGCAGTCGGCGTTCTTCTACCCGCCCCATCACCTGTTCGACCTGCTGCCCGTGCGATGGGCTCTCGCGGGGACGATCGCGCTCCATCTATTCATCGCCGCCGCCGGGATGTTCGCGCTCCTCCGACGGTTCGGACTCGTCGCATCCGCCGCCATGCTCGGGGGGATCGTCTTCGCGTTCGGCACCTACTTCACCGCGAACCTGGAGTTCATGAGCGTGATGGACACGCTCGCGTGGGCGCCGCTGACGATCCTGCTGGTCTGCCGTGTCGGCGACGCCGTGCGCGGCGGTTCGCCGCCGTCCGCGCTCCGCCGCGCGGCGCGCCCGGTCGTGCTGCTCGCGTCGGTCGTTGCGATGCAGGTGCTCGCTGGGCAGGCCCAGGTTCTGGTGTACACCGCGTTCGCGGCGTTGGTGTACGCGGTCGCGGTCGAACTTGCCGAACGTCGCAGGGCGGCTGATCGCGGCGCGCACCGTCCGCGGACCGACGCGTCGGCGCCCCGAACGCTCGCTCTCCTCGCTGCTGCCGCGGTCCTCGCGGCAGGACTGTCCCTCGTCCAACTCCTTCCCTCGCTCGATCTCGTCCCGCACTCGGTGCGCGCAGCGGGTGTCGACCCCGGCCTCGAGATCGCGTCGATGCCGGCGCGCCACCTGGCGACACTCATCTTCCCCCTCGCGTTCGGACGCCCGGGAGCGAACGAGTGGTGGAGCCCGTCGCTGTTCGAGTTCTGGCTCGGCTGCCTGCACGTCGGCCTGCTTCCGCTGGCGTGCGCCACGTTCGCCGCGTTGCCCCGCTGCGACGGCAACCGCACGGTGAGTCGCGCGGCCGCGGCGAGCGCGGCGCTCTGCGTCATCGGAGTCCTGATCGCCATGGGGAAGCACGCGCCGGTGTACGGGCTCCTCCAGTCGCTGCCCGGAACCGACAAAGTGCGATGGCCGGCCAAGGGGCTGCAGCTCACGGCCATCGGGCTGGCCGCGCTCGCCGGGATCGGTTTCGACGGCCTCCTCGCGCGTCGCGACGCGGCACGGGCCGCCGGGCGCCACGCCGACCGCGCAACGCTCATTCTCGTCGGTGCGTGGTCGGCGGTTGCCGTGCTCGTGGTCTTCGTCGGGCACTCGATGGGCCCGCGGTTGTTCCAAGCGATCGCCGGCGCCCAGATCCCTGCGACACAGTCGGTCGAGGACTTCCTCGCGCGCGACTTCAACCGCGCGGCGACCTTCCTCGCGCTCGCGTCGCTCTCGCTCGGCGCCGTCGCGCTGTGCCGGGTCCCCCGCCGACCTGCCGTCGCGATCGCGCTCACACTCGCATTCGGCAACCTGTTCCTCGTCAGCCGCGACGTCCAGTTCGTCGGAGACGCCGCGGCGCTGACGCCGCCCGCGCCGCTCGTCCCCGCTCCGCCGAGCGGTCTCCCAGGCCACGTTCACACGGCCTACTACCAGGCGGGCTTCCAGGTGTACGGCGCACGCGATGCCGCGTCGTACGCGCTCGCGGCGTCGCTGCTCGCGGGCGAGGTGGGCATGCCGGATCGCGTCTCGAGCACCTACGGCGGCGACGCGCTCCAGGTCGCGCGCGTCGTCGATGTGGTGGACCTCCTCGACAGCGCGCCGCCCGCCGTCAGGACGCGGCTCGCCGACGTGCTCGCGGTGGACCGGGAGATCCGCGGGGCACCGTTCGACGAGATCCTCGCGCGCGGCGTGGACCGCGCTCCGAAGACGATGATCCGCCCGCAGGCGCTGCCGCGCGCGTTCGTCGCCGACGAGTGGCTCGCGATCGACGACCGCGTGGACGCTATGCAACGACTCCTCTCGCCCGGGTTCGACTTCCGACGGGCCGCGATCGAAGACGGGTCGTCGGGCGCGCCGCCCCTCCCGCCGTCGCCCGCAGCGACCGGCGCCGGGCCATCGGGACGCGTCACGGCCGTGCGACCGGGGCGCGACCGCGTGGATGTCGATGTCCGTGCGGACCGAGCGTGCCTGCTCGTCCTCTGCGAGACGTGGCTCCCCGGCTGGACCGCCACCGTGGACGGCGTGGACACGCCCGTGCGCCGCGTGAACGTGATCTTCCGCGGTGTTCCGCTCCCCGCCGGCGCGCAGCGCGTGTCGTTCGTCTACGCGCCGCAGTCGTTCCGGACAGGCGCAATCGGCAGCATGATCGCGCTCGTGATCGCGCTGGCGATGTGGCTCCGGGGCCGGCCGCTCACCACTTGAGCGAGGGCTCGTGCCGAATCCAGTCCGCGATCGCCCGCGCCGCGATCTCGTGGGCGCGGCCGTTCGGGTGGTGGTCCACCTCGTGGACTCGAAGCGCCGTGCGATCTTCGCCGTCGAACGTTGGCGCGAGGTCGAGGACCGGGAGCCCCTCCTGCCGCGCGAGTCGCACGACCTGATCGTGGCACGCCTGGAGCGGGTACCCCGCGCCACTCCCGATCATCATCGGATAGACGACGATCCCCACGCGGCACTCGCGCCAGCGGGCGAGCATGCGGAACTGCGCGCCCAGCTCCGTCAGGCCATCCGGGTTCTTCGCCGGGTCGAACGTGTCGAGGTAGCACTGGATCGTGGTGCGCGTGATCTCGCGCACCTCGGCGGCCCCGGCGAGGAACTCGGCCACGCGCGACACGCGCCGCCACCAAGGCCGCGCGCCGCCCCCGAGCTGACTCGTCCGCAGGTTGATCAGGTCGTAGGCGCCATCGAGCGACCGCCGCTGCTCCGGTGTCACCTGCACGTCGTTCAGCGTGAACACGATCAGCCCGCGCGAGCAGTCGTAGGTGCGCGCCATCCACTCGAGCTTCCGGATCTCCACGCGCGTGTCGAGCCCGCTCTCGGCGCCGTTCGGCACCTCGACGCCCGGCCCGAGCAGACGCGCGAGGTGGACGAACAGCGACTTCTCGTACGGAACCCCTTCGCCGAGCGCGAACGAGTCCCCCATCCCCGCGATCCGAACAGTGTCTCGCGGCCGGAACTGGCTGAGCGCCGGGCCGCGCACGCCGGCCCCGGCACGCCTGTACTCGACGCACCACGGCGTCTCCGAGATGCGCGCCACGTCGAGCGTCTCGACGGGTGAAGCGAGTCGCTGCAAGTGCCACACGCCCTGCGAGACGTCGGGGACCGGGACGAACTCGCCGGACGGATTCGACGGATAGCAGTGGTAGTCCGCGTCGAGATCGCCGTCGCGCTGCAGGTGACACTTGGTCGCGGGCAGGGCGCCGAGACCGGCCACGCGGAACGCGACCTCGAGCAGGACGAGCGCGAGCACCACGCCCGCTGTCGCGGCGGCGACGCGCTGCCCGCCGCTGCGGCGCAACTTCGGCGAAGACGTCAGCAATGACGCTGACGACGACGCCGGCGGTTGCGACATCGCCGACCCGAGTGCGCTGCCGCCGGCGCTGCCTTCCGTCACGTCGGCGCTACCCGGCCGACGCGACGACCGCAGCCGACGCCGCAGTCACGACCACCGCAGCGGATGCGCCGCCCGTGTCCGCGGCGAACGTCACCGGGTGCATCCCGAAGCCCTTGAGCTGGTTGTGCCACAGAACCTTGCCGTCCGCCGCGTCGAGACACGTCACCTCGCCGGCCACGCCCGCATAGACGCGGCCGCCTTCGACGCGGATCGTCGCGACGATCCCGCCCGACGACGGCAGTTCGGTCGCCCACACGACGTCGCCGGTGTCGGGGTCGAGCGCGAGGACGCGAGGCGCGAGGCCGATGAACAGGAGCTTGCGAGATTCGGACATGGGTGGTCCCTCCGGCGCTGGAGTGTACCCGGTGAACCGCAGCCACCGCTCGTCCGTTGGTGGTGGCAGAGCCGCAGTCGCCCCGAGCAGCGGGAGCCCAGGCCCGGGCCCGGGCTCCGCGTTTTGCAGTGTCGGACTGCACTCGCCCAACTCCGTCACGGAGGTTCGTGCCATGTCGTGGTCCCGCTCCGTCGTCATCCTGTTCATCGCACTCGTCGCGCTTCTCCCACGTGCCGCAGACGCGGCCGGCGTGCTCGTTCCGCAAGACGGCAGCGCGCCGATCCGTGTGCGGTCGCACCGCGTCACGGCGGTGATCGAGGACGGCATTGCTCGCACGACCGTGCGGCAGACGTTCGTCAGTCCGTACGGCCGAGCGCTCGAAGCCGTGTACGTGTTCCCGATCCCCGAAGGCGCGGCGCTCGTCGATCTCGCGATGGAAACGGGCGGCCAGCGCCTTGAGGGCCTGCTCGCGGAACGGCGCACGGCGCGGCGCGCGTACGACCGGATCGTGCGGATGAAGCTCGATCCGGCGATCGTCGAGCAGATCGGACGGTCCACGTTCCGTCTCTCCGTGTTTCCGGTGCTGCCGGACCAGCCGACTGTCGTGGAGATCACGTGGATCCAGGCCGCGCCCGTACAGCGCGGCGAGATCCGCTACGTCTACCCGCTCGCGCTCGACGGCGAACCAGCGGTGACCGACCAGGACTTCACGTTCAGCGCGACCGTGCGTTCTTCGGCGTCGATCAAGTCGGTCGCGTCACCCGACCTCGGCGTGGCCGCCCGTCTCGTCTCGGATCACGAGGCCAACGCGTCGATGGAGCGCACGTCGGCGACCCTCGGTCGTGATCTCACGGTCGTGGCGAAAGTGGTGGCGGAAGAGGCGACACTCGCGGTCAAGACGTTCCGTGGCGCGAAGGGCGATCCGTTCTTCAGCGCAGTGGTCACGCCTCCGAACGTCGCTGAGGACCGCATCCTGCCGCGGGACATCACGCTCGTGCTCGACACTTCGGGCTCGATGGAGGGTGAGAAGCTAGAGCAGGCGAAGACGTCTGCCTTGTGGCTGCTCGACAACCTGCGCCCGAGAGACCGCGTGAATCTGATCCGGTTCGCGTCGCTCGTGGATCGCGCGTCGGACGCACCGATCGAGGCGACGCCTGAGAACCTCACGAAGCTCCGCGCGTTCGTCGCCGAAGCGAAGGCGGAGGGCGGCACCGCGCTCGGCGATGCGCTCAGTACGGCCTGCGAGGCGCCGGTCTCGCCGGAGCGCGTGCCGATGGTCGTCTTCCTGACCGACGGCGAACCGACGGTCGGCGAGCAGTCGCCCGGAGTGATCGTCGAGTTCGCGCGGGTGGCCTCGGACCGCGGTCTCCGCGTGTTCACGTTCGGCGTCGGCTCCGACGTCAACGCTTCGCTCCTCGAGGGGATCGCCACCGCGGGGCGCGGCACCTCCGAGTCGTTCCGCCCCCAAGGCGAGGTGGCGTCGCGTCTCCGTTCGTTCCTCACTCGCACGGGGTCGCCCGTGATTTCGCGGGTCCGCGTCGAGATCGACGGTCACCCGGCGCTCGGGGTCTTCCCGCGGCCGCTCGCGGACATCTACCTCGGCGAGCAGGCGGTCATCACGGGGAGAGTTGCGGCGGAGGGTGTCCACGAGTTCGTGGTGAAGGGGTTCCTCGACGGGCGCGAGATCGCGCTCTCTGCGAAAGCGGATTTCTCGGCCGCCGTCGGCGGCACGTCTGCCGTTCGCGACCTCTGGGCCAAGTCCCACCTCGACTTCCTCGAGCGGTCGCTCCGTCTCCGGAGCAAGCTCCCGGACGCCGCGTACTACGCCGCCCTCGACCGCGGCGCCTACGCGACGTCGGACGAACTCGTGCAGGCGATGATCTCCGTCTCGCTGGAGACGGGCGTGCAGTGCGCGTACACATCGTTCCTGGCGCTCCTTCCGGAGGACCGCGCGCGCCTCGACCCGCGCGACAACGCAGCGATCGGCGAGGCGCTGGAGCGCGCTAGCGCGAAGCGTCGCGAACTCGCGGGGCTGACACGGCGTGAACCGCCGAAGACGGCCGCGACCCCGCTCCCGGCTGCGCCGTCGGCTCCCGACACGGGCACAGCGTTGGGCGCAGACGAGCCGCCCCCGGCGCCCGAGGAGACGAAGCCCCTGGAGGAGTCCGAGCGCGTCACCGAAGACCCCTTCCTCAAGGACGCGAAGGTTGCCGATCACAACGAAACCGACACCGACACAACGATTGAGGAGTCGCTCGGCGACCCGCGTTTCAGTTCGGACGCACCCTTCGAGGGCCCGGGCGCCGGCGGCACGATCGGCATCGGCGGCGGCGCGGGCGGCAGGTTCGGCGGTCGCTCGAGCGGTGGCCGCGTCCTCAGGGCGGGCGGCGGCGGGAGGATGGCGAAGACCCCCGTGGGCCTGGCCCTCGACTGGATGGCCACGCAGCAGGCGGTGGACGGCCGCTGGACGTCGGGCGCAGTCGCGCCCGCGGCCGACGCCCCAAGCGACGTCGCGGCGACGGGCCTCGCTCTCCTCTCGTATCTCGGCGCGGGCGACACGCACCAGTCGGGCGAGCACAAGCAACAGGTGAAGGAGGGCGCGAAGTACCTCCGCAACGTGCAGGACACAGCGGGGTGCTTCGGACCGCAGACGACTCCGTCGTGGCGGCGCGATCATCTCATCGCGACGCTCGCGATGGTCGAGGCGTACGGCATGACGCAGAGCGTGATCTTCAAGGACGCAGCACAGCGCGGCGTGACGTTCGCGCTCACGCTCCGTCGCGACGACCGCGGGGCCGTCGTTGCGGCGCGCACGCCGGCGGAGGTCGAGGAAGCCGCCTGGCTCATCCTCGTCACGCGCTCCGCGGTGCAGGCCGAGTTGGACGTCGGCGCACGCCCCTGGGAAGACGTGAAGTCACTGCTGTCGGCGGTCCCCTTCGACTCCGCGCCGCCGCCCGCCGCCGACGCTGCGCTGCGAGCCGTCGCACGGACGCTCGCGACGCTCTGGTCTGTCGAGACGCCGGGCGATGCGGAACACGCCGCAGC
>JAIOPE010000037.1:25959-183886 GCA_021414065.1 Planctomycetota bacterium
CCGGTCGCCGCGTTGCTCGACGCCGACCCTGAGGGCGCGCTTGCGTCGGAGACGCTACTCATGATCGGCTCCCTCGCTGCGAGACAGATCGGCGGCGAAGTGTGGCGAGCGTGGGTCGATCGCATCGACGCGCTTCGCACGACGCAGGTCGCCGGTACGTGGCCGGCGGCGCGCAGCGGCCTGGCGGCGTCGCAGTTCACTTCGACGGCGCTCCGAACGCTGGCGCTCGAGTGGCGCCAGGGCTACGTGAGGGTGGCAAGGACGAAGTGACGCAACCTCACTTCGCCGCGAGGCACCTCTCGACCGCGACGCCGACGAGCGTCGTCCCGACCGTCGAGTCGGCGACGAACGCGATTTTCCCGTCCCTGCCGACGACGAACGTCAGCCCGGCGCCCAGCGCGTCGATCTCCGCCGTCGTGGCGACGACAAATGGGAACGAGAGCCCGTAGTTCGCGCGGAGCTGACGCAGGACGTCCGGGAACTTCTCGGCGTCGCCCGCCGGGAGTGGCGCGACGTCGCGCGGATCGGACGAGCCCTTCGGCGGCATCGGAAACGTGCGGTCCTTCACGTGCGCCGCCGCCGCGACGACGGTGAGCCCCGCCGGGCCCCTGTCCCGCGCGAGCCGGTCGAGATCGAGGAGCATCTTCCGTTGCTCGTTCGAGCCCGGGTCGTAGCACTGCACGACGACGACGCGGCCCCGCAGCGACGAGAGCGGCTTCGCCGACGACCCGATCCACGTCGTCGCGCCGAGCTCCGGAGCGGCCGAACCGATGCGCGCGCCCCGGGCTGCGTCGCGGCTCACCCACAAGCGCCACGCCTCGGGGTCGGCCGTCTCCGCCTCGCGCCACGCGACGAGCGCCCCGCCGGCGTTGCCCTGCGCCGCGCGGATCTCGCCGATCCTCGACCACGCGACGCATCGCTCCGCCGGGTTCCCAGCCTGGGCGACCGCTTCGTACAGCGAGAGCGACCGGGCGACGTCGCCCGCGCGCAGCACCGCCGCCGGCAGTGCGGTGCGGAGCGACGCCGCCGACTCCGGGAACCGGGACGTCACGGCCTCGAGATATCGCACCTCGCCCGCGGCGTCGAACGCCCAATGCGCCTGCATCGCAGCGTTCACAAGGCCCCGGCGCAGATCGTCCGGACGCGCCGACGCGCCGACGTTCTCCCAGTCGCTCGCGGCGAACGCGCGGTACCAGGCGGCGCACGCGGCGTCCACGGCGGCCGCGACGGCGCGCGTCTCGTCGGGGTCGGGGTCGTTCGAGATGCGCCCGGCGAGTTCCGCAGCGACCGCGGCGTCCATCGCACGCACGACGTCGGACCACGGCACGGGCGTGCCGGGGGCGGAGACGGAAGGCGACGCCGCAATCGACGCCGCGGCGGGCCGCGGTCCCGGCGGCTCGCTCGTCCGCTGCACGTGGATCTCCGTCGCGTGCGACTCCGTCGAGTCCTTGTCGGTGCGGCGGAGCACGATCGTCTCGCGGCCCGACACCGGGAGGCCGTCGGCGGCGGAGAACGTCCACTCGCCCTTGACGGTGTTCGTGTCGGCGTCGCCGACCGTCTGGTTGTCGCCGGTGAGCAGGTGCGCCGCGCCGGTCGTGCGGACGCGCACGATCTCGTCGTTCGCCGAGACGATCTCCGCGCGGCGGTTCACCCAGATGTACCCACCGAGCGCGGGCGTCGCGACCTCGCCGACGGCGCTCCACGAGCGCGACGGGCCCGAGAGCTTCGCGGGCAGCGGCGCCGGCCCCGCGAGCACGGACCACAGACGCATCGCCGCCGCGTTCGTCGCGTGCGAACGGAGCAGTTCGGCGTCTCCGGCTGCGAACCCGGGCCGCTCGACGGCGGCGCGGGCCGCCTGGTCCACGCCGTACAAGATCTTCGCCGAGCCGTCCGGGCGGAGCCGCAGGCCGACGTCCAGCCCGCCGAGCGCCGTCGCCGCCGCGACCTCGGATCGCCCGAGGCGCTGCGGGAACGGCGCCCCGGAAATGAACTCGATCCCCGCGACGTCGCCGTGGCCGAACGCGCCGGCGATCCGCCCGATGCGGAACCGCGCGTCGAAGTTCCCCGCCGTCGTTGGTGCGAGCACCTCGACCGACACGTCGAACTCGCAGTGAGCGTCGCGGTTCTCCTGCGGCGTGGACGAGTACTTCACCGCGGAGTGGTGGTCCATCGCCACCGTGAACGTCACCGGACGCCCGGGCGCCGGAACGACCGACACGTCACGCGCGGACGGCGGCCCGTCCTCGCCCGTCGCGACCGCGACGAGCGACAGCAGCGCGATCGCGGCGGTCCTTCGCCTCACTTGGCCGCGAGGAGACGGTCCACGACGATCTTCAACATCGTCTCGTCGCCGCCGCCGACCTTCACGAACGCGACCTTGCCCTGGCGGTCGATCACGGCCATCGTCGGAATGCCCGAGACCTTGTAGGCCTTGAACTCCGCGTCGGTCGCCGTGACGAACGGATACGTGATCGCGAGGTTCGTCTTGAACTGCTTCAGGTGGTCCGGGAACTGGGCTTCGGTCAGGTTCGACACCTTCTCGCCGTCGGAGACCGGCTCCTTCGTGCCCGCCTTCGGCATGAAGCCGCTCGGGTAGAAGTGCGTCACGCCAAGCACGACGAGACCGTCCTTCTTCTTCGCCTCGAACATCTCATTGAGCGCCGGCATCACGCCGCGGCACGGCGGGCACCACGTCGCCCAGAAGTCCACGACGACGACGGAGCCCTTGTGCGCCGAGAGCGGCTTCGCCTCGCCGTCGAGCCACGTCTTCGAGTCGATCTCGGGGGCCGGGTTCCCGACGAGCGTGAGGCGCAGATCGGCGTAGGGCTTCAACTGGTTCACGGCGTCGCGCGGGTTCGCGCCGGCCGGCATGTCCGCGATCTGCTGCCAGAACGCCTTCGCGGCTGCGACGTCGCCCTCCGCGGCCTTCACGTCGCCGAGATTGAGGAGCCCGTCGCACTTGACGGCCGGGTCGGCGTCGGCGGCGTTCTTCTCCCAGATCGCGACGGCCTTCGGAAGCTGGCCGGCCATCAGGTGCGCCATCGGCAGCATCCGGCCGCCGACGGACTTCGCGGCCGGAGAGTCGGGGAGCTTCGCGAGGAACGTCTCGCAGAGCTTCACGCCCGACGCGCCGTCGCCCTTGCCGAGCGCGTCGTTCATCAGCATCTGAAGTCCCGTGCCGAGCAGGTCCATCTCGGCCTTCGGGTCGATCTTCTCCCAGTCGGCCTTCGCGAACGCGGCCTTGAACTCCTGCTGCTTCGCCATGTACTCCGTCCGCGCGGTCTGCATCGCGGCCATGTCCTTCGCGGCGGCGGCGGCCTTCATCGTGTCCTGCAGGGCCTTCATGTCGTCCCACGCCTTGCGGACGGCGTCCTTCTCGACCGGTTTCGCCGGAGCGACGGGCGGAGCGACCGGCGCGTCGTTCGCGCCGGGGCCGGCGGGAACGTCCTGCGCGATTGCGAAGGTCGCGACGGCGAGCAAGGCGGCTGCAGTCAGGGCGAAGCGGTTCTTCATGGGGAGGCTCCTCGATGGGCGGCGGTTCCGCAGTTTCGGTCCCGTTCGGACGTCCGAGGCTATCGCTGAGTTCCGTGCCGCGCGAACGCACTCCGATGGAAGGCGAGACCAAAACGGATTCCGGATTCCCGATTGACACGCACCGCGCTGTGTACTATCTGTATTAGTACACATGGCGCAGTTCTCGTTCCGAGTCGACCCGTCGAGCGCAGAGCCGCTCTTCGCCCAGATCGTCTCCGGCGTGAAGCACGCGGTCGCGACGGGGCGCCTCGCGCCCGGTGATCGTCTGCCGTCGGTGCGGGAACTCGCGCGCGAGCTCGTCATCAATCCCAACACGATCGCGAAGGCCTACGAGGCACTCGAAGCAGAGGGCATCACACTCTCGCGGCACGGCGCGGGCACGTTCATCGCGGAGCGCCGCGCGGTGCTCTCGGGTGACGAGCAGCGGCGCCGCATCCGCGAGGCACTCACGGCGCTCCTGACCGACGCCGTCCACCTCGGGCTGCGCGAGTCGGACGTCCGCCGTGAGTTCGACGCCGCGCTCCACCGCTTCCGGTTCGACACCGGCGGCGACGACACAGGGAAGAGGAAGGGATGAGCGACGCACCGATCGTCTTCGACCGGCTCACGCGCTACTTCGGCTCGCGCTGCGTGCTCGACACGCTCTCGATCGAGGTGCCGCGAGGCTCCGTGTTTGCGCTGCTCGGCCGGAACGGCGCGGGCAAGACCACCGCGATCCGCTGTCTGCTAGGCCTCCTCGAGCCGACGCGCGGGTCCGCCCGCGTGCTCGGCCACGACGCCCGCCATCTGCCGCCGGACATCCGCGCCCGCATCGCCTACGTCGCCGAGGACCACCGGATGGTCCCGTCGATGCGGCTCGGCGCGATCGTCGATCTCCAGGCCGCGTCGTTTCCGGCGTTCGATGCGCACGCGTGCCGCGGCCGCCTCAATCAACTCGGGCTCTCCGAGAAGGCGAAGCCGAAGAACCTCTCGCGTGGACAGCGGGCCCAGGCGTCGCTTGCCCTCGCGCTCGCAACGACGCCGGAGGTCGTCGTGCTCGACGATCCCGCGCTCGGACTCGACGCCGTCGTGCGCCGCGAGTTCCTCGAAACCGTCATCGAGCTGATCCAGCACGAGGGCCGCACCGTGTTCCTCACGTCGCACCTGCTCGGAGACGTCGAACGCGTCGCCGACCACGTCGCGATCCTCGTGAACGGCGTGCTGCGCGTGGCCGCCCCGCTCGACGAAGTCCGCCGGCGCGTGGTGCGCCTCCACGGCTTCTTCCCGGGCGAGGCGCCCGAGTTCCCCGGCGGGATGCCGGGTGTGGTGCGGAGCGTGCGCCGCCGGAACGAGCTGCTCGTGACGGTCGCGAACGAGGCGACGGCGGCCGGAGAGCGCCTGCGCGCGATGGGCGCGACGCTCGTCGAGGAGGAGACGCTCGGGCTGGAGGACCTGTTCATCGACTACACGGGCGGCACCGCCCAGGGAGCGGGGGAATGAGGCATCTGTTGATGAAGGAGGCCGCGGACCTCGCGCCCGTCGGCCTGGTGGCGGCGGCCGCGGGGGCGCTCATCGCGGGTGGTGTCGCGCGGAACGACTCGTTCCCGACGCCCGGACTCACGCTCCTGTGCGTCGGACTCGGCGCGGCCGTCGGGGTCACGCAGGGCATCCTCGACCGCAGCCGCCGCGACGACCCGTTCCTGCTCCACCGCCCCGAGCCGGCGGAAGCGATCCATGCAATGCGCGGCGCCGCGGGGGCACTGTGGACGGCCGCCGTCGCCGCGCTCGCGATGTCGGTCGCGGCCATCGTGCCGCCGGGGTTCGCGCCGTACATCAACGCGAGCGTCTCCCCAGAGATCGCCCCGGACAGCATCCGCATCGACCCAGGGTTCACGGGCGCGCTGGTCGCCGTTGCGGGTGCGCTCGTCTTCCACGCCGTCGCGCGCCTCGCGCTCACTCCACGGGGGTGGATCGCGTCCGCGACGCTTCTCGTCGCGCTCCCGGTGATGGTCCTCTACCTACTCCTGAGCCACGAGTCGCAGTCGGCGCCCTGGCTCCTCTTCGCCGCGGTCTTCGCGATCGCCACAGCCCTCGCCGACCTGAACCTCGCCCGGAGGCCCGCATGAGCGCCGCACCGCGGACGACGTTGCTCCACCGCGTGCGGGCGGGACTCGTGCTCGTCGTGGCGCTGTTCGTCCTGCTCGAAACGCTGCGTTACTTCACTACGGCGATGTGGCGGCAGCAGTTCGAGGTGCTTCCGTCCGTCGGCGTGACGAAGGACGGCGCGCCGGTCTACTGGGCGTGGCGCATGTTCGACGAGGGCCCGCTCCGTGCGGGTTACGAGGGCAATCTGTACGACGGCTCCCGGCATCCGACGGAGTGGACGACGACGGCGCCGACGGCCCTCCGCGAGTGCGTTGCGACGGCGTGGTTCGGACAGCCGCAGATGGAGGACTCACCGCTCTACCGGTCGGGTTCCTACGGGCCGCCGTGGATGCCGATCGGGCGCTGGTCCGCCTCTCGCCGCGAGATACTCAAGGCGCCGCAGACGTTGCCGCTTGCGAGTTCGATGCCCTACCAGGTCGGCGGCGTGCTCGGCGCGCACTGGCGCAGCGACGACGGCCGCATGGTACTCCGCGGACCGGACCGGAAGGTCATGGGCGGTTTCGGCCCGGACGGCTGGGTCGCGGGGCCGGACGGCGTCGGGGGCGAGCGGTTCATCCAGCCATTCAGTGTCGGCCTGCACTGGACCATGCCGAGCGGAGCCGCCGACGGCCGAACGACGATGCTCGTCGTAGATTCGAAGCTCCGGGAGGCGTTCTTCGTCCGTTCGGTGATGTCCGAGGCCGGGAAGCCGCAGCCTGCGACGAAGCCCGACTGGATCTCGGTGTCCCGCCTGCCACTCGACGGCGACGGCCCGATCCGCCCGCTCAGCGCGTACGCAGCCGGGTCGAGTCCGTTCGCGGTGCTCGTCGGCGACGAGATCGTGACGTTCACGGTGGATGGCCGCGTACGCAGTCGCGCACCCGCCGAGCCCGACGCTGCACCGCTCGCCACGTTCGGCGGCGCATGGCCCGTCGCCCCACGCGGCCCGGACGCGATCGGGCCGATCGTCGTCGCAACCACGCCCGCGCCGGTCTCCGTGATCGGTGCCAGGATGCGTTTCCGCGTCTTCGACACCGACAAGCCGCCGGTCGTCACCGACGTGGACCTCTCCCCCGTCACGGGCGCCGAGCACGCGATGGCGTGGGGCCGCCGCCTGCTCGCGATCGTGCGTCCGCCGGTGCTCTCGGCCGCGTCCTTCGCGACCGCCGCGCCCGCCAACTACGAGGCGATGTTCTCGACGTGGCTCACCGACCCGCTCTACGCGGGGGGCAGCGAGACGCTCACGCTGGCGATCTGCCTGCTCCTCGGCGCCGCGTGCGCGGTCCGCGCACGTCGGCAGGCGCGGCTCCGCGTTCCCGCCGCAGGCGCCGTGCGCTTCTGGACGGCGTCGGCCTTCCTGCTCGGGCCGGTCGGCCTCGTGTGGATGCGGATCGTCATCCCGAAGCAGGCGCTAATGCCGTGCGCATGCGGCGCGAGCCGCGCGGTGAGCGTCGAAACATGCAGCGCGTGCGCGGCGTCGTGGCCGACACCGAAGCCCACGGGGATCGAGGTCTTCGCGGCGCGAGCCGAGCGTCAGCCCGCGTGACCGGAACGCGCCGTCACTTCAGAACGCAGCGGCCGCCCGCGTCCCTCGCCACGCCCTCCATGAAGCCGCGCTCCGTGGACTTCTGCGCGCCGAACCCGATCGTGTGGATCGCGACCTTGCGCGTGCGGTTGACCTGACGGATCGCGGCCTGCACGCGCGTCTTGTCCACCATGTCGCCCGCGCTCGGCGCGCCGTCGGAGAGCAGGTAGATGGTGTCCACGTCGTCCTCGGCGATCGCGTCGAGCACGCCGCCGAGCAGGTTGCCGCGCTCGCCGGGCGTCAGCTTGCAGAAGGAGTCGATGTCCTTCCGGGCCCGCGGCGTCAGCGCCGTCGGCTTGTCGAAGCAGCGCTTCGTCTCGAGCTGGAAGAGGAGCACGTTCGTCTTCGACGTGTCGGGCATCGCACCGATCGCCTGCTGGAGTTCCGCGCGAGCGATGTCCCAGCGCGTCTTCGGGCCGCCCTTCGTCGGCGGGTCCTTCATCGACCCGGAGAAGTCGATGACGTACGCGACCCGGTCGGATGCGATCTCGATGCCGTGATAGCTGACCGTGGCCTTCCCCGAGTCGCCCGCGGCTGCGAGTTCCTCGAGCTTGCCGTGCGGCGCTTTCCAGGTGGCCTTCGCCTGCTCCCACCACGACTTCCACAGGTCGGGGTCACGGCCGAAGTCCTTCGTGCTGAGTTGCTGCAGGGCCCGGTGCGCGGCGCCGGAGACGCGGCCGACGGGGTCTGCGACCAGCTTGACGAGCGCCTCCATCGACGGCGCCTCGCGCAGCCACGCGGCGTCGTCGACGGCCTGGGCGCGCACGCGCCAGCTCGCGTCGGCGGCGGCCTCGCCGATCGTCGTATTGGCTTCATCCCGCGCGACGAATCGCATCTCGAGCCGCGCCACGCAGCGCACGCCGTCGGCGGCGTCGGTGAGCGCCTTCTTCACGATCTCGGCCGCGCCTTCGCCGCCGATACGTCCCGCGGCCTCGACCGCTGCGGCGCGCACGAACGGGTCGGTGTCGGCGGCGGCGTCCTTCGCGATCGCGAGGGCCGCAGCGCTGCCCTTGAACAGCCACAGCGCGTCGAGCGCCTCGGCCCGCACGGCCGCCGACGCGTCCTTCCGCGCGAGCTGCCCGAGCGTCGCGAGAGCGTTCTCCTGCTTCGTCTTGCCGAGCGCCGCGGCGACGTTCCGTCGCGTCAGCTCGTCGCGCGACGTCGCGGCCTTCGCGACCACGTCCACCGAGGCCGCCTGCGTGATGCTCTCACACGACTCGACCGCCGCGTCGCGGACGTACGCATTCTTGTCCTCGAACAGCTCGGCAAGAATCGCGGCCGCCTCGGGGGAGCCGTCCTTCGCCAGCGTGCGAGCGGCGTCGGAGCGCTTGAAGCTGTCGGCGTCCTTCGCCTGCTTCTTCAGCGCAGGGTCCACGGCGAACGCGATCGACGCAAGCGTGAGAGCAGCGGCGCACGCGCCGACGAGGGTGAGACTCCGCTTCATGATCCGCCTCCGTCGCGCGCGTCCGCGCCGATCCGTCGCACGATCTCCTCGACGAGCTGCGTGAGGCGCGGGCCGTGCGAGTGTCCTGTTTCGAGGACCTCCGATTCCGCCGACTGCCCTGCCTGGACGACTCCGGCGGGGTTCGCGACGAGGGAGAGGACGAGGGTCTTCATGCCAAGCTGAGCCGCAGCAGTGATCTCTGGGACCGTGGACATCCCGACGACGTCCGCGCCCGCGGTGCGAAGGAAGCAGACCTGCGCTTGCGTCTCGAACGACGGGCCGTGCACGGCTGCGTACACCCCCACCGCAAGGGCGATGCCGAGCTTCCGCGCCGCGGCGTCGGCGAGGTCTGCGAGGTCGGGATCGTGCGCGCGTCCTGCGAGGACGACGAAGCGGTCGCCGAAGCGCGGGTCGTGGATGCCGGTGAGCGCGTCGAAGCCCATCAGGTTGAGGTGATCGCGGACGCGGACGATGTCGCCGGCCCGGAGCAACGGGTCCACGCCGCCGGTCGCGCTCGTGAGGATGGCACGTTTCACGCCGAGCAGGCCGGCCACGCGGATCGGGCGGATCACGTGCGCGGGCTCGTGTCCCTCGTAGCAGTGCAGGCGCCCTTCGAGGACGAGCACCGGCACGCCGCGGCAGAGCCCGTGGTGGATCGCGCCGCGGTGCCCCGGCGCCGTGGCCCGCGGGAGGCCCTCGATCGCCGTCCAAGGAAGCGAGTGGGCGCCGGTGAGGTGCGGCATCGGGATGCCCGATCCCGTCTGGATCACGGCAAGCGCGCCGTCGAACCCCTCTGACGCAAGACGTGCCGCGGCGGCGGCGGCGAGGTCGTACTCGGCGCGGTGATCGATCATCGGGGGCGATTGTCCGCGCCTAGCACGTGCGGGGGACGAAAACCGCACTGCGATCACCGAACGAGCGGGTTCCTCACGCGCAGCGAGGGGAACCGCTTGAAGTCGCGGTCGGCGGACCAGAGTTCGCGCACGCCGTGGAAGATGCATAGCGCGGCGATGCGGGCGTCGTGGACCTTCGGGCCGTCGATGTCGCCAGCGATCAGCAGGTCCGCGAGGATCGGCAGGTAGCCATCCGACTCCGCCAGGAAGACCAGCGAAGGCGACGCGCGCCAGACCTCGACCTGCGCGAGCGCGTGATCGCGCGGCGTCGGCACAGGCCAGATTCGCCGGTTCGTGACGACACCGAGGAACTCGTGAACGCACGTCCACGGGATCGCCCACGGGTCATGCGACTCCGCGAGCTCCGACAGGAGTCCCTTCGCACGCTGGTGGGTCGGGAGCTCGGCACGATGCGCATACACGAGCAGATTCGTATCGACCGCGATCACTGCCCCCACTCCCCGTAGGACAGCTCGATCATGTCCTCCATCTTGATCCCCGGACGGAGGCCCGTGCCACGGAAGCTGGCATCCTTCAGCTTGAACTTCTTCCGCCGCACGGGGCGCGCGGAGAGTGCGTCGCGAAGGACCTCCTCAAACAACGCGCGGAGGGTCCGCTTCTCCCGGTGGGCGCGTTCCTTCGCGCGGCGGAGCAGGTCGTCGTCGATGTCGATCGTGGTGCGCATGGACGCCAGCATACCACGCGATGTGGGTGTGTGGGTGCGGGTCTTCCTCTGCCATTCAGGCGGAGACGTCGGGCTCGAAGCACGCGCGGCCGTGCTCGCGGCCGCAGCGGTCGGGGTTTGCGGGCGCCATGTCCGGCCCCATCGCCCATCCGGCGGAGTTGCACCAGAAGACGGCGGTGGACGGCGGGTGCGGGATCTCGGGCGGCGGGCCGTCGTCGCCGAGGACGAACATGGCCTTCGTGCGGAGGTGGCGGCAGATCTCGCCGCAGGCGATGCGTTCGCGGATGGGGTGGGCCATGGCTACTTCGACCTCGCAACGGCGGCTTCGATCGCACGACGGACGACGGCGCGGAGTTGGCGGACCTTGTGGCCGTTCCGCGCGAGCGGGGTGGCGCCCTGCGTCGCGGCGGCGGCGGCGGCGTCCCAGGCGGCGGTGTCGCGCAGGCCCTTGCCGCGCAGGGCGGCGGCGGCAGGCTCGGACAGGAGCGGAACCGGCGCGACGGCGCCGAGGGCGATGCGCGCGTCTGCGATCTTGTCGCCCTCCACGTCGAGCACGACCGCGCAGGCGACGCTCGCCCAGTCGTAGCTCTGCTTCTGATTGATCTCGACGTACGCGGAGACGGGCGCAGCCGGGACGAACGCCGCCCAGAGCAACTCGCCCGGCGCGATCGCGGCCTCGATCAGCGGGTCGTCCTCGGGACGGACGAAGAAGCCGTCGGAGAGCTCGACGGTGCGCCAGACCAGCCCGCCCTTCGCGCCGATCTCGACCGTGATGGTCGCCAGGCCGGCCTGCGGCGCTGCGAGGAGCGCGGTCGCGAGATTGCTCGGGTGCGTCGCGCAGCACTTCGCGTTGCCGAAGATCGCCATTTCGTCGTGGACGCCGTCACGCGCCGGGCACGACGTGCCGCCCCGCTTCAGGCAGTCGAAGAACGGGTCTCGGAAGTACGCGCAGCGCGGCCGCTGGAGGAGGTTGCCGCCAAGCGTGGCGACGTTGCGGATCTGCGGCGTCGCGGCCGCGGCGGCCGCGTCGGCGAGCGCCGGGAAGATGCGCAGGACGTCCGCCGACGCGGCGATCTGCGCGAGCGTGACGCGCGCGCCGATCTCCAACTGGCCGCCCTCGGCGACGGTGACGCCGTCGAACCGCGGACCGCCCTCTTGGACACTGATGCGCGAGAGATCGACCAGCGTCGCAGGCGTCGAGACGCCGCGCTTCGCAAGGTCCAGCAGGTCGTTCCCGCCCGCCTTCGGTCGCGCCGTCGGAGAGAGGAGCTTCAACACGTCGGCGGCCGTCGTCGGGCGCGCGTACGAGAAGGGCTTCATCTACTTGCCTCCCTTCGCGGCGCGTTCGGCGGCCTCGATCGCCGCAATCACTCGCGCCGGCGTCATCGGCGCCTCGCGGACGCGAGCGCTGCCGTCGCCGACGCCGGAGAGCGCGTGTGCGATGGCGTTCGCGATCGCCCCGGCGGTCGGAATCGCGGGCGGCTCGCCCAGGCCCATCATGCCGACGGAGTTCCCGGCGTTCGCGACGTCGGTCATCATCACCTCCACGTCCGGTACGTCGCGCGGCCCAGCGATCCTGTACGCCTCGAGATCGCCGTTGAGGAGGCGCCCGGTCTTCGGGTCCATCACGCGGTCCTCGAACAGCGCCCACGAGATCCCGCCGATCACCGCGCCGATCACCTGGCTCTCGGCGGTGAGTGCGTCGATGACACGCCCGCAGTCCTGCATCGCGAGCACCTTCACGACGCGGACAACGCCCGTGTCGGTGTCCACCTCGACCTCGACGAACTGGCAGCCGGCCGTCTGGCCCTGGTACCGCTCGTAGGCCGGTCCGCGCCCGCCGGTGAACGTCTGCGACTCGCCCTCCATCTTGGCGCACGCCGACTTCCACGCCGCCTTCGAGGGCTTCGCTTCGCCCAGCACCGCAGACCTCGCGGCCTCGGCGGCGTTGCGCGCGCACGGCCCGATGCTCGCCGCGGTCGTCGATCCGCCGGAACCGGGGCCGAACGGAAGCTCCGACCGGCCGAGGTTCACCTTCACGTCGGCGACGTCCAGTCCGAGCACCTCGGCGACGATCACTGCGAGCACGGTGCGCGTGCCCGTGCCGATGTCCTGCGCACCGTTCGACACCTCGACGCTGCCGTCGCGGTGCGCCGTAACCGACACCGTCGCGCCCGGCCCGCCGCCGTTGTACCAAACCGCAGAACCCATCCCGACGCCGCGGCGGAACGGTCCCTTGCCGTTCGCGCGCTTGCGTTTCTCGGCCCATCCGAACCGCTTCGCACCCTCTTGGTACTGCCAGCGGCGCACGGGGTTCTTGTCGAGACGGAGACGGAACTCCAGCGGGTCGGTGTCGAGCGCTGCCGCCATCTCGTCGATCGCCTGTTCGAGCGCGAACGAGCCCTGCGGGTGCCCCGGCGCGCGGAACGCGGTGGACGGCCCCGCCTGCGTGACGACCGTGAACTCGTCTTTCGCCGTCGCACCGAGCCCGTAGATCATCGGATTCGACGCCCCCGCGCCGCCCTCGCTGATCCCCGCGGTGCCGTAGATGCGCGCGGTGTACGCGACGACTTCGCCCGCCTTCGTCGCGCCGATCCGCACCTGCTGCACCGACGACGGCCGGTTGCCGCCGACGAGATGTTCCTCGCGACGGTCGAGGATGCAGCGCACCGGCCGCTTCAGCGACATCGCGGCGCGCGCCGCCTCGTTGCCGAACGACGATCCGTGTGCGTTGACGCCGAACTTCGCGCCGAACCCGCCGCCCACGTGCTCCGCGATCGCGTGGACCTTCGACTGGTCGATCTTCAGCGCGCCCGAAAGGCCGTCGCGCACGGAGAACGTGCCCTGCGTCGAGCACCACACCGTGACCCCGCCGTCTTCGTCGGGCCGGATGACAACCCCGTGCGGTTCCAGCGCGGAGTGCGTCTGCACCTGCGTGCGGTACGTGCGTTCGAGAACGATGTCGGCCCGCTTCATCGCCTCGTCGGCCTTCGCGAACGCCGCGTCGGCGTTGCCCGCTCCGCCGCGACCGCCGCGGCGCACGTTCGAGTCGCTCGACGCGTGGACGGTCGGCGAACCGGACTCCTTCGCGGTCTCCACGTCCACGATCACAGGCCCCGATTCGATGTCGGCCTTGCAGAGTCGGATCGCGTCCTCGGCCTGATCCGGCGTCTCCGCCACCACGATCGCGAGATCCTGGCCCTCCATGAGAACCGGCTGGCCGGGTTGGCGCATCACGCGGACGTACACCACGCCCGGCGCCTTCTCCGCGGCCGAAACGTCGATCGATCGCACCTTCCCGCCGGGCGACGGCGCGCGGAAGACGCGGGCGTGGCACAGCCCCTTCAGCCGCACGTCGGTCGTGTACTCGGCGCGACCGGTCGCCTTCGCGACGCCGTCGATGCGCGGCACGCGCGTGCCGACCACGCGCAGCTTCGCGTCGGCGCCCCAGATCTGCGGCTCGCCGTCCGGAACCGTCACGTCGATCTCGCGGGTCTCGCCCGCGAAGCCGACCTTCGTCTTCCTCTTCTCAGGCATCGCTCACTTCCCCTTCCGGCGCAGGGCCGACGTGGCGATCACGGCTTCGACGATCCGCGTGTACGTGCCGCAGCGGCAGAGGTTCCCGGAGATGCCCGCGCGGACCTCGTCGGGCGAGAGGACGGGCTTCGAGCGGAGGAGGCCTTCCGCAGCCGTCACCATTCCGCAGGTGCAGTACCCGCACTGAAGCGCGTCCTTCGCGACGAACTGCTGCTGCAGGTCCGACGGCGCGCCGTCCGGCCCGCACAGCCCCTCGACTGTCGTGACCTCGCGGTCGCCGACGTCGATCGCGAGCATCATGCAGCCGCAGACGGCCATCCCGTCGAGCAGGACCGTACACCCGCCGCACGCGCCGCGGTCGCAGACCTCCTTCGGCCCCGTCAGACCGATGGTGTCCCGCAGCGCGTCGAGCAACGTCACGCGCGGCTCGATCGACAGGTCGTGGACCTTCCCGTTCACCTTGAGCCGCACTGGAGTTGCGCCCGGCCCGAGCACCGGCACGGCCGCGGCTTCCTCGTCGGCCTTTGCCGCCATCGCGATGCCGGCGAAGCCCACGGGCCCTGTCACCGCTGCGGCTCCGAGCCCCTTCAGGAACCCGCGCCGCGAGACGCCGCGTCGTTCAGTCATCGCCGACCTCCGTGGGAAGCCGATGAGGATACCGCCCCGCGTGGCCCGACTGCGCTGCTGTCTTCGTCAGTTCAACGGACGACCGAGCGCCGCCGGCGGCCTCGCCCGTCCGACGAGCCCCGACAGGACAACGAGAGTCACGACGTACGGCAGCATCTGCGTGACCTGGTCGGGCATCTGGAACTGCAACTGGAGGTGGTCCGAGAGCGCCGCGAGGAATGCGAACGCCACCGCCGCGATCGCGACGCGCCCCGGCCGCCACTTCCCGATCACGACGGCCGCGAGCGCGAGGTAGCCGCGCCCGCCTGCCATGTGCTTGCTGAAACTCCCGGCCTCGAGCGCAAGGAACGCGCCGCCGAGTCCGGTGATCGCACCCGCCGCAACGACCGCGCCGAGACGCACGCGGGCCGCATTCACGCCGAGGCTCTCCGCGCACTCAGGGTTCTCGCCGACGGCGCGAAGTCGAAGGCCCGCCTTCGTCCGTGCGAGGAACCACGCGACGAGCGGGACGGCGAGCAGCGCGATCCACGTCAGCGGCGAGCCGAGCACCGCAGCGCCCGAGATCGCTTCCTTCGTGGACGGCGGGAAGGGAGGCGTCGCACCCTTCTTGTGATAGGCGGAGACGAGCACCGCGATCGTCGCGGCGTCGGCGAGCAGGTTCAGTGCGACGCCCGTGACGACGTGGTCCGCGCGGGTCTTCGTGCAGATCAGGCCGTGGACCAGCGCGACGAGCGACGCCGCCGCCACGCCCGCGACGCAGCCGACAACAGCACTGCCCGTCGCGAGCGTCCCGGCCGCGGCGCCGAACGCACCCGCGAGCAGATACGCTTCGAGCCCGAGATTGACGACGCCCGCGCGTTCGCTCGTCACGCCGCCCATCGACGCGAAGAGCAGAGGCGTGGCGACGCGCAGCGTGGCGGCGGCGAGTTCGACGATCATGTCGCGCTCCGGTCGCGCGCCGCGGCCACTGCCGCGACGAGAATGACCACGCCCTGGACGATCGTCGCGGACTCGCGCGGCGCGACGCCGAGTGCGTCCATCGCGAACGCCCCGTTACGGAGGGCCCCCATCGCGACGGCCGCGAGCAGCACGCCGAGGCCCGACCCGCGCCCGAGCAGCGCGACCGCGATCGCGGTGAAACCGAAGCCCGGCGAGAAGCCCTCGACGTACCGCCCGTGCTGATCGAGCACCTGCTGCGCCCCGGCGAGACCTGCGACGGCGCCGGCGATCGTCATCGCGAGGAAGATGCCGCGGGACACGCGCATCCCCGCGACCTCCGCCGCGCGCGGCGCGCTGCCGACGGCGCGGGCCGCGAGCCCGGTCCGCGTGCGGAGAAGCCACAGGTCGTAGGCCAGCGCGAGCACCGCGCCGAACGCGAGCGCAGGCCACAGGTGCGACAGCGTGGCCGTCGCAACGTGCGACTGCGGGATCTGGCCGCCCTCGGCGGCCCACGCCTGTCGGATGACGAGCGCCGCGAGCGGTGCGGCGATCAGGTTCAGCAGGATCGTAGAGAGCACTTCGTGGACGCCGAGCCACGCGCGCAGAGCCCCAGGGATCGCACCCCACGCTCCGCCGACGACGATCGCCGCGAGAACGGCAGCCGGGATCGCGACCGCGGGCGGCAACGCCGCGGCGGCAAGCCCCGCGGCGAGCCCGCCGAGGACGAGTTGGCCCTCCGCCCCGACGTTGAACATTCCGAGTCGCATCGGCAGGGCGACGGCCAGCCCAGCGAGGACGAGCGGCACGGACTCCGCGAGCGTCGCGTCGATCGCCCGCTGGCTGCCGAACGCACCGGCGACGATCGCTGCGAGCGTCTGGAACGGGTCGTGGCCGAGCAACGCCACGACGACTGCCGAGACGAGCATCGCCGCGGCGAACACCTCGAGTGTCACGAGCAGGCGCTGCCCGGCGGACGGGCGAGACGGCACGGCGGCGCCACTCATCCGCTCCTCCCGGCACCGGCCATCAGGAGGCCGAGTTCGTCTTCGCTGGTCGCGCGCGGATCGACCTCGCCGGTGATTCGCCCGCCGCAGACCACCACGATGCGATCGCAGAGCGCGAGCAGTTCGGCGAGGTCGGTGCTCGCGACGAGGACTGCGCCGCCGGCGTCGGCCGCGGCGCGCAGGTTCCGGTGGACGGCTTCGGTCGCGCGGAAGTCGAGGCCGTGCGCGGGTTCCGCGGCGAGCAGCAGCTTCGGTCGCGCCCGGAGTTCCCGCGCCAGGAGGACCTTCTGCTGATTGCCTCCCGAGAGGCCGCCGACCGCGGCCGACGGATCCGGCGGTCGCACGTCGTGCTGCGCGACGGCCTCCTCGCCGGCCTTCCGGATGCCCGCGCGGTCGAGCCACCCGGACATCGCGCGCGCCCACCGACGCGTGGAGGGCAGCACCACGTTCTCGGCCACGGAGAGTTCGGGCGCCAGGCCGTCGCGCAATCGGTCCTCCGGCACGTAGCCGACGCCCGCACGCCGTCGCGCGGCGACACCGAGTCGTCGCAGGTCCGCACCCGCGACCATCAGTTTCGCCGCCGCGCACGGGCGCACGCCTGCGATCGCCTCGAGCAGTTCGACCTGGCCGTTGCCCGCGACGCCGGCCAGTCCCGTCACCTCGCCGGCGCGGAGCGAGAACGTAGCGCCGTCCACGAGCGCGCGGCCGCCGGGGCCTGCGACGGTGAGCGACTCCACTTCGACGAGCGCCGCGCCGCGGGCGGCGCCCCTCGGCGCGGTGGCCCGGCGGCGCAGGTCGAGGTCGTCGCCGACCATGAGCCGCGCGAGGTCCGTTTCCACGGCCGAAGCGTCGCCCGTGATGCGCCGCTCCCCCGCGAGCCGGCCCTGCCGCAGAACGGCCGCGCGCGAACAGACATCGGTCACTTCGCGGAGCTTGTGCGTGACGAGCACCACGCCGCAGCCTTCGGCCGCGAGGCGCCGCACCAGTGCGAACAGGTCCTTCACGCCGCTCGGCGGGAGCAGACCCGTCGGTTCGTCGAGGAGCAGGACGCGCGCCCCGCGGACGAGCACCTTCAGGAGTTCCACGCGCTGCTGCTGCGCCACTCCGAGATCCCCGACGCGGGCCGACGGATCGAGCGCGAGGCCGAACCGCTCAGCGCAGTCCTGCACCTCGCGCTCGGCGGCGGCGATGTCGAGCAGCAGGCCGGCACCCGGCTCGCGTCCGAGGACCACGTTCTCGGCCACCGTGAGCTCGGGGATGAGCATGAAGTGCTGATGGACGAGACCGATGCCCCTCGCGGCGGCGTCGCGCGGTCCGCGCATCTGCACGGACTTCCCGTCGATGCGCACCTCGCCCGAGTCCGGCCGGAGGAACCCCGACACGACCTTCAGCAGCGTGCTCTTCCCCGCGCCGTTCTCGCCGACGAGCGCGACGATCTCCCCTGCTTCGACCGCGAACGAGACGTCGTCGAGCGCGCGTTTGGCGCCGAACGACTTCGACACGGCGACCGCCGCGAGAGACGTCACTTTCCCCCGCCCTTCGGCGCGTCCGACTCGACGACGAGTTCGCCGCTGCGGATCTTCGCCTCGAGGCCGCGGAGCCACGCTTCGTCGTCGGCCGTGACGATGCCGCGGTTGTTCTCGTCGAGCGCCCAGCCGATCGCGCCCTCCTTCACGCCGAGGCTGTGCGCGCCCGGTCGGAACCGGCCCTCGACGACTTCCCGGCAGAGTCCCAGAACCGCTACGTCGACACGCTTCAGCATCGAGGTCAGCACCGTGCCGGGCGCTTCGCCGTTCTGGTTCGCGTCGCAGCCGACCGCGAAGATCTTCTCTTCGGCCGCGCCCGTGATGACGCCGTTTCCGGTCTGCCCCGCCGCCTGGAAGACGACGTCGGCCTTCTGCCCCGCGAGCACGCGCGTCAGCTCCTTGCCGCGCACGGGGTCCGCGAAGCTGTTCGCGATCATCGTGAGCGACTTCGCGCCTGGGCGCCCGGCGGCAACGCCCTGATTCCATCCGTGTTCAAAAACGCGCAGGAGCGGCACGTCCATGCCGAGGACGATCCCGACCGTGCCCGTCTTCGACTTGCGCGACGCCAGCGCGCCGACGAGGTAGCAGCCTTCGTGCTCCCGGAACCGCACCGAGGCCACGTTCGGCAGATCCACCTGCTCGTCGATGATCGCGAAGCTCGTCCCGGGGTGACGCTTCGCCGCGCTCTCGAGCGCGCTCTTCATCAGGAACCCGACCGCGAACACGAGGTCGAACCCCTGCTCGGCGTAGAAGTCGAGGTAGCGCTCGTCTTCGCTCATCGCCGCCGGTTCGCCGTACACACCGATCACGCCGAGGTCGCGGCGCGCCGCCTGGAGGCCTTCGTACGCCATGTCGTTGAACGAACGGTCGCCGAGTCCGCCGACCGAGAGCACGACCGCCACCCGCTTCTTGCCTGTCTCGGGCGCCGCGGCTTCGCCGGGCCCCCGGACGACCGCCCCCAACGCCAGCGCCCCGGCGAGGGCGAAGACGATCCATCGGACGCGGGAGGTCACTTGCATTGCGGCGGACATACGAGTGGACGTTGCGGCGGGCGCCGCACCTGGCGGCGAAGCGGGTGGCGCGGAAGGTGCTGGCACGGGCAGGAAGATACAGAGGTGGCCGTCGCGGACTCCCGCCCAAATGGCGTCGCACACGTGTCGGGTCGGCGGGATAGTCTTCCCCCACCGTGAACGGCATCGACCTCGCCTCGTTCCTCGACCACTCCGTCCTACGGCCGGACACACGGTTGCACGACATCGACACGGCCTGCGACGCCGCGCTCCTCTACCGTTTCCGGGGCGTCGTCGTCCCGAGCGGCGCGGTCCACCACGCGAAGCGGCGCCTGATGAACACGGGAATCAAGGTCGTCGCGACCGTCGCTTTCCCTCACGGGAACCAGGCCCCCGACGTGAAGGCGAACGAAGCGATGCGCGCCGCGGCTCTCGGCGCCGACGAGATCGACTACGTGATCTCGATCGGAGCGGCCCTTGACGACGACCTGAAGTACCTGCGAGAGGAGGCACTGGCGATCATCCGGCAGACGCGCGGCAAGATCGTGAAGGCGATCCTCGAGGTCGGCTACCTGGGCGAGAAGCAGCGTTTCGAATCGGCCCGCGCGCTAGCAGCCACCGGGATCCCGTACGTGAAGACGTGTACGGGCTTCGGCCCCGGGGGGGCTCGCGCGGAGGACGTCGCGCTGCTCTGCCAGGCGGTGAACGGGAAGGCGCTGGTCAAGGCGTCCGGCGGCATCCGGACCCGCGAGCAGGTCCTCGAGATGCTCCAGGCGGGAGCTGCGGTGGTGGGTACCAGCCACAGCGCGGAGATCTGCGCCGGCACGTGAGATTCGCGCGCGGCGCACCGTTCTCCCCCGAGGGACACTTGCCCGCGGGCCCACGTCGTGCTTTCCTTTCGTCCCGAACCAAGTCTCGAACCCCGTTCCAGGAGAGAACCATGGCAAAGACCCCCGCGAAGAAGGCCGCCCCGGCCAAGAAGGCGCCTGCCAAGGCCGCCGCGAAGAAGCCCGCTGCGAAGCCGGCTGCCAAGGCCGCCGCGAAGCCGGCCGCCAAGAAGCCCGCTGCCAAGGCCGCGCCGAAGTCGGCGAAGCCCGCCGCCAAGGCCGCCCCGAAGCCCGCGATGAAGAAGTCCGCCCCGGCCCGCAAGCCGGCCGCCTCGGAAGAGGAGTAGTACCCGCCGCCTCACGGCGGACAAGTAGGGCCCCGTCGCGACGAGCGACGGGGCCCTTTCGATTCCAGCGCGCGCGAGCTCCGCTACTTGTGGCCCGCGTCAGGGGCCGGAGCCGGCGGCGCGGGTGCGAACTTCGGGCCGGAGATCGCCTCGGTCGCGACGAACTTCGCGTCGCGCACCGAGATGCGCCCCTGCTGCGCGAGGTCGATCGACTCGCCGAGGATGCGAGCGGCCTCCTGCGGTGCGTGGAATCCGACGGAGTTCTCGGCTTCGACGAAGTCCAGCCGGAACTGCGCCTTCCGCTGCAGGTCGCGGGCGAGGGCCACGGCGTCATCCGAAGCGCCGGCGTCCTTCGCCGCTTTGATGTCCACGATCAGCGCGCACACCGCGTCCATCGCGCGATTGCGGAGCGCGTACGTGCGCTCCTGGATCGCCTCGGCCCGCGACTTCAACTCCTCCTCGGACCACTTGTGGCACGTCTGACAGGAGCGGTTGACGTTGAGGAGCGGGCTCCGCACGTGGTGGTCGCTCACCTTGAACGCCCCGACGCGCTTGTACGGCATGTGGCAGTCGGCGCATGCGACGCCCGACCTCGCGTGGATGCCCTGGCTCCACATCTCGAACTCGGGGTGCTGCGCCTTCAGCGTCTGCGCGCCGGACTCCTTGTGCGTCCAGTCCTTGAAACCGACCTCGTCGTAGTACGACTGGATCTGCTCGACCTTGATGCCCTTCGCCCAGGGGTACGTCAGCCGCTTTTCGGGGCCCTTGAAGTAGTACTCGACGTGGCACTGGCCGCAGACGAACGACCGCATCTCCTGGCGCGTCGCCATGGTGTTGACGTCGTAGTCCTTCACGCCCTGGAACGCCTTCAGCGCCTTGATGCCCTCCAGGAAGCCGGGTCGCGTGATGCGCAGCGCCATCGTCGCGGGGTCGTGGCAGTCGATGCACGCGACCGGATGCGTGATGAGCTTCTTCGCCTCGGCGTACGGCATCTGATTGAGCTTCTCGAAGCCCTTGATCAGGTCGCCGTCGCCCGCCTTCGTGTAGGGAACGTAGACCGAACCGTGGCAGTGGATGCATGTGCCCGGCTGCTTCGCAGCCACCTGACGCTCGGTGTAGACCTGGTCCTCGAGCATGTACGCGTGGCCGCGTTCCTCGCGGAAGTCCTTCGAGAACGCGTAACCCGCCCAGATCGCCTTGAGGCGCGGGTCCTCCTCGATCTTCGACTGAGCGACGACCGCACGCGGATCGCGTTCCGTCGGCGCGTTCGGCATCGCCTCGCTGCCGCCGTAGCGCGTGCGGACCATGTCCACGGTCTTCTTGTAGTCGTCGTACTGCAATGGGAAGTTCTTGCCCCAGACGGCAGGGTCCTCCGTCGTGTCGTCGATCTCGACCACGCGGAAGAACGGGTTCTTCGCCTCCGCCTTGCGCTCGGAGACGTTCATCAGGAGCGCCGTGGCGCCCGCGGCGGCGGCCGCGCAGAGCACGATCGTTCCCACGAACACGCCCATGCGACCGCCGCTCTTCGACCGGCCCTGTTCGATCATCGGATCCTCCTATCGCAGATGTCCGACCGAGTCGTGGCACGTCACGCAGGAACGCGTCGCGTCCCCGTGGCCGTCCACCGTCTCGGCGATGTCTTCGTGGCAGCGCCTGCACTGCGTCTCGAGCACCTCGCGACTGCGTTCCTTCGCCCGGATGTGCTCCGGGTAGTCGCCCGTGGTGAACGCCGACGAGTGGTGCCACCCGTTCGTCGACTTGACCCACCACTTCGCGAAGAACGAGTCCATCGGCACGTGGCAGTCGTTGCAGACCGCCACCTTGTGGTGGCTCGACTTCTGCCACCCGTCGAACTGCTCCTGCATCACGTGGCAGTTCGCACACGCAGCCGGGTCGTTCGTCATGTACGACCCGCCCTTGGCGTACACGAACGTGTAGCCGCCGAGCCCCACGGCCACGCCGAGCGCAGCCGCTGCTCCGAGTCTCAGGATCGTCGCCGTCTCGAGCGCCACCGTGGCCTCCGCGGGACGCCCGTTCCTCGGCGTCCTGCGACCCACGCTAGCCTCCCCCCGGCCGGGCGCGCTTGACGCGAATCAGTTCGCGGAGAGATGGAGGAACACCAGGTTCAGCGCGTTGAAGGCCACGTGCACGCGGATCGCAGCGCTCAACGACGCCGTGCGGGCGTACGTCCAGCCGCAGATCGCGCCGACGAGACCGAGCGGGATCGCGAGCGGCCACCACGCGGGAGGCGACGCCGCAACGTGGATGGCCCCGAACGCGGCCCCCGAGAGGAGCACCGCCCGCGGCATCCCTGTCCGCCGCGCGATCGCGGGCATCACGGCCCCGCGCCAGAAGATCTCCTCTCCGACGGGCGCGAGCACCAGCGTAGCGAGCATCGTCCCCGCCTGCTCGACCCCCGACACCGACCGCGCGAGCGCCACGACGTCCTGCTCGGGCGGCTTCGCGCCGAACGCCGCGTACCCGAGCGTGAGCAGCTCGCCCGTGAGCCCCACGACGCCGAACGTCGCGAGCCCCGCGAGCCAGCCCGCCGCGCGGAGCGCCCGCGGCGTGAGCGTCGGCGCCGGCACGCCCCGTCGCACGAACGGCAGGATCACGAGCGCGATCGCGAGGTGGACCGCCGACCCGAGGATCGTGAACCCGCCGGCCGAGAGCCCGGCCCCCGTCCCGATCGCGGGGACGATCCACATCGCGGCGATCCACGCGGGGATCGCAATGAGGAGCGCGTCTCCGGTGTCGGGGAACGCGCCCTGCGGCTGCGCGCCGAGCGGATCGCGCCCGCCGCGCACACGCCACGCCCACCAGACGACGACGGCGAGTCCGAGCGCGGCCGTCGCGTACGACGCCGCGACGGCGAAGTTCACGTCTTCGACCCGACGACACCCTCGACCGGCGACGACGGCGCGCCCTCGGGCCGCACGGCCATGCGGCCCGCGAGCCAGCCGAGCCGCCCCGCCTCGCACGCGAGCCTCATCCCCCGCGCCATCGCGACGGGATCCTGCGCCAGAGCGACGGCGGTGTTGACGATCACGCCGTCCGCACCGAGTTCCATCGCCTGCGCCACGTGCGACGGCGCGCCGAGTCCGGCATCCACCAGCACCGGCACGCCCGCGTGCTCCTTGATGAACCCGATGTTCCGCGGGTTGAGGATGCCGAGCCCCGTGCCGATCGCCGCGCCGAGCGGCATCACCGCCGCCGCGCCGCGCTCCTCGTACCGCTTCGCGAGAACCGGGTCGTCGCCGCAGTAGACCATCACAGTGAAGCCCTCCTTCACGAGCACGTCGAGCGCCTTGAGCGTCTCGAGCGGCTCCGGCAGGAGCGACTTCTGGTCGTAGAGGACCTCGAGCTTCAGCAGCTCGTGACCGAGCAGTTCCCGCGCGAGCCGCGCCACCCGCACGGCGTCTTCGGCGTTGAAGCAGCCCGCCGTGTTCGGCAGCACCGTCATCCGCGCGCGGTCGATGTGGTCGAGGATCGTCGGCCCCGCCTGGCCGAGCGGGATGCGCCGGATCGCGACCGTGACGCACTCCGTGCCCGAGACGTCGAGCGCGCGCTCCATCGTCTCGAAGTCCTTGTACTTGCCCGTGCCGAGCACGATGCGCGACCGGAATGCGAACCGGCCGACTTGCAGCACGTCCGACAGAGCCTTCGAATCCGACGTCATCATCCGCCTCCGAATCACCCGCCGCCGACCATCGTGACGATCTCGATCCGATCGCCTTCCGCCAGCACCGTCGCGCCGTGCGCCGAGCGCGGCACGATCTCGAGATTCCGCTCGACGGCCACCGGCCGCCCCGCGAGCCCGAGTTCACGCAGCAGGTCCGCCAGCGTCGAGCCCGCCGGCACCTCGCGCGCGTCACCGTTCACAGAGATGGTCACGCGGGAGAGGTTAGTGGCCGTGTCGATACAAGTGGCACATTCGGCTGCGTTCCAGTGAGCCGACGGCAAGGCGGGCGAGGCGGGCAACTCGCTCCGTGGCGTCGATCGACCTCGCACGCCTCGCATGCCACTCGCCGACAACCGGTTGCCGGAGCCCGACGAGCGCGTCCCACTCGTGATCGCGTACGCCGAAGTCGACTACCCGGACATCCCGATCGAGGACGAAACCAAGCGCGAGGCGCTCGCCGCGCTCGACAATCGTTCGCTCCGCGACGTCGTGACGGAGTGGCGTGGGAGCACCTGCGCCCCGAGGTCGAGAAGCAGGTGCTCGAGGTCCTCGCGATCCTCGACGTGGCGCCGACTGCCGTGGAGCAGGTGAGAATGGCCCGCTGGGGTCACGCGATCCCCGTGGCAGCGGTCGGCTTCGTTGCCGCGGGCCACGCAGACGTCCTCCGGCGGCCGATCGACGACCGCATCTTCTTCGTCAACCAAGACAACTGGGCGCTGCCGGCGGTCGAGACGTGCCTCACGGAGGCCATCGCGTTCGAGCCGAGCATCCGCGCGGCGGCGTTGAAGTAGCGGCCTAGCGGGCGCCGGCCCGCATCTTCAAGATCGCGAACCGCGCGGCGAGCTCCGTGCGGTCCGCGTCGCGATACGCCTCGGGCAGGAACCGGCGGTCGGAGCAGGCGAGCACGGCGGCCAGTTCCTGCAGCAGGAGCAGGTCGCCGTCGAGCGGGTCGATGAACGACGCGACGGCGTCGCGGAGATCCTCCACGCGCACGTCGTCGTCACGCAGTGCGAGGACGGCCCGCTCCTTCGCGCGCGTGAGGATGGCGTCCACGTCGCTGCCGGTCAGCGGGCGGGTCCCCATCTCGTCGCGCGCCCACGCGAGTTCGGTTTCGTCGAGTGCGAGCGACTTCGTCTTCGCGATGACGCGCACTAGGTCGAGGACGTCGTCCGGCCCCTGCGCCGGGAACAGCGGCACGCAGAGCCCGAACCGGCCCTGTCGCTTCATGTCGATCGAGAGGAGGTCGGGGCGCGACGTCATCGCGATCCACAACTCGCGGCCGCGAAGCGTGGAGTCGCCGATGTGGGCCGCGAACGCTGCGAACACGCGGGATGACACGCCGCTGTCGCCGTCCGCCTGGCGCGTCCCGAGCACCGCGTCGGCCTCGTCCACGACGACGACCACGGGCCCCAGCGCGCGGATCGTCATGAGGATGCGCATCTGCTGCCGCTCGGTGTCGCCCACCCACTTCGATCGAAACTCACCCATCTCGAGAACCGGCAGCCCGCACTCGCTGGCGAAGCAGTCGACGAGAAACGACTTGCCGACGCCCACGCGGCCGGGGAGGAGAACGCCCCGCTCGACGACATCGGTCTTGCCGTTGCGAAGGAGCCATGCGAGCTCCCGCATCCGCGCCTTGGCCGCCGTGTGCGTCGCCACGCGGTCGAGCGTCAACCCGGGTTTCGGGTCCTTGAACCGGACCATCCCCTGGCAGTAGTCCTCGATCAGCCGACGCTTCGCCTGGCTGACATAGTCGCCGGTCACGCGACCGCCGTTGCGCACGGCCTCCGCGATCAGGTTCTGCACGCGGACGAGTGCGAGGCCCGCCGTGCGCCGTGCGAGGTCCTCCGCCGAGAGGTCGCACCACTCGGCGAGCGGGCGCCCGCCGGCAACGTCTGCGACGAACTTCGACTCGATGAATCGGCGGCGGTCTTCTTCATCGGGAAGATCGATGGCGACCTGCGCGACATGCGGGTTCTGGAGCAGGTCCGCGTGGAGCTCGGCGGCGCTCTCCGTCACGAGGATCACCGCGACGTCGAGCGCTCGCACGTCGTACGACGTCGCCCACTTGAGGATCGTCACGAGTGAGATGCGTTCGTCGGCCGACGCCCCCGACTCCTCCGTGGCGGGAACGATCTTCTCGGGGAAGTCGATGATCAGAGTGACGCCGCGCCTCTCCCCTTTCTCTTCGGACGCGCGGAGGAAGAACCGGCGCAGCAGCGGGGCGAGCTTCGTGAACTCGCGCGGCGGTCCCGACCGGTGGAAGTCGGTGTTCTCGACGGTGTCGTAGACGGCGAGCCACTCGAAGAACCGCGTCTGCATGTCGCGGCTTCCGAACGTGAGGCCGTCGCTGATGTCGTAGAAGAGGAGCGTTCCCCGATCGGGGAAGAGTCGGCGCGAGAGGAACGCCTTGAGCGGTGCCCACCCGATCCCCTTCTCGTCGGGGACCGGGAACAAGTCGAACACGTCGCCGTGCAGCACGAACACGGCCTGCGAGCCGGCGTTCCACCTGCGCGCGAGGTCGGCCGCCCACCGGCGGAGCGGCAGGCCGCGGCTGACCGCGAGTTGTTCCGGGGTGGCGGCGCTCATCGTTCCTCCTCACGCGCGCGTTCGATGCGCGGTTCGACGCGCTGCGCGGCTGGAACCGGACTCGGCGGCGCCGGCGCGATCCCAGCGGCGACCCGCACGCCCGGCGGCGGGCCGTCGCCCACGACATCGCGGAAGTCCTCGATCTGCGTCAGCCAGCGGGTGGTTTCCCCGAGTTGCTCCACGGTGGAGTCGATGCGCATCGAAAGCCCGTCGGCATTCCGCGTGGCCACTGCGTCGGCGCGGATCAGCTTCACCTGCTGGACCAGGCGCAAGAGCTCAGCGGACGCGACGGCGAGGTTCTCTTTGGCCTGCTCGATCCGCCGCTGGCGCTTCTCCAGCACTTCCACGCGTTCCCGGCACGACGCGGCCAGCCGTTGCCGCGCCTCGAGCATCGGGCCGCCCCCCTTGGCGACGACATCCGCCGCCGACCGCTCCGCGTCGATCGCTTCCTGCCCGGCCTCTCGCAGCAGTTTCGGGACCTCCTCCTTGCGCTCCACTTCGAGGAACGTCTCCAACGACTGCTCGAAGGCGAGAAGGCGGAGGTATGTCCAGACGAGCTCGTCGAGTTTCCGGATGCGCGGGTCGTCCGGTGCGTCCGTCGGTGCCAGCCCTGCGGCAGTGTGCGACTGCTCCACGTCGCGGCACACGGCGACCAACTCGCCGAGCCGCGTGCGCCGCGGCGCGGAGAGCGACGCGACCATCGCGTCCCGGCGCTTTCGGAACTCCTCGCCGTCGGCCATCGTGACGGCGGCCCGGGCCGACTGCGTGCGTCGGTCGGCCCACGCGCGGAACAGCGGAGTGTCCGGCAGGTAGATCCAGCCCAGGGCGTACGCGGCGCCGCCGACGAGCAGGCCGAGCACGTTGCCCGCGGCGAATCCGAGTCCGAGCGTCAGCACGGCGAGCCACACATGGTGCGGGCTCTTCGGGAAGAGGCGTCGGTAGGAGGGGACGTCCATCAATGCGTGCGCCGGCGGTCGCTCACTCGAGTGTGAACCACTGCACCTCGACGCGACGGTTCTGGTCGGAGTCCGAACCGACGGGCTCCTCCCACCCGCGCCCGACGACCTCGAGTCGCGTGGCTTCCGCCGCGTACTTGTCCACGAGGACGCGCTTGATCTCCGCGGCCCTTCGCTTCGAGAGTTCCACGGCCTGCAGGGCGGCCTTGCGCACGAGCGGTTCGCCGCCCTGGCGACGGATCTCCTCGAGGTTGGCGTTGTCCACGTGGCCGCGGAGCGTGAGGGTCGAGCCGGGGCTCACCTGGAGCAGTCGTTTCACGTCGTCGAGGTTCTTCAGGTTGTCGGCGTTCTTCATGTCCAGGTCCGCCGACATCGGCGCGAAGAGGAACCGGATGTTCTTGCTGAGGAGCGGGTCCCGCTCGACGGTCATCTCGCCCTTCGCGCGGATCGGCGCAATCGCGACCGCCTGGTCCTTGTACGTGCCGGCATTCTCGATGACGTCGAGCGCCGTGCTGTCGAGGAAACGGTCGGCGTCCACCGGGTTGCGGACGAGCGCCGCGCCGTAGGCCCACACCGCGGACTGGTAGATCCCGCCGAAGCTGCCGGCCGACGTGATCGCGCCGGAGAAGAACGCCCGCGACTCCGGCAGGTTCGCCAGGTGCACCTGGCGGAGCTGGTTCCGCACCTTCTCGCGATCCCACTTGAACGCCTTCGCGAGCACGTCGAGCTGGGCCTCGGGATTCTCGCGAACGAGCCGGTTGCCCTCAAGGAGACCGTCCACGAGCCCGCGCACCATGTCCGGCTTCTGCTGCGCGAAGCCCTTGTTGACGACCAGGATGTCGGCCACGATCAGCAGGTTCGTGTTCGACGTGAGAGCATGCGCCCGGCCGCCAGAGCGTTCGATCGCGTCGTTCGTGCTGGGCGCCCAGCCGACGAACCCGGCGAGCGCAGGGTGATCCGCCTTCGCGTGGCGGACGAACAGTTCCGCGGCCGCGGGCGAGTCGGAGCAGAAGACCAGGTTCAGCGAACCCGGATCGGGCTTCGCCGCCAGGTCGTGCAGCACATGGACCGGGAGCCCCGCTTCGCCCGCGAGGTAGCGGACGAAGAACTCGGCCTCCGTGAACTGAACCGTCGCCAACGTGCGTCCGCGGAGAGCGTTGACCGACTTGATGTCGCTCCGCACGACGACCGCGTCGGCGCCGCGCGAGTAACCGATCTGCGCCGGGACGACGACCTCGAACTGCTTCCCGTAGACCGCGAGCACGTCCACCGTGGTCGCCGACGCGGCCATCTTGCCCGTGTTGAGGGCCGGCCAGCTCTCCTCCTCGCTCAGCGTCAGCTTCACCTGGAAGCCGTGCTTCCGCGCGAACACCGAGTTCGGGTTCGCGTCGAGGCCACCGTTCGCGGCGATCAGCCCCGCGTAGCCCGCGTACTCAGAGAGCTCGATCTCGACGACGTTGCCCATCGGCACGTACGCCGCGGGCGGCGGGAGTTGCGAGACTTCGGCGTCCGGCTCGGTGACTTCGGGGGACTCCATCGGCGCACGGGCGGTCGCCGGGGCCGATGCGCCGGGCGCGACGCCGTTCCCGGGTGGCGTGCCGTTTGCCGACGCGGCGCCGTTCTGCGGCGTCGCGCCGGGCGCACCCGGCTGCCAGATGAGTTGCGGGTACCAGCGCCACACGCCGAACGCCAAGAGGCCCAGCACGAGCAGCGTGAGCAGGAACTTCCCTCGTCCGGTCATCGTTCAACCTCCGCGCGCCGACGTCCGGGCGCACTCAACTGGATCACTCGGAGATGCGCTGGCGGTCCTCGCGCTGCGGAGCCGGCTGCGCCGGCGCGGCCGCCTCGCCCTGGACCATGCCCATCTTCTTCTTGTACTCAGCGAAGAGCATCTGGCCGCGCGCCTTGCGCATCTCCTGCTGCCGCTGGACCGACGACCCCATCTCCTTGGCGAGATCGAGTGTGGCGCGCATCTGGCCCTCGCCGCCGGCGGCCGCCTGCCGCAGTTGCTGCATCGACTGGCCGATCTCGCCGCCCATCATTCCCTGCAGTTCGGTGATGGAGCCCTTCATCAGCGTCGCGAGGTTCTCGAGCGAACGCCCGACGGCGACCTTGACCTTCACCTGC
Source organism: Planctomycetota bacterium (assembly GCA_021414065.1). Taxonomy (GTDB): domain Bacteria; phylum Planctomycetota; class JAJSAM01; order JAJSAM01; family JAJVHW01; genus JAIOPE01. The sequence goes on from JAIOPE010000037.1 coordinate 55,396, forward strand.
TCGAACTCACGCTGGAACTTCTGAATCTCGCGCAGGCTCTGGGCAATGATCTGCGTGTTCTGCTGGTAGAGCTCCTCGAGACCCTGGAGCTGCGACCGGTTGTCGGCAAGATCGGCTTCGAGCGACGCCAACTGCTCGGCGGTCGCCGCGCCGTTGGCCTCGTCGTTCGCGGCGGCGCAGGCCTGGAGCATCCCGGTGAGCTCCTCCTTCTGCCGCTCCTGGCGCTTGATCTGGTCCTTCAGGAGCGCGATCTGCCCCGCGAGCTGACCGTTCGCGTAGTGGGCCTTGTCCGCCTTCGCCTTCGCGTCGCGGATGCCCCGTTCCACCATCGCCTGATTGATGGCGTCGGTCTCCGTGACCTGCTCGGCCATGAGACCCATCCAGACGAACACCCGCTTGATCGCGCGAAAGAAGCCCATCGTGTCCTCCGTCTACTTCCCAGCGCCCGAGGGCCGGGGGTGCTCCACCTCGAGGAGGATCTTCTCCTCGAGGATGTACTGCATCCGCTCGTTGAGCTGCGTCTCGTCCGAAGCCCCGAGCAGTGTCGCTCCTTCGGCCCGCACGGACTTGAACTCCTCGGCGTCCACGTCGAACGCGACGAAGTGCGCCGAGAACGCCACCTGCCTGCGATCGGCCTCGGCGCGCAGAGCACGCAGGGCCGTCGCGGGGTCCGGCGGGTGCGTGTTCTTCCCGTCCGTCAGCACGACGATGTGCTTCGTGACGAGCTTCGAGCCGATGACGGCCTCGCCCGCGAGCCGCACGGCATCGCCGAGCGGCGTCGGCCCATCGGGCTGACTGAACCCGTCCACCCACGCTCGGAGCCCCGCCGCGTCGAACGGAGCCATCCGGATTGCGAACGCGGCCTTTCCTTCGTCGGACGTGCCCTTCCTGCCGAATCGGACGAGCGCCGTCTCGAGCCGCGTCGGTCCGTCGGCCGGAGGCGAAGCGACGAACTTCTTCAGACGTTCCACGATCCCGACGAATGCGCGGTTCGCGACCTGCCACTTGGCGCTCTGCCCGCCCTTGCCGTCCGACACGCTCTCGGACATGCTGCCGGATGTGTCGTAGACGAAACCGAGCGCAATCCCGCTCTCCAGGACCGGCGGCGGATTCGGCGTTGCGGAGTTCCCGCCGCCTGCCGTGACGGAGCCGGGCTCGTCGGAGCAGGACGCGACAGCCATGAGCGCCGCGATCGCCAACGAGGCGACGCGCAAGCTTCTACGGCGACGACCGACGTGATTGCCCATGATCGCCCTCCCGCGGCGGTACTGCACGCTAGCAGCGCCGCCGCCGCCGCGTCAACGCTGGTGTCCATTGCAGGCTCCGCCGTTGCCTGTCATCGTCGCCCGTCATCGTCAGCAGCGGCGCGCGCGACGCCGAGCCGACGAGCGTACTACGCCCGCATGGTGAACCGCGCCCGGTCGCGCGGGTTCAGCGATTGAGGCCCCGGGGGGAGGATTGACGCACGCGATTCTACGCGACGCGCGTTCGCGGAGCAGTGCAGCCGGGCCGGACCGAAGAGGACGCGACCCGGCGCTCGTGGCGACGTTCCCGACGAGGTAGGCACGAGTCGCGAACGGCACCGCGAGAGTCCCCACGAACTCACGTCCGCACCGGTACGCTCTGCGGGTGCGCTTCGCCATCATCTTCGGGATCTACGGAGTCGCTCTGGGTGCGGTCGCTACCGCGGCCGGCGCGTTCGGCGCCGTCCTCGCATGGACCGCGGCGAGCTGCCTCCTGGTCGCCACCGCGTACGCGACCGACCGGCCCCGGCTTCTCGGCAAGCAGGACGACGGGACGCAGCGGCTTGGCGCGGTCCAGCGTGCCGCTTTCGTCGAGTTCGTCGCCCGCCGGAGCGCGGCTGCGCAGGGATCGAGAGCATGACGTCCGACTGGCGCCCGTCCACCCCGGCACTCGACGGGGATACGCTGCGCGAAGTGCTCGGCGACGCCTTCGCAGCCGTCGGAGCGACGCCGCGCAGTGAGCTGTTCGACGAACTCCTGGCTCACTACGCCGAGCCCCACCGCGCGTACCACAACGTGCTGCACATCAGCGAGGCGTACAGCGCTCTCGTCGAGCGCGGGAAGCGCGTCGAGCGTTGGCACGAGATCGCACTCGCGCTCTGGTTCCACGACGCGATCTACGACACGCACCGCCACGACAACGAGGAGCGCAGCGCCGAGTGGGCGCGTGACGAACTGCTCGCGGGAGGCGCGGCGGCCGACGTCGCGGCGCGCGTCCACGCGCTCGTCCTCGCGACGAAGCACCGCGACCCGCCGGAGGGGAACGACGCGCGGCTCCTCGTCGATGCCGACCTCGCGATCCTCGCCGCGTCGCCCGACCGGTTCGCGGCCTACGAGCGCCAGATCCGCCAAGAGTACGACTGGGTCCCGGAGCCACAGTTCCGCGAGGCGCGGGAGAAGTTCCTCCGCGGCATGCTCGCCCGGCGGTCGATCTTCAGCGACGCCGCGATGCGCGAACGGCACGAGGCGCACGCGCGGCGGAACATCGAGGAGTCGCTGCGGCGGCTCGGCACCGTTCGCTGATCCTCAGGCCCGCGACCACAGTGAACGGCTGCCGCAAGTCGCAGGACGGCGGCACTCACTCGCCCGACGTCGGGGCGCGGCGCTCGGCCTCGCCCAGGCTTCCGCGAAGCCGCTGGGCTTCGCCGCGCAACGAGTGCGCGAGGCGGGTGTCGGCCCGACCGTCCGCTTCGGCCGCGAGGCGGTCGAGGAGATCCGCAGCTCGTCCGGGATCGTTTGCACGGCTGCAGAATCCGTCACCGAAGTACACGGCGACGACATCGATGCGCCCGACGATGTGCCGGTTGAACTCGTGCAGGTCCTCCGCCGGGACCCACAGCTCCTCGTGCGCGCGGCCGCCGACGATGTGCCGCTCGAACTTCGCGACGTACGCGTCGTCCACCGCGAACCGCGTCACGAACCCGATGAGCGAGTGGCTCTTCGTGTTCCAGTCTCGTGCGATCTGACGCGCGTACGCCTCGATCAGCACGGGGTAGAAGATCGGCTGCTCAGGCAGGCGCGGCGGGAACGCGCGCATGTCGGCCGCGTCGATGAGACGCAGCTCCTCGAGACCGACGGGGCGGAAGAGGATCACGCGGCCCGCCCGGCGGTCCGCACGGCCGCGGCGCCGCGCCGCTCCCGGTGCCATCCGACGTATCCCCACACGGCGAGCGCGAGCAGCACGACATACAGCAGCGCGACGAACTTCACGTCTTTCACGTAGTAGAGCCACACGCCGGCGACATCGATGAGTATCCAGTAGATCCAGCTCTCGACCTGGCGTCGCGCCATCAGCCACATCGCGACCAAGCTCATCACGGTCGTGGCCGCGTCGATCCACGGGTAGTCGGCCGGGGCAGGGAATGCCGACGGAAGCCAAATGTGCACGCGTGTCATCGCGGCCCCGACTGCGACGGAGAGGACTGCTGTCGCCGCCGCCGTGACCGCGATGCTCTTCAGACTTGAGTACGCCACCGGCACCGGCTGCGAGCGGTCGGCGCGCGCCCGACTCCAGTTCCACCAGCCGTACACGCTCGCGACGAGGTAGTAGCCCTGCTCGATCGCGTCGGAGTAGAGGTGGATCTGCCAGAAGAGCGCTGCGAAGAGAACGACCGCCACGATGCCGACAGGCCACGTCAGCATCTTGCGCCGCGCGATGAGCACGACGGACCACAGGTAGAAGACCGTCCCGACGAGTTCGATCCAGCTCATCGGGTAGCCGATCCCCGTGAACGCGATCGTGTTGACGTCGAGGTACTGCATCACGAGACCTCCTCGCCAACGAAGGCGGCGGCTGGGTTGCCGAACTTCGTGAACCGCGAGAGCACGCGCCCCACCGTAGCGCACCGCGCGTCGAGGTCGCCGCGTAGCGTGAGGAACGGGATCTTCCGACGCGCGAGTTCGGCCAGCGTCCGCCGCTGCATGACGTCGCGGTCCACCTCGCCCGAGCGGTCCCACGTGTCGGCGTACGGGATGTCGTCGCCGCAGACGAACGTGAGGTCGTAGCGAGTGGCGCACGCATCCGCGAGGCGATCGAGCGCGGGCAGCGCCGCACCGTGGTACGCATGCGCGAAGCACAGCGTCGTCAGCGCGTTTGTGTCGGCGAACAAGGTGCGGTCCGACTCGAGCAGCAGCGCATCTTCGCGGGCGACGTGCCCCTCGGCGATCTCGACGAGCTGCTCGGGCGTGAGCCTGCGATCGACCTGATGGCGCTCCCAGACTTCGCGCCCGTACTCGGGCATCCACTTCGTCCCGTGCTCGCGCGCCAACCGCTCAGCCAGCGTCGTCTTGCCCGTGGACGGCGCGCCGAGCAGCGCCACGTTGACGATGAGATTGCGGTAGACCTCGGGCGCGAGCCATGCGCGGTGACGGTACGGTTCCGCGCGAATCGCCGTGCCCGACACCGGTACTCGCTCGCGCACGGGATCGACGCGTCGATCAACGGCGCCGAGAGCGCGGCTCATGTGCTCGCCGTAGAACTCGCTCGAGTAGAAGCGGTCGATCCGCGTGCCGTCGAGAGCGCGCAGCACGCACTCCTCGTGACGCCGCATCAGGTCGGGCGCGTCGCCGACGTCCCGCGGCCCGTCCCACACCTCGACGACGCGGGCACGCAGGTGCAGTCGACGTAACCAGTCGGCGCGGACCGGCAGCGGGACCGACGTGACGTCCGGCGCGTCGTAGATGAGGACGACCACTTCGTCGCACTCCGCCAGCGCCGTCTCGACGACGAGTTGGTGGCCGCGGTGGAACGGCGCGAACTTCCCGAGCGTGAGGCCGCGGGTGGTCACGGCGCGCGTCCCGCCCCGAGGAAACGCCACATCATCGCAACGTCCGGGTCGCGCTTCCTCACGTAGCGGAGATCCTCGTTGAACCCGCCGGCGAGCAGGACGACCGCGTCCTTGCGCCAGAAGCGGACGCCGTAGGTCGGGGAGTTCGCCACGCCTACGTCCCGCCACCGTACGGCGGCAGCAACCGCCGGAACCCGTGACCCAGGACGATGGCGAGGAACATCACGTTGCGCGGAAGCACGAGGGGCCACGCGAGCGGCAGTTCCCCGACGCTGACGGGCGGAGAGCCGTCGTCGGGAAACTGCGGCGCGAGTCGATCGGCGAGGTCGTTCATCCACGCGACCGACCTCGGCCACTCCCAGAGGCCGTCGATCCACGCGCGGGGGATGCCGGACGCACCGACGCCAGCGCCGCAAATCCCTCCGACGATCGCGCCTGTCGTGTCTGTGTCGCCGCCGAGGCGGATGACGTCGGTGACGGCCGCGCGGAAGTCGCCGGGGTGCGATAGCCAGGCATAGAGCGCGACGGGGACCGTGTGGTACGCGTATCCCGACACGCCGCGCGTCAGGCCGAGTGCTGATGCGAACTCCTGCACGGACACACCGCGCGCCACGTGCTCCTCCATGACCGTGAGTATCCCACTGAGTTCCTCGTCCGCGTCCCACACTGCCGTCCGTGCGGCGCGAAGGAACATGGCGGGAACGACCTCATCCGCGCGACGAGTCGCAGCGTACGCGGTCGCGAACGCGACGAGGAACGCAGCCCTCTCCGCTCGTTCATCCGTGTGCGTGATGCGCGTCGATGCGCGGATGAACGACCGCATGGCGCTCCGGTCGGTCGCGTGGCACACACCAACGACGGCGGCGCGCATCGCGGGGCCGTTTCCGGCCGAGCACACGCCACTTGAGCTCGGACCGAAGCCAACCCACAACTTCGCAATCGCCCTGGCCGTGCCCAGGCCGACGCCCGCCGGCAGGCCGAGCAGCCAGAAGCGGAGCTTCCACGCGAGCGACTCCGCGAACCTCGTGGCGTCGTCGGGTGCGGCGAGGAGCGACTGCGCGACGAGGCACGTGTGCTCGGTGTCGTCGCTGACCATGCCGCGGCCGTGGACGAGTGCGTGACGGACGTCGTCGCCGAAGATCCTCTGCGCGCGCTGGGGCGACAGGCCCTCGCGCGGCAGCCCGAGCGCGTCACCAACGGCCGTGCCGAGAAGTACGCCGGCGATGCGGTCGCGGCGAACGACGCCGGTACTCGGGGGCATGCCGCGCATCAGAACGACCACGGCCAGACTCGTCCGCGCCTGCGGCAGCGTGGGCAGTAGGCATCGGAGGCGCTCTCTGCCCACGCGAGACCGCACACCAGGGTTGCGAGCGTGGTGAAGCCGAGACACGCCCAGCGCCACAGCGCGACGTTCCAGTGGAAGAGCAGCACCGTTCCGATCCCGCACACGACCGCGAGTACGAAGAAGTACCCCGGCGAGTCGGTCTGCATCATGCCGCCGTGCCCGATGTCGGCGGGGAACCGCTCGCCGCAGTTCTGGCACTTCATCCGACCAACAACCTGAGCCGCGTCGCCGCCGCACGCAGCGTCGCCCGCCGTCCCCACGAGAACTCGATCCGGTCCGTCTCGATCCCGTCGCCGAAGATGACGCCGTCGTCGTCCATTTCCGACACGACCTCGACCTCGCCGCCCGCCGGAACGATCGCCTGCGTCAGCGACGTGCCGGTCGCGACGCTCGGCCAGGCCTCGCGCACGAAGAGAACCAAGTCGCCCGACGTCGGCGCGGGCAACGTCAGGTTGCTCGCGCGTTCGCGATGGATCGACCGCGCCCAGCCGGTCGCGCCGGTGCCCGTCGCAGTGATGAGGCCCGACGACGAGTGCCGCTCCGTCTCGTTCCCCCACGTCAGCCGATAGCGTGCGGACTGGTGCGTTCGGTGGCCGACGAAGAGCTCGTTCAGAGCGACGAGACGCTGCCCGTCGTCGAGAGCGGCCTCGACCATCGTGCGCTCCTGGTACCTGCCCTTCCCCGCCGCGGCAACGTGGAGCAGTTCCTCCGCGGACTCGGGACTGTGCGGGACAAGCACGCCCTCGTAGAGGTGCGGCGCGGGGTTCAGGCCGATGACCGGCTGCCCGTCGAGGTACTTCGCGACGTTCGCGACGAGTCCGTCCTGACCGAGCGCGACGACGATGTCGTCCGGCTCGAAGAGAAAGCGGTCGAGGTCCGCGCGGTCGATGCGGTTGCGCCGCCACTGCACGGGGATCGCGTTCATCACGGTCGCGAGCGCGCGCTCGAAGGCGGCGTGACGCGCATCGACTTCGCCGATCGACTGCCCGCGCGTCTTCAGGAAGAACTCCGCCTGCGCCCGCGTGCCGTGGCGCGCCACGAGCCGATCGAGATCGGTCGGGCGCGTCACGAGGACTAGGCGCGGGACGCGGGCGGACGTCATCTCAGCTCACACCCTTGGACGTCGCGACGCCGGTCGTCAGGCGCTTCGTCCCGGCTTCGAGGAGATCGGTCAGCGCCCCGCCGAGGACGTCGCCGCCGAGGTTCAGGTGGTCGATGCGCTCGACCTTCCCCGCGAAACGCCGGGCCGCGAGACCTAGCAGGACCTGGCTCGGCAGGTCGCGATAGATGTCGATGCGTCCCTTCTCCGCCTCGACCTTCGCCGTCTGCACGAGGCGGACGAACTCGGCCTGCGCGGCCCCGTCGATCCGCTGCCGCGCCGCCGCCGCTTCGGCGGCGATCGCCTCGGCGTCGGCCGTCTCGCGCGCGAGTCGCTTGCCGTTCGCGCCTTGCTGTCCGATGAGCAGTTCCTCGCGCTTCGCCAGCTCGATCTTGTTCTGCAACTCGTTCTCCTGGATCGCGCGCTCCTTCTCCACGGCGAGCGCCCGCCGTTGGAACGTCGCCTCGTCGGCCTGCTGCTGAATCGACTCGCGGGTCGGCGTCTGGAGCGCCTTCTCGAGGTCAGCCGACGGCGCGACGCCGGTGATCCGCACCGCGACGATCTCGAGCCCCATTTCCGCGAGCGGCGCGTGCTTCGTGAAGCCTTCGCGGATCTTCTCGCAGACGTGATCCATGCCCTCGGCGAGGACCGCGCGAACGGGCGTGTGCGCGACGTAGTCCCACGCGAACTGCTGCGCGAGCTGTGAGAGGAGGTGCCCGATCTGCTCGAGCGGCGTCTGCTTCCACACGCCACGGACGAGGTCGATCGAGAAGTCCACACGGTCCGCCACTTTCTCCGGCGCGGCGACGCGGTAGGTGATGACGCCCTGCGTCGTCACGTCCTGGAAATCGGCCGTGCGGGCGTGGAAGAGGAACGCCAGCTCACGGTCGTCGCACGGGACCTCGGCGACGCTCGCCGAGAGTGGCATGAACCAGTATGCGACGCCGCGCCCGCTGCGGACGAGCCGCCCGCGCCGATAGTGCAGCACGTGGTGGCTCGGGTCGCTGCGGAGGTGTCTCGTGAACGGGAACCGTGTGATCTGCGCCATGACTGTCTCCTTCCCTACGACTCTCGGGCTCTATCCGGGTTGACGTAGCGGTAGAGCTCCGCCGGCCGGTACGGCACGTCCTTCTCCATCTCGCCCGTCGCGGCGACGAGGCCGCGGGCGAGGACGCTGCGGCGGAACGAGTCCTTGTTGACGTCGCGGCCGAGGACGGCCTCGTGGACTTCCTGGAGCTGCCGCAGTGTGAAGCGGCGCGGCAGGAGCTGGAAGCCGATCGGCGCGTAGTCGAGCTTGCCGCGCAAGCGCTTGACGACGAGGCCCAGCACATCCGCGTGGTCGAACGCGAGCGGCAGTTCGCAGCCGTCGGCGTCGAGCGCCAGGACGCGCCCGCCGGCCTCGCCCTCCCACGGAACGTCGATCCGCGCGACGACAACCTCGCCCTTCTCGGGTTGCGCGCGCCGCAGCCGAGCGTGGTCCACCAGCGCGTAGTAGGCGACGGAGATGACGCGCGTCCGCGGATCGCGGTTGACGTCGCCGAACGTGTAGAGCTGCTCAAGGAAGATGCCGGAGAGGCCCGCCTTCGTGGCGAGCACCCGCTCCGCTGCGTCGTCGAGAGACTCCTTCATTCCGACGAACCCGCCCGCGAGCGCCCACCTGCCCTTGGCGGGGTGTTCCGTGCGGCGGACGAGCAACGCGTGGAGCGCGCCGTCCGCGGTGGTGATCGGCGCGACGTCGACCGTGACGGACGGATGCGGGAACTCCGCAGCGTCGTAGGCGGCGAGGAATGCACGCTCGTCGGCGTCGTCGCGCGCGTCAGGCTTCTGCGGGATGGGCTTCGCGGTTCGTTGGGTCATGCGGCACCTTGGATGCGACGAGCATATATGCGCTGAGCATTGATGTCAAGCCGGATTCCGAATCGGATGCTCGCCGCGTGACGAACGACGCCCGCCGGTGGGCGGCAGGGCCTCAACCCGAAGCCGCACGTCGATCCCCGTCAGTCGCGCCGACACTCGAGGGCGGCGAGGACCTTTGCCTTGCGGCTCCGCCGCGCGATGTCGGCCGGGGTCTCGCCCGCCTTGGTGCGGGCCTCGCAGTCCGCGCCGGCGCGAAGCAGGGCCTCGACGTTCCCGACGTGGGCGCGCGTCGCCGCGACGTGAAGCGGCGTCGCGCCTTCGGGATCGGCGACGCCGGGTCGCGCGCCCCCCGAGAGCAACAGGTCGACCATCGGAGCGTCGCTCTTCCCAGCGGCGCGGTGCAACGCCGTGCGGCCGTCGTCGTCCGTCGCGTCCGGCGGGGCTCCGAGGGCGAGTAGGGCGCGGACCCCGTCGGGGCTGCGGTACTGCACGGCGTAGTGCAGCGCCTTCCAGTCGGCCCGCGCCAGTGCGGGGGCGAGCGGCATCGCCGTGAGCAGCGCGAGCGACCGCGTGCGGCCGTTGACGGCGGCGTAGGTGAGGGCGGTCCACCCGTTCGAGGGCTGCGCCGCGGCGAGGTTGGCGTTGCGCTCCAGCAAGAACCCGACGACGTCAGCATGATCGCCCGTCCAGACTGCGGCCATGAGCGGCGTGAGCCCCTTCGCGCTGGCGGCGTTCACGTCGAGTCCGCCGTCGATTCCGGCGCGGACCGTGGAGAGGTCCCCGGACGCACAGGCTTTGAGCAGATCGGTCAGGTTCACGGTGTCAACTCCCAGGGGTCTGGCGGTGCCACCATGTGGCCGATCGCACCGCGCTGGCGGATCAACTTACACGTCCTCGCCAGATCCGGAGCCAGCGCCGGGCGGCTCGCGGCGCGCACGGGCGGGCCACCGCCCAGCCGGGTGGACACATCCCCCGCCGCGGATCCAAGCGGACTGGACGGTCCGCGCGGCGCCAAGGCTCGAACGGTCGGAGGCTCGGTGATTGCTACGTCCGGTCGGGTCGCATGGAACCACGGCACGAGGAGGTCTCGATGAATCTCGCCGCACGTATCGTCGCGTACACCGCTCTCCTCGGCGCGCTCGCCGCGACGGGCCCGGACCGGGCGGGGGCCGAAGAGGGCGAGGACGTCCGGTACACGGCGGTCGATCTCGGCGCGGGGTACGCCGTCGAGCTGACGACCTCGGGTCGGGTCGTGTACCACACGCGCGGCCCGACGGCGCCCATCGACACGAGTCGCACGTTCGTCGTGGTCCCGCCGAACACGCCGGGCGCGTCGTGGACGAGCACCGAGATCGTCAGCGGCGACGCCGAGTTCGCGTACGTTGAGCCGCACGACGTCTCGCCGTCGGGCGTCGTGGTCGGAGCGTCGGACCTAGGACCGTTCCGGTGGACGGCCGGCACGTTCGAGCTGATCGACCTGTTGGGCCCGGTCGCGCCGCACTCGCTCACGGGCTGCGACAAGGGAGCGGCCGACCGGCCGGAGTCGTTCTCGTACTCGCCGACCGGTGGGCTCGGCCGCTCCGGGCTCGTCGCCGTCGGCGACGACGGCACGCTCCTCGGTTTCGCCCGATACCAGGTCTACGGGTTCGACGACGCGGCGTGCCCGAGGCCCGTCAGCGACGGCTCGCCCGCGGGCGACGCGGCCGACGCCGCGTGGCTCGCGAAGGTCGCCGACTGGTTCGCGTACTGGAACGAGTGGGCCTCGCGCGACATGTTCTTCATCGGCGCGTCGTCTTCGCCGTTCGATGCCGCCCACACCCCCGGCGCGCACTGGGAAGGGACGGTCAGCGACATCGGCACCGGCGGCCACATCGTGGGGCTGAAGGGTGGGCGCGCGATCCTCTACCGATCGCCTGCGAATCCGGGCGGGCGTTTCCTCGATGCGGCGCCGGACGGGTTCGAGTGGTACGAAGTCGGGCACGTGAACGCGCAGGGCCGGGTCGCGGGGGCCTTCTCGCCGAGCTCCGGACCGGTCGAGGCCCGCGTGTGGGAGCCCGACGGGACGCGCACCGACCTCCCGGGTCCGGCCAACGGCGACGATGCGCGCGCCCTCGCCGTCAACTCGGACGGCGACGTGGTCGGGCAGACCGCGGAGCTCCTGATCCTCGAGCGCGGCGCCGCGGCGGCGCTCTGGACCGACGACGGGCTCCATGACCTGAACACGCTCGTTGACAACACGACCACGCGCTTCGAGGACGGCACGTCGTACACGTTCCTCCTGACGAAGGCCGTCGCCATCGGCGACGACGGGCGGATCCTCTGCCAAGCCGTCGCCGAGCCGGGGCAGATCGAGCCGCGGATCGTGGTCCTCACGCCGATCTGCGACACGATCGGCGTCACGCCGACGTCCATCGACTTCGGCGACGTCGAGATCGGACGCACAGTCACGGCGCAGGTGACGGTGGAGAACTGCTCCGGGCAGACCGCGAGCGTGACGGCGCGAGGCGGCTCGGGTCCGTTCCGGATCTCGGGCGCCACGCGCAAGAAGGTGAAGGACGGCGCGTCCTACGCGTTCGCCTACACGTTCCGACCGACGGCCGGAGGCGCATTCGCGGCGACCGTCTCGATCACGGGACCTGGTGGGATCGTCGTTCCCGTCGCGCTGCGCGGACGCGGCGTCGCGCCGGGCCCGCAGCTCTTCGTCTTCCCGAACCCGATGGACTTCGGTCCGACGGTGCGCGGCGTGGACAAGTACCCGGTGATCATCCAGAACCTGCGCGACGAGCCCATCAAGGTGACCTTCGGCGACCTTGCGGCGCCGTTCGCGACGACCGGTCCCCGCACGGTCACCATCGCGGCGAGGAAGACGGTCATGCGCGAGGTCTCGTTCAAGCCGCAGAATCAGGGCGTCTTCACCGGGGCGATGACGCTCACGACGAACGTGAAGGGGGCGCCCGTCCAGTCGGTGTCGTTCTCCGGTCAGCTCGCACGCACGGTGCGCGTCAAGCGCGTGATCCGCGGCTCGGCCGAGTTCCGGAAGTTCCCCGGCGACTGGACGGACCTGGCGGAGGGCGCGGAACTCGACGAACAGACCGAGATCTCGACCGACCCCGGCAGCGAGGTCGAGCTCGAGTACCCGGACGGCAGCACGACGATCATCCGCCCGGCGAGCCAGATCAAGGTGCTCGCGCTGTTCACGGCGGGAGGCGTCGTGACTACCGAGATCCTCCTGAAGGTCGGGGAGCTCGCGGCGAAGGTGAAGAAGGCCGACGTCATCCGCTCGGACTTCAAAGTGCGCTCGCCGACTGCGACCGCCTCGGTGCGGGGCACGGAGTTCGACGTCGTCCAGGACGACGTGGCCGGCACGACGACGGTACGGGTGCGGGAGGGCGTGGTCGAGGTGGACCCCGAGGGCGCGGGACTCAAGACGGTCTTCGTGAAAGCGGGCCTCCAGGTGACGGTGACGGCGACGTCGGTCGGGAAGCTCACGCGCCTTCCGAAGTAGTGTCTGGTTCGCGGTCGCGGCGAGGGGATGGACGGCCTCGTGGTTCGACTCTCGCGCCGCGTCCCGCGTCCTGCGCGGCGGCGGTTGGAGCGACGCCGCCCTCTCCCTGCGATGCGCGTTCCGGAGCAGGGTCGGGCCGGGCTACCGCTTCGGCGCCGTCGGCCTGCGTCACGCCAGGTCCGTCTGAGAGGCAGACTGTAGACTTTGGGCTGGAGGCAAGGCAGCAGCAAGGGCGACGGGCGAAGCCCGTGCGATGCCGGGCCCGGGCGCTGCGCCGCGCGCCCCACCCCGTCAGTAGTGGTACCGCGCCTGCAGGAAGTCGATGCGGTCGTCCCGGACGAGGTAGACGAGGCGGTGCTCCTGGGTCAGACGTCGTGACCACGCACCCGCGAGGACGTGCCGCAGCGGTTCGGGCTTCCCGATGCCGGAGAACGGATCGCGCAGCACCGCCTCCGTCAGGTCAAGCGCGCGAAGCGCCACCTTGCGGTCCGTCTCGACCCAGTGCCGGAGGTCCTCCCGGAACTCGGGGTGGAAGATCGCGAACCGGCGGCCGCGACGGTTCGGATCGCTGACACTACGCGTCAAGCCCGAGGTCCCCGCGGAGACCCGCCGACGACGAGGGCGCGAGCTTCCCGCGTCGCGCGCGACGCATCGCCGTCAGAAGGCGCTGTGCGTTCTTCGGCGAACGCAGCAGGTGCGCCGTCTCGAGCAGGCTCTGCAGTTCGTCGGCCGAGACGAGCGCCACGTCCGCCGCGCCGCGGCGGCGGATGATCACGGGCTCGCGGGTCGAAGCAGCCTCGTTGCAGAGGCGCGCGAAATTCGCGCGGGCATTGGAGTACGTGGTCGTCGTCATGGGGTTCCGATACTTGTACAGGAATCTTGTACCGAAGTCCAGCGAGCAGCCGAGGACGCCGGTGGCGGCTGTCGGTTCGCGTCCGCGATGGCAGGAGCGGGGAGACGGTCCGTCAGGAATTCACCTCCCCAGCGCGCCCGCGTCCCCAGCCCGGCTACTCCTCGTCCGGTCGCGGGCGTCGGACGAGATCGCGGTCGCGTCGGAGAGCATTGCGAGCCACCAGGACAAGTGACGCCGAGCGTGCCGCTCGCCTGCGTCGCTCGCGCGGCTACCGCGGCTCCTCCGGGAGCGGCGCCGACATCTCCCCGGTTCGAAACAACTGAGGCCCCGGCCGGACGATCGCGCCGAGGGCGCCCCACTCGTCGGAGTCAACGTAGTACACCTCGCGCCAGACGTGTCGCACACCGCCGCGCTCGAACTCGACGCGCAGGAAGTGCCCGCGCCGATCGTACGGCGCCTCGACGGACGCCCCAGGCGGCAGCGTCTCGAAGGTTGCGAACTGCCAGCCCCGCCGGGTCGCCCGGCCGGGAACGTCCGGCGCTTCGGCGATGAACCGAACGTCGCGCAGCACCTCGGACGACTCGTTCAGCAGGTGGACGTCGGTCGCCGGGAAGATCTCGAGGTAGAATCGGATGGCGACGATCGCGAGCGCCGCGAGCACTGCCACGGTCGCCGCGACGACGAGGTGAATCGTCCGCAGATGGAAGCGAGCGCCGCGTGCGGCCGGAGACGGGGCGTCGCCCGCGGATGAGCTCTGCGTCACGGTTGCGGAGTCTACCGGGACGCGCGGGCAGCGGACCGATCCCGCCGTCGCCCCTTCACCTGCCGGGGACGGGCGGCGGCTCGTCCGGGCGGAAACCGCCGGCGACGTCGAGGAACCGCAGTGACTGCAGGCCGATGTCGCGCGGGGGCTGCTTCTTCCGTACGCGGCCCCACCACCACGTCAACGCCGGGTCCACGTCGCGCGCGGCGCAGTCGGCGAGGAAGGCGCGCAGGTCGTCGTCGCTCATCGCGCGCGGATTCGGACCGGCTTCCGGGCCCAGCGCCCTCTGGACGAGGAACCACCCCAGTGCGGCGATCGCGGCGAGCACGAGCACCGACGCCACTGCGAAGCTCACCCACGAAAACGTCAGGTACACGTTCGAACTCCCGGTGAACGCAAACCCAGCGATCGCGGGGATCGGCGCGAGGAGCACGAGCGACATGAGGATGATCGGCATGTGCTCGACGAACCAGTTCGTCAGCATCCATGACTGCGGACGGCTGCACGCGGCGCAACGCGCCACGCCGCGGCGCGTTGCGCGCGCGATTCGATTCAGCTTCGCGTCGATGCCGCGACCTGCCGACCGTCGCATCGCGTCATCGGACGACACGAGCGGCAACCCCGTCGAGCCGGAGGTGACCTTCCCGCCGACGACGTACGCGAACGTCGCCCGGCACTCGCCGCAGCGGATGCGGCGGATCTGGGCCCACGCGACCTGGAGGCTCAGGGTCTTGTAGACGATCACCGGCATCGCGAACTCCCCTCGGCGGGCCGCCCGACGTCGCTGACGGCCCCGCGCTTGGGAGTCAGCTTACGCCGCCGCCGGTCGGCTCGACAACTGGCCCGGAGGATGCGCGCGCTCTGCTGGTCGTCGCGGCGGCGCTGTCGCGATCGCCTCTCGCTGATCTCGGGCTGCCGAACTTCGTCGTCGTCCCCGCGATGCTGGCCCTCTTCGCGGTGGCGTACGTTCTCGCCACGGACCTCAACCGAATCGAAGGCGGCGTGACGACCGTATTCCCGCTCGGCTTCCTGCTGACGTGTGCGCACGCGTTCGCCGGCTGGCTGAGCATCAGCTACCTGCACTCGTTCCTCGGCTCGTACTTCTGGGTGTGCATCGTGTCGTCGCTGCACTGGATCATCCCGTTCGGACTCGACCTTCGGCACAGCCGGCCAAAGAAGTCGTCTCGGCACCGAGGAGCCTATGTTCCCGGACCGAGCCGAGAGATGGCAGAATCGACTCGATCCCATGCAGGACGACCCCGAGGGCGACACGACGGATGTCGTGTGGCACTCGTTCCGCGACTCGATCCTCGCCAGACCCGACTACGTCGAGTACTGGAATCGGGAGGTTGCAGACGCGTTCGCTGCGTGGGCGGGATCGTGGCCCGGCGACGTCGAGGACGCGTGGTGCAACGACATCGGTTGCGCGAGCTCCAACGTCTGGCTCATCTGCCACCGTCGGGAGGACGGTACCAACACCGCTGTGACGATGGTCCACGTCCCGCAGTGCCACGGGAGCACGTGGAAGCCCTGCCGCCTGCCGCTGGAGCACGTAGCGCACCTGCTCCGTTGGTTCCGCGTTCCTCCCGGCGCCGTGGAGCGCCGGGAGATCGAGCGCTCGTACACGGTCGCGAGCGTTCGAGTCGCTCGACGGCTGCGCGTGGGGTGGGTCTGGCGCCCCGACGGTGGTCTGAACTCGGCATCCGTGAGTCTCGAGGAAGCCCACGGCCCCGGGACTCCGATCTGCTTCTACCCGGCGCACATCCCCGGCTGGATCGCCGCCCTCGAACGGACGCTCGCGCCGCGCGACGCATCGACTCGGGCCCCCCGACCCTAGGAGGGGGGTCCCGGTAGTACAGGTACAGTAGGGACACGCGGATCATCGCTGCGGTGACGACCGCGCCACGAACGCTATGCGCCCCACTACGGGCGGACATCTGCGGGCACGAAGTCGTCCCAGTCAGCCGAGATCCAGTGGTCCGCCTCCGTCGTGGGGGCGCGAGAGTCGTCGCCGCGCGTTCGTCACACCAACGCGTCGAACGCGTCGCGCGTCAGGTCGCAGTCGCGGAGGATCTTCGCGAGCAGTCCGGGACCGAGGATCTCCGACCCGTGGACGGGGACGACGGTCGCCCGGCCGTCGGCGTGGCGCAGGAAGTGGTGGCTGCCGCGGACGCGGACGACCGCGAAGCCGGCTCGCCGGAGCGCGGAGATCATCGCCTTGCCCGTCACGCGCGGCTGGCGCGGCATCAGCCGACCGTCACCCGCTGCACGCCGATGAAATCGAGCGGTTCGAGCTTCTCGCCCTGGACCTCAAGGCAGAGTTCGATCGCCTCTCGAACGCGAACCATCAGCTTGTCGAGCGACTTGGCCTGCGTGTGGCAACCCGGCAGCGCCGGCACCGAGCCGACGTACCAACCCTCGGCATCTCTCTCGATCACGACGTCGAACTCGCGGGGCATCAGACGTGTCCTCCGGGTCGCATCATACGCTGCGGCGCCGGCGACACCCGCGCCGCGAACGCACGGTGCCCCGCTACGGGCGGACATCTGCGGGCACGAAGTCGGCCCAGTCAGCCGAGATCCAGTGGTCCGCCTCGGTCGTGTGAGCGTCCGCGTTCTGTTCCGGCGTCAGCGTCTCGCCCGGCACTCCGGTGACGTCGAACCGCGCAGTCGCACACGTGAAGAAGGGGACTCCGCGCTCGCGCGGCGACGTGTCCGGTGGGAGCCACGCCGCGCACCATCCGCGTTCCCTGGTCTCGTAGCCGACTCCGTACCGAGTCCCGTCGCGCCAGGAGAAGCCGTACGGGAAGGTCCACGGCCCCGATCGAAGCCGGTGATCGTGCGGGCCGAACAGGTACGGAGTCCCGTTCCACGGATCTATCGCTTCGCAGATCGTCGCCTTGCAGACGTAGACCGGCATCAGAACGAGGCGACCGTCAACCGAGGCCGCAGGGCACACGGCTCGCGTGGTCTCGGGAAGTCCGGAAATCGTCAGGACGGTCCGGTCGAGCGAGCAGAACACACATCCGGGCGCTGCGATCAGGACGAGCATGAGAGTCCCACAACCTCCCCATCCCGCCACCATGACCTCGCGCAGCGCGATCACTTCTTCTCCCACTTGTACAACTCGACGACCTCCGCCAGCGTCCGGCCCTCCTTGTCGATCTCGTGGCGGACGCGGTTCTCCTTCTCGAGGACGTCCTGCGCGCGGTTGGCCATCTCCACCGCATGCGCCTTCGGGAGGGAGATGACGCCGTCGTCGTCGGCGACGATCCAGTCGCCGGGCTCGATGACGAAACCGCCCCACTTCAGGGCGACCTGCTCCTCGCCGAAGCCCTTCGGCTCGCCAGCGTTCGGCACGGCGACCGTGGCCCACGCCGGGAAGCCGAGTTTGCGGATCTCGGGGGTGTCGCGGATCGCGCCGCGGATGACGACGCCGGCGAGCTTCCGCTGGATGGCGCTGTGCGTGGCGAGTTCGCCCCAGAGCGCAGGAGGCACACCACCCGCGTCGATCACGAGGATGGACCCGGCCGGAGCGTGGTCGATCGCCTCGACGGGCTTCGCCCAGTCGCCGGGGGCGCTGCGGACGGTGTAGGCCGGGCCGACGGCGCGGGCGCCGGGGACGATCGGGATGAGATCGGGAAGCGGCGGGCGGCGGTGGTAAGCGTCGGAGACGTTCGCGACGCTCACGCGCAGGAGGATCGCGCGGACCTCGTCGTCGGTGCCGCCGCGCTTGAACAGCGTGGTCGCGACCCGAACGCGCTCGTCCACAGCCTTGCGGATCATCTTCGTGGCGGCGGTGGCGTCCTCGGCCTTGCTGATGAAGCCGCCCACGATGACGACGCTCGCGCCGGCGGCGACGGCGTCGGCCGCAGACTCGCTGTGGATGCCGCCCGCGACGGCGACCGGGATCGAGACGGCGGCCGCGACCTTGCGGAGGCGCTCGAACGGGTCCTTGCCGGACATCTGGTCGTCGATCGGGCAGTGGACGCCGACAAACGCGGCGCCCCACGCCTCGGCCTGCTTCGCGCGCGCGACCGGGTCGGGGTGCCCGAGGAGGTCCACGTAGACGCGGATGCCGTAGTTGCGGCCGGCGTCGATGCACTCCTGGATCGTGGAGTCGGAGGCGACGCCGAGCACGGTCGCGATCGACGCGCCCGCCTTCGCGGCGATCTCCATCTCGGCGCGGCCGGCGTCCATCGTCTTCGAGTCGCAGACGATCGGGATGTGCGGGAACTCGGCGTGAAGCAGGCGGACGGCCGTCAGGCCCTCGGCCTTGAGCAGGGGCGTGCCGACTTCGAGGAAGTCGGCGCCTCCGGCGGCGGCCTCCCTGGCGCATTTCAGGGCGCGCGAGTTGTCCACGAAGTCGAGGGCCACCTGGACGAGGACGCGGTCGGGCATGGTGATCGAAGGCTACCCGGCGTCGAAGCGGACGTTGTCATGTCCGTCGAAGCGGACGTTGTCATGTCCGTCAAAACGGACGTTGCCATGTCCGTCGAAGACCCGGCGGACGATCCGCGGGGAAGTGTCCGCCAAATGTCGGCAGGATCGGCATCCGCCCGCGCGTCGCGGTGTCGGACGGCGCGCCGGGGCGCCGAAATCGTGGTTTTCTTTATCGGCCGAAGTCCCCGGCGACTCCCGCCGCGGCGCGCGCGGACGGCCCGCCCGAGCCTGGATTCGATCGCTCCAGGTCACCACACGTCGCCACGTGCCGCCCGCCGTCCCGATTGCTTGCCCTCCCCCCCTTCCATCGGGTCGAATAGCCGTTTGCCTCACGTCCGGACCACGTGGGGCGCGGACGGCGAGGTCCGAAAGACTCGCCGTCGCATCGTTTCAGGTGTCTGTTTCTCGAGTCGTCCGGCGCGCCTGCGAGGCGTACCGGAAGGCAGATGTCGGTCCGAAGGGCTGTCGTACCGGAGGACCGCACAGATGCAGGGCGACGAGCTGCTCAGGCTGATCGACGCGATCAGCCGGGAGCGGAACATCGACAAGGAGCAGCTGTTCGGGGCGCTTGAGCACGCGTTGCTCACCGCCCTGCGGCGCCGATTCGGCGAGCAGGCCTCCGTGGCGGTCGTGATCGACCGCGAGACGGGCGCCTCGCGCGTGACCGGGCCGGACGGCCCGATGAAGCTCGACGACATGGGCCGCATCGCGGCGCAGACGGCGAAGCAGGTCTTCGGCCAGATCCTCCGCGAGGCGGAGCGCGAGGTCATCTTCAGCGAGTACGACCGCTTCCAGCGGCAGCTCGTCACCGGCACCGTCTATCGCATGGACGGCACGAACGTCGTCGTCCAGCTCGGCAAGACCGAGGGCTACCTGCCGAAGCACGAGCAGGTCCGCGGCGAGACCTACCGCATCGGCGACCGCGTGCTCTGCTACGTCGTCGAAGTGAAGAAGATCGGGAACCGGGTGAAGATCATCCTCTCCCGCTCCCACAAGGACATGATCCGGCGCCTCTTCGAGCGCGAGATCCCGGAGATCGCCGACGGCGTGGTCCAGATCAACTCGCTCGAGCGCGAGGCCGGGTACAAGACGAAAGTCGCCTGCACCAGCCTCGACCCGAAGGTGGACCCGATCGGCGCGTGCGTCGGCGTGCGCGGCTCGCGCATCAAGAACGTCATCGACGAACTCGGCGGCGAGAAGATCGACATCATCCGGTGGAGCGACTCCCCGGAAGTGCTGATCGTGAACGCTCTGAAGCCTGCGCAGATCAACTCGATCACGCTCTACGAGAAGGAGCGCAAGGCGCTCGTGGTCGTGGACGACGATCAGCTCTCGCTCGCCATCGGCAAGAAGGGCGCGAACGTCCGGCTCGCATCGAAGCTCGCGGGCTGGGACATCGACATCCTCTCCGAGAACGAGGCGAAGGAGCGGGGCATCTTCGAAGAGCCTGCCGACGCGAACGCGGTCGTGATCGACGACCTCGGCACGCAGGCGGTCGTCGACGTGGGCCCGGACACATCGGTCCCCGACGCGGGCACGGGCCCGGCGTCGCCGACCGATTCGTCGATGGCGCTGCCGACGCATGCGTCGGCCGAGCCTGTCCCCGAGGGACAGGCGGACGGATCCGGCCCGGTGGCCGGATCTTCGACGGAGAACGGCGCCTAACGGCGCCCAGACGGGAGCAGCCGCACGGTGCGGGTCTACCAGATCGCTCGGGAGTTCGGACGTCCTCAGAGGAGCGTCCTGCAGTTGCTTCGCGAACTCGGTTACGACGTTCCGAGCCACATGGCTCGGCTCGGTCCTGACGAAGAGTTGGCCGTTCGCGAAGCGGTGGATCGGCAGTCGCGCGGCGCCGTCGCCGTGCGGCCTGCGCAGAACACCACTGCAGCCGTGAACGTGTCGCAGGTCGCGGAGGTCGAGGCCAAGGCCGACCTGCACGAAGAGGCCGGTCCGCCACAGCCGCCGACGTCGGCGGAAGCGGGCAACGAAGCGGCGAACGGCACGGCAACGAGCACGGGCGCGTCGAACGTCACGTCGAACGTCTCGTCGAACGGGGAGATCGGACCGTCCGCACCCCCGCCGTCCGCGCCCGCGAGCACGGCGCCGGGCGGCAGCGCAGCGCCGACCGGTCCCGCGACCACGGTCCGTCCCGCGGCGTCGCAGAGCACGGTCGTACGCCCCGGCGTCCAGCAGACGCGGCCCGGGCAGCGGCCCGGATCGGCGCCGAGCCTGGTCCGCCCGGTCATCAACACCACGACGGCCAAGAAGCCGGTCAAGCCCGTGGTCGGCCCGAAGCGGCCCGGCCGCGACAAGGAAGAAGTCCTCAGCGACATCGAACGCGAGGCCCTGCAGGAACAGATCGAGATGGGCAGCGACGTGGTCGGGCCCCCTGCGCCGGCCGTCGTTGCGTTCACTCCCGGCAAGCTCGTCGGCACCGTCGATCTCACGCAGGTCGAGGAAACCGGGGTCGCGCCGCCCCCGCAGGCCCGCCGCCGCGCCGTCGTCAACGTGGGTGGCCGCCAGATCCGCACGCTCCAGCGGCGCCGCTCTCGCGGACCGAAGGTGTCGCTCCAGGCCAGTCAGGAGCTCAGCGTCCAGACCCCCATTTCGCTGAAGGAGTTCTCCCAGATCTGCGGCGTGTCGGCCAACGACATGATCAAACGCCTGATCCACTCCACGGGCCTGCTGACGTGGAACATGAACTCGGTGCTCGACGAGGAGAAGGTCAGCTTCCTCGCCGAGGCATTCGCGCGCACCGTGATCGTGAACGAGGAGCAGACGGCCGAAGACCTGCTCGACGAAGCGACCGACGAGGACGATGCCGCCGCGGAGGGCTCCGCCCAACCGCGCGCCGCGGTCGTCGCGATCCTCGGTCACGTGGACCACGGCAAGTCGTCGCTGCTCGACCGCATCCGGAAATCGAACCGGGTGGCCGAGGAGTTCGGCGGAATCACGCAGCACATCGGTGCCTTCCAGGTCGAGACGGGCGACGGCCGCAAGGTCACGTTCCTCGACACCCCCGGCCACGCAGCGTTCACGTCGATGCGCGCCCGCGGCGCTCAGGCGGCGGACATCGTCGTGCTGGTGATCGCGGCCGACGACGGCATCATGCCGCAGACGGAAGAGGCCATCAATCACGCGCGGGCGGCCGACTGCCCGATCGTGGTGGCGCTCAACAAGATCGACAAGAACAACGCCAACCCCGGACGCGTCCTGCAGGAACTGTCGGCGCACGGGCTCACTCCCGAAGAGTGGGGCGGCGAGACGATCGTCTGCAAGGTCTCCGCGCTGAAGGGCGACGGCGTGCCCGAACTGATCGAGAACCTGGCGGCGCTGGCCGAGGTGCTCGAGCTGAAGGCCAATCCCGACGCCCCGGTGCGCGGGCGCGTCATCGAGTCCAGGAAGGACCCGAACCGCGGCGTCATCGCGACTCTGCTCATCGAGGAAGGCACGCTCAGGAAGGGCGACACGATCGTGGCCGGCATGGCCATGGGTCGCGTGCGCACGATGCTGAACGACGCCGGCAAGACCGTGCTGGAAGCGATCCCGTCGGCCGCCGTGGAGGTCTTCGGCCTCGACGACACGCCGGAGGCGGGCGACCAGTTCAAGGCCGTCGAGGACGAGCGTCTCGCCCGTCAGGCCGTGGACGAACGCAAGGCGAAGCTGCGCCAGGCGAGCGTCGTCCAACGCGAGATGCCTTCACTCGAGAAGCTGTTCGCCCAGGCTGCGGCCGACCAGAAGTCCGCGGCGGCCCCGAAGGGCCTCCAGGACCTGAAGGTCATCCTGAAGTGCGACGTGAAGGGCTCTCTCGAACCCGTGAAGGGCGAGATCGCCAAGCTCGCGCACCCCGAGGTGCGACTCGACGTGCTCTACTCCGGCCTCGGTGCGGTGACGAAGAGCGACGTTGACAACGCGGTCGCGGCCGGCGCGATCGTGATGGGCTTCCACGTGCTGACCGAGCCCGATGCGCGCAGGGAAGCCGAGCGCACCGGAGTCGAGATCCGCCACTACACGGTCATCTACGAACTCGTGGACGACCTGCGCGCCGCAATGGAGCGCCGCCTCGCCCCCGACAAGAAGGAGCACACCACGGGTCACTCCCAGGTGCGCGCGGTCTTCCAGTCGAGCAAGGTCGGCACGATTGCGGGCTGCTTCGTCATCGACGGCACGATCCACCGCTCGGACTTCGTGCGCGTCTACCGCGACGGGCGCCTCATCTACGGGCAGGAAAAGCAGATCCCCGTGGACTCGATCAAGCGCTTCAAGGACGACGTGCGCGAGGTCCGCGAGGGCTTCGAGTGCGGCGTGCGGATCGCGACCTACCAGGACGTCAAGCAAGGCGACGTGCTCGAGTTCTACGAGATCCGCGAGGAGTCTCGGAAGCTGCTGCCGGCGTAGCTCGCGCACCTCGGGCCTACCTCGTCGGGAAGGTCCCTGCGAGTGCCCCGTCGCGTCCTCCTCGGTCCGGCCCGGCCGCGCTGCTCCGCGAAAGCGCGGGGCAAGATGCGGCGTTCGTCCGGCCTCGGATACTCTTGTGTCTGTTCCCCCGATTCCCCGCACCCGCGCAGCTCCCACCCGGGTGCTGCAATGAACCATGTTCGTCGGCGTCCTCCAGGCTGAGCTCTCGATCCCCGGCGCATACTCGCTGAAGGACAAGCGCCACGTGGTCAAGAGCGTGCTCGACCGCTTGCGCCGCGAGCACGCGGTCACCGCGGCCGAGGTCGGCGACCTCGACACATGGAACCGCGCGCGGATCGGCGTGGCGTTCGTCTCCAACGAGGCGCGTCACGCCGAGTCGCACCTCCAGCAGATCGTCAACCGACTCCAGCGGGAGCGCGACGCGGTCCTCCTGGACTCACAGATCGAGGTGTTCTGATGGCCGGCAAGAGCATTCGCATCCAGAAGCTTGAACGCATCGCGCTCGAGCGGGCGTCGAGCGTCGTGCTGTTCGAATTGTCCGACCCGCGACTCGTGAACGTGACGCTCACGCGGGCGAACCTGACGAACGACCTCTCGCTCGTGACCTTCTACTGGTCGGTCTACGGCACCGCCGCAGACCGGAACAAGACCACGCGCGCCCTGAAGGACGCAGCGGGCCACGTCCAGCGCGAGGTCGCTGCGGTGTTCGCCACACGCAGGAGCCCCCACGTGCGCTTCGAGTTCGACCCGTCGATCGAGGGCGGCATCCGTGTGACGAACCTGATCGACCGACTCGCCGCCGAGCGCACCGAGCAGGAAGCCGCGAGCGGGACGACACCGCCCGCGACTGACGGCGCGACCGACGGCGCGTCGAAGTCCGAAGAGGAGTAGTTCAGGCTCCGCCGAGCGACGCGATCCAGAGCGCGGCGCGGTCGGACGTGCCCGGCGTCGCGAGCCGCGTACGGATCGTCGCCAGCGCCGCCGCGGCTCGCTCGCGGCGGGCCCCGCCCGGGAGCAGCGTCGCCAGCGCCTCGGCCACGCGCGGCCCGCTCGATGGGCCGACGAGTAGTTCGGGCAACACCTCTTCGCACGCGAGCAGGTTCGGCAGCGCGATCCACGGCGAGACGAGCAGCACCTTCGACAGCGCGCGCCCGAGCACCGACGCCCGGTAGACGACGACCGCGGGCACGCCGTGATACGCGAGATGGAGCGTGGCCGTGCCGGACACGCTGATCGCGGCGTCGGCAGCGGCCATGGCGTCGTCGCTCTGCGCGGGAGGCGCGATGCGAACGTCCAACCCCGAGGCGCGGATCGCCGCTTCGACGAGCGGGCGCAGACGCTCGGCAGCGAGCGGCACGACGAACCGGAGCCCCGGCCGCGTGGACGCAGCGCGCTTCGCAGCGTCCAGGATCACCGGCAGGCACCCGCGTACCTCGGTGCGCCGACTGCCCGGCAGCAGCGCGACGACCGCGCCGCCGGGAGCCATCCCCCGCCGCAGTTCGTCGCGGAACGCTGCGTCGGTCCCGCGTGCCGCGAGGTGCTCGAAGAGCGGGTGCCCGACATACGCCGTCCGAGCGCCGGCCGCCTCGAAGATCCCCTGCTCGAACGGAAGGATCGGCAGGACGAGATCGACCGTCCGCGCGAGTTTCGCCGTGCGCCACGGCGCCCACGCCCAGACCTGCGGTGCGACGTATGCGACGAACGGAATGCCGCGCGACCGCGCGGCGGCGGCGAGGCGCAGGTTGAGCCCCGGGTAGTCCACGCCGACGACGACGTCGGGCGGGCACGTGTCGAAGCGCACGAGCAGATCGCGATAGAGACGGAAGAAGTCGGGCGTGCGTCGCACGACGGGCCACACACCCATCACGGGGTCGCTCACGAGATCGCGGACGATCGCGACGCCGGCCGCCGCCATCTTCGGCCCGCCGATTCCCTCGAGTTGCACGCCGGGAACGCGCCGTCGCAGTGCGAGCGCCAGGTTCGACGCGTGGAGATCTCCCGAAGGCTCGCCCGCGACGAGAAACACGCGGAGCGACCGCGCCGCCGATTCGCCTGCATCCGGCGCGGGCACGGGTCCCGTGGAGAGCCCCGCGCGCAGTCGCGCCGCCATCGCCTCACGATCCCGTCGCCCGGTGAACGCAGCGCGCACCAGTCGCGGCAGGAACGGGACGAACGCGAACGCCGCCCGGAGCATCGTCCCGGTCGTCTCGACGGTCGCACGGAACCGCGTCCCGGTCATGCGTGCGAGGCTACTCGGCGGGACGACAATCCTGGGCGTCTACTCGCCGTGCCCGCCGGGGGATCGTTCCAGCACCGGACCCCATCGCCGCATCAGCGCCCAGAGGACGAGCCAATCGAACGTGACGACTGCCGCGACCTCGCCGGCAGTCGTGAATTGAGCGAGCGCGCGGCCGAGCGCCTCGTGTTCCGAGACGTCGCCGAGGAACCGGAAGAACCCCCACACCACGGCGGCGATGACGCCGAATCCGCCGAGCGTCACGCGCATCATCTGCCTCGTCCTGGCGATGTCGAGCGCGCGGCACGCGGCGCGCACCGCCTCGACGCCTGCGCCGCGCTCCAATTCCAACGCCGCCGCGCGCACGCCCTCGTTCCACGAAAGGGCCCACCGCGTCCAGATCGCGACGACGACGAGCGCGAGCAGTGCGGTCCACAGCGTCCGCTCGCCGCCCATCCAGATTGCAGCGGCGCTCGCGATCACGAGGATCGCGCCCGCGATCGCCTCGAACTTCCCGAACCGAACGATGCTCCGCACCGCGTCGAGCGCGGCCGGATCGGCTTCGCGAGCGGGAGCACCGTCGCCGCCTTCGGCGTGCTGCATACCGGTGTTCTACGGCGCCGCGCGGCGCAGCGCGACACCGAATGTTCCAGTGCGGACGATCGTCAGGCCTGCGCCAACCGCTCCGCGAGGATCTTGTTCAGCGCGAGGCCGAGTTCCGGCTGCGCGCGGACCATGTTGCGGAACTCCGCGCCGGAGAGAACCGACACGACGGAGTCGGCGGCGGCCTTCACCGTCGCCGATCGCGGGGCGTCGGAGAGCGCTGCCATCTCGCCGAACGCCTGACCGGCCCCGAGCGTGGCGACGGTCTTGCCGTCCTTCTCGACGGTGAATGTACCGTCGTGAATGACGAACACGTCCGTACCGGGTTCGCCCTGATTGAACGCCACGGCACCCGCCGCAAATCGGCGCTCGTCCATGTGCTCCGTCATCCAGTCGCGGTAGGGCTTCGGCAGCCCCTTGAAGAGCGGGACCTTGCCGAGCGCATCGCAGATCGCCGCCGGGGGAATCTGTTTCAGAGCGGCGGTGAGCTTCATGTTCTCGGAGTAATCGATCGGCACCGCGATGAGCGTGGGCTTGTCCGACTTCAGCGCGGCCTTGAGCGCCTTCGGCAGGTCAGAGGTCTTGCCGATCAGGTGACCGTCCCAGCCGAATGCGTCGGCGAGCTTCATGAAATCGGGATTGCCGAAATCGATGTGCGACCACTTTCCGTATCCGGCCGTCTGCTTCCAGCGAATCAGGCCGTACTGGCTGTCCACCCATACGACCACGATGATCGGGGTCTTCTCGCGAACGGCCGTCTCCATGTCCTGCACGTTCATCAGGAAGCCGCCGTCGCCGCACACCGCGAGCACCTTTCGGTCGGGATAGGCGAACTTCGCGCCGATGGCGCCCGGAAGCGCGAAACCCATCGAACACCAACCGTTGCTGATCATCACGGTGTTCGGCACTTCGGTGTGGAAGTAGCGCGACATCCACATCTTGTGGGCGCCGACGTCGGAGAGGACGATCGCGTCGTCGGGGAGAGCCTTCCGGATCTCGTGCATCACCTTCTGCGGCTTCATCGGCACGGCGCGGTCGTCGTCGTGGCGGTGGAACTCTTCGAGCATCGTCTCGCGGTACTTCGAGTAGAGCTCCGGCGACGGCTTCTTCATCTTCCGGAGGGACTTCGTCAGGGCTTCGAGCGACATGCAGATGTCGCCCACGACCTCGGCGGCGGTGCGGTAGTTCTCGTCGATCTCCGACGGACTCTGGTCCACGTGGACGATCGTCTTCGAGTTCCCCTTGTTCCAAGCCTTCGGGTGGTACTCGACCATGTCGAAGCCCACGGAGATCACGCAGTCGGCCTCTTCGACGCACACCGCCGGCCAGTCGCGCGAGCCGAGGCCGATCGTGAAGAGGCAGAGCGGGTCGGACGGCGGGAACGCGCCCTTGCCCATGAATGTGTTCAGCACGGGGATTCCCGTCGCCCGGGCGAACGCGCGGAGTTGGTCCGACGCGTTGTTCCGGAGCGTGCCGTTGCCCGTGAGGATTACAGGGAACTTCGCCTTCCGAATGACGGCGACCGCTTCCTTCAGGGCGTCCGGGTTCGGCGCACTGCGCGCCACCTCGCGCGGAGGGATCGGCTGGGCGAGCGTCGGCATCTTCGCGATGTCTTCGGGCAGGTCGATGTGCGTGGCGCCGTACTTGTCGGTCGTGGCGACGCGGACCGCCTTGCGGATGATCTCGGGGATCGCGTCGGCGTGCATCACCGACGTGCCCCACTTCACCGTCGGGCGAAAGAGCGCGACGAGGTCCATCGCCTGGTGCGACTCCTTGTGGAGCCGCGTCGTCGCGGCCTGGCCCGTGAGGACGAGGCAGGGCGCTCGGTCCATGTTGGCGTCGCCGACGCCGGTGATCAGGTTCGTCGCGCCGGGTCCGAGCGTTCCGAGACAGCAGGAAACGCGGCCCGTGAGTCGCCCGTAGACGTCGGCCATGAACGCCGCAGCCTGCTCGTGGCGGCAGACGATGAACCGCATCTTCGAGTCGAGGAGCGAGATCATGATGTCGGCGTTCTCTTCGCCGGGCACGCCGAAGATGAACTCGATTCCCTCGGTCTCGAGGCAGCGCAGGAACAGGTCGGAAGCCTTCATGGACGGGTCTCCTCAGGTTCGGGCGAAGCGTTCTCGCACATCGGGGGGCGGGACTGCAATCACACTCGCACCCCGACGGACGGAGATCTTGCAGCGTCAGGCGCGCGGCAGGTCGCGGGCCGAGAACCGGAGCAGGCGTCGCGCAGCGGAGCCGGCGAGCGACGGGACGGCGGCGAGCCGCGCGCGGAACTCGGCGGCGGTGACGGCGTCGCGGGTCAGCGCGACGATCGCGTTGGTGAACCCCGGGCACGAGAACAGGAGCGCCGACGGGAACCTCGAGGCGACGCGCGCGTCGTCGAGGAGGCCGCTCCTCCGGAGCGTGGCGAGCTCGTCGAAGTTCGCGATCAGCACGCCTCCCGGTGCGACGAGCGACGCGACGCGGCGCCACCATCGCGTACCGGTCGCGGAGCGGATCGGCTCGCCGTCGGCCTCGTGAAAGAGGTCGTCGATGACGACGTCGAACCGCGCCGGGCGCGCGCCCCCGGACATCCGCGCGGCCCTGCGCGCAGCCACGCGACCGGCCACCCAGGCCACCGCGTCGGCTTCGACGAGGTCCACTCCCGGCGCAGCGACGTCGAAATGCTCCCGTGCGACGCCGAGCAGCACGGGCTCGCGCTCGACGGCGACGACGCGATCGACGCCCGCGTGCAGCCGGAGCAGGTGAATGGCAGCCCCGCCGCCGACGCCGAGGAGCAGCGCCGATCGACGCCGACGCGCAGCGAGCGCCGCGAGTCCGAGCGGGTCCCAGACAGCCCCCGTCAGTCCGGCGCGCGCGTTCCATGCCGTATGCAAGACGCCGTCCACGAGCAGGCGCCGCGTCGCGCCCGCAGAGCGGACCTCAACGACGCGCCCGTCCATCCCGCCCGACCAGAGGAGTGCCATCGCGGCAAGGTAGCGGGTAGCACCTCCGGCGCGGATAAGCTCGTGCCCATGTCACGACCCGCCACATTCGCACGGCTGACGAGAACAGCGACCGCGCTGTGCGCCCTCGCGTCGCTCGCCGCCGGGTGCGCGTCCGGCACCCGCTGGACGAACTCGGCGGGTCAGGCCGTGATCATCTACGAGGCACCCCGCGCAGCCGACGCGGAGTCCGCGAAGGCGATCCTGGAGGCGCGGGGATGGAAGGCGACGACGGCCGTCGCCGGCGTCGCGACCCGGACGCGATCCTCGCTGGCGATCTACGGCCAGAAGGCCCGGCCCGGTCGCGGCCTCGACCTCAGCGACGCATTGCGCCCGGCCGTCGGCGACCTCGACGTGCTCCCGTTCCTGCAAGAAGGCCCCGGCGGCAACGACGCTGTGCTCTGGATCCACTGACTACCGAGGCGGGACAATTTTTTGTCCCACGCAATTCGTCAACCCGAGCCGCCGAACGAGCCGTGAGCCCGCGGCGCAAGCCGGAGACGTCGCCTCGGTCCGTTCAGGCGAGTTCGCCCGCCGCCTCGAGCAGGAGCGCGCACTCTTCCTCGCGGACGTGCCGGAGCATCCCGCGGAGGACCTCGTGGTACGCGGACTCGGCCTCGAGACGCTCGGGGGAACCCTCGGGCGTGAGGAGTACGCGACCGATCGCGCGGCGCACTGCGCTGCAGCTCTCGGCCAGACGGATGAGGTTGTCGCTTGCCATGGAGAGGCGCTTCCTCCGAGTACCGCCTGCCGGTCTCTCGGTGCCTCTTCATCGGAAACTCACCGGGGGTGATGTGAGAGGCTGTCGCGCGGAAACTCCGTCTGCCGTGAAGGTGTGCGCGGGCCGTAGTCTTCCGCGATGGCTCCGAACGTCGTCGGGCGCACATGGCTCGTGATCGTGGTCGCGTTCCTCGCGGCGGCGGCCGCACTCGGCTCGTTCCTCCCGCGCCTCGGCGTGGATGCGAGCACGAGCATCCTCCTCGACGAGCACGACCCCGACCTGACCTACTACTCCCAGTCGCGTCTCCTCTGGCCGTCGGACGACGAGTTCGCGATCGTGTGCTGCCGCCGCACCGACTGGTTCACACCGGAGTCCGTCGCCCTCCTTCGGAAGGTGCAGACGGACCTGGAGCAGACGCCCCACGTCAAGAAGGTCGTCTCGATCCTCTCGATCCCGCTGCTCCGGCAGAGCCCGCTCCCGATCCCCGGGAGGACGGTCGAGTCCAAGGGTGTGGACCTCGCGAAGGCGAAGGACGAGCTGACGCATCACGCCGTAGCGCGCGGAACGCTCATCTCCGACGACGGCACGAACGCCGTCTTCCTCGCGTACCTCGACCAGCCCGCCGAGTACGCGCGCCTCGACCGCGAGAAGACGGCTGCGATCGTCGCGAAGGACGAAGCGCGCGCCGCGGCCGTCGCGGCACCGCTCGAGTCCGCGCGCGGTGAGTTGTCGGCGCGTCGCCGCGAGATGGTCGGCGCGATCCGCGCGCTGGCGACGAAGTGGACGCCCGAGATGACCGGCCCGATCCGGCTCTCCGGGCTCCCGATCATCAACCTGAGCCTCATCGAATTCGTCACCCACGACGTGAACTGGTTCGGCGTCGGGTGCATCGCGCTGTTCACGCTCGCGTTCGCCGCGATCTACCGGAAGCTCCGGTGGACGACGCTCCCGATCGTCGCGTGCACGCTGCCGGTCGTTCTGATCCTCGGATCAATGGCCGCCCTCGGTCAGAAGCTGACCGTCATCACCGCAAACCTGCCGCTGCTGCTGTTCGTGATGATGCTCCCGTACACGGTGTACTTCGCCGAGCGCTACCGCGAGCGCCGCGCGCAGGGCAGCGGCGAGTCGCACACGGAGTCCACCGACGGCGCGGTCCGCGACATCTGGCTGCCGTGCCTCTACTCGTGCACGACCACCATGGCCGGCTTCGCGTCGCTGCTCACGAGCGGAGTCAAGCCCGTGTGGTGGTTCGGGCTGATGATGACGATCGGCCTCGCGGTCGGCCTCGGGTGCGCGTTCCTCTTCCTCCCCGCCGCGACGCGCCCGCTCGGCGCGATCGAAGACGCTCGGGCGAAGGCGACGCCGGAGCCGTCGGGCCTCGTGCGATGGCTCGAGCGCTCGGTGCTCGGTGCGCCGGTCGCGGTGGTCGTCGTCGGCGCGGTGCTGTTCGTCGCGGCGGCTTGGGGTTGCATGAAGATCACGGTCGAGAACAAGTTCATCGACTACTTCTGGCCGCGGACGGAGGTCTACCAGGGCCTCGATTCCATCGACAAGGAGATGGGCGGCACGACGCCGATGGACATCGTGCTGACGTCGAGCGAGCCCGGCTTCTTCAAGACGCCGAAGGGCGTGGACGCGATCCGCGTCGCCGCGCTCTGGGCTTCGAGCGTGCCGGAGGTCGGCAGCGTGACGTCGCTCGCGACGATCGTCGCGGAGGCGCAGAAGGCGCCGATGCTCTCGAAGCTGACACCGGACCGCGTCGTCGCCATGGCGGAGGCGAACAAGGACCTCGCACCGTTGCTTCGCGACGTCGCGACCGCCGACTTCAAGACTGCGCGCGTGCTCGTCCGGTTCCGCGAGACGGCGCCGACGCTCCACCGGCAACGCATCCTCGCCGCGATGCGTGCGGACCTCGCCGCGCGTCCGGAACTGACCGACCTCGCGCCGCGCGCGACGGGCGTCTTCCTGCTCTACGCGAACATGCTCGAGTCGCTCCTCGCGAGCCAGAAGGACACGTTCGCGATGGTCGTGGCGTCGATCTACCTCATGCTGCTGGCGCTCTTCGCGACGGTGGACCTGCGGCGGCGCGAGGCGGGCGCGAGCGTGGCGCGGTCGTTCGTGCACGCGGCGCTGCTGTCGGTCGTCGTCCTCGTCCCGCAGGTGCTCCCGGCCGTCGTCGTCCTCGGCGTGATGGGATGGACCGGCGTTCCGCTCGACCTGATCACCGTCACGATCGCCGCCATCGCGATGGGCGTCGGCATCGACGCGGCCATCCAGTACACGGTGCGCTACCGCATCGAACTCGACGCGACCGGCGGCGACCGCCGCGCGGCCGTCACGCGGAGCCACGCGACGATCGGCCGCTCCATCTGGATCGCAACGTCGATCATGGTCGCGGGATTCGTGGTGCTGGTCGTGTCGGACTTCGTGCCGACGGTGATGTTCGGCCTGTTCAACGCGCTGGCGATGCTCATGGGCCAGTTCGCCGCGCTCACGGTGCTGCCCGCGCTCTTCCTGCTCACCGGACTCCCGCGGAGGACCGCGTGAACGCCGACGACTTCCGCGGCCTCGCGCTGTCCTTCCCCGGCACGGAGGAGAAGGCTCACATGGCGCACCCGGACTTCCGCGTCGGCGGGAAGATCTTCGCGTCGCTCACGTCGAACGAAGACCCGTCGGGCATGGTGAAGGTGTCGCCTGCAGAGCAGGCAGCGCTTCTCGCAGAGGCGCCGCTCGTCTATCGCCCGGCCAACGGCGCATGGGGCCGCCAGGGCTGCACGCTCGTCCGCCTCGCCGCGGCGAACGAGACGTCGGTGCGACGCGCTCTCGCAGCGGCGTGGCGCGGGACCGCGCCGAAGCGACTCGCAGCGGCGCACCCGGAGGTGTGACTCAGCGCGGGGCAGGCTGCGGTACGACGACGACCGTGGTGCCGTGCTGCCTGACCGTGACGACTTCCGGCCGCCGCGTCGCCACCCAGATCACCGCGGCGACGAGGAGCAGGGCGAGTACCGCGATCCCGATTTTCAGTCCGGTCATAGGGGTCTCCTTCAGACCGGGATACCGTATTCCTTCCAACGTCGGTCCACCAGGTCACGGGTCGGCGCGTCCACCTCGAGGACCTCGGGGTACCACGGCTTCATGCGGCAGTCGAAGACGACGGGCGGTTCGAGGCCGACGTGGAACCGCGCGACGTGCTGCGCGCGGCCGTGGATGTCACCCGCCGGCTCCATGCGGGTGAAGGTCGTCCAGAGGAACAACTCGGTCGTCGCCGTGGCCTCGGCGGCGTCGTCCACGAGGACGATCAGCGGCCAGTCGCGGAAGCCCTCGAACGCGGCGATGCGCGCGGCCTGGCCGGGTTCGTCGGCGTAGGGGCGGCCCGCGACGACGAGACACCCGCGGCAGAACGGCTTCGCGGCGCGGACGCCGTCGGGGAGCGGGGCGCCGGAGTCGAAGCGCTCGGGCAGCGCGCGGACGGCGTCGCCGAGACCGAGGAGCATCGCCTTGCTGCCGTGGTTCACCTTCGGGCCGGTGTAGTCGAGCGAGTCCTGCGACGTCTGGCTGACGACGATCAGGTCGCGGCTCCAGTCCACACGGGCGAGCACGGTCTCGAACGTCGTCCGGAAGTCGGCGAGGTCCACGTCGCGGTCGGTCATCAACACGAACTTCGTCAGCGAGAGTTGCCCCTCGCCCAGGATGCGGAACCCCGACGCGATCGCCTCGCGGGGGTAGCGGTCCCGGACGACCGCCCCGGCGAGCGAGTGGAAGCCCGTCTCGCCGTAGCTCCAGAGCTTCCGCACGCTCGGCATGACGAGCGGGAAGAGCGGCGCGAGCAGGTCCTGGAGGTAATCGCCGAGGTGGAAGTCCTCCTGGCGCGGGCGGCCGACGACGGTCGCCGGGAAGATCGCGTCCTTCCGGCGGAAGACCTTCTTCACGCGGAAGACGGGGTAGTCGTGGACGAGGCTGTTGTAGCCGTAGTGGTCGCCGAACGGGCCCTCGGCGCGCCGCACGCCGGGAGGCGCCTCGCCGACGAACGCGAACTCGGCGCTCGCGATGAGCGGATGCGGGCCCTTGTCGTGGACGCGCGGCAGGCGCTCGCCGAGGACCATGCTCGCGAGGAGCAACTCGGGGACGTCCTCCGGCAGCGGCGCGATGGCGGCGAGGGTCAGCGCCGGCGGACCGCCGAGGAACACCGTCACCGGCAGCGCCTGCCCCGCCTTCTCGGCCTCGTAGAGGTGGAACCCGCAACCCTTGTGGATCTGGAAGTGCAGGCCGGTCTCGGCCGGGCCGTGGATCTGCATGCGGTACATGCCGAGGTTCGGCTTCTGCGTGTGCGGGTGGTGCGTCAGGACGAGCGGCAGGGTGAAGAACGGGCCCCCGTCGGAGTGCCAGCTCGTGAGGGCGGGCAGACGGTCGAGGCGCGGCGCCTCTTCGACCTCGGTGACGGGCCCGGAGCCGACGCGCTTCATCCCGACGCGAAGCGCGGGGGCCGCGAGATCGCGGAAACTCCAGAGCTTCCCGAGCGTCGGCGGCAGCAACGTCTCGGCGGCTTCGACGACCCGTTCGAGGAACTGCTTCGGACGCGCGCCGAACGCGAGGTTCACCCGCTCGGCCGTTCCGTAGAGGTTCGTCACGAGCGGGAAGTCGGCGCCGCGCGGGTTGCGGAAAAGGAGCGCCGGGCCGCCCTTGGCGATCACGCGTCGGTGGATCTCGGCGATCTCGAGGCGCGGGTCCACCTCGGCGGTGATCTCGACGAGGTCCCCGCGGGCGCGGAGGGCGTCGAGGTACGAGCGCAGGTCGCGGAAGGGACCCATGGGATGCGGCATCGGTGCAATCTCCCGTCTGGCCTGGATCCTGCACGAAGGTCCGCAGGACGACGGCTCGTGACGCAGACACCGCTTGCATCACGAGCCGCCTCGCGGCACCTCCGCCGATCGACGCACCGCCCTGGAGTCGTCCGGGCGCGGAGCTCGGTGCATGATCTGGGCCGGGGAGCTCGAAAGGCAGGAACTCCCGCGTGTGGGACCGGCGCCAGGTGCCCGGACGCCCGGAACCGGACCATCTCGCGTGGCGGATCGAGAGACGTGGGTTGCGACACGAGCCCCCGGCTGCCGATAGAGTCCCATATCCATGACTCCATCCAGCACGTGCGACGTCTGCGGTACGGTCAACGTCCTATTGACGGGCCGGTGCATCGCATGCGGGCAACCGATGGCAGCGCCGCCGGCGCCGGCCCGCGCGGAGCCGGCGCGGCCGACGCGCGCGTCGGCAGAGCACCTGACGCCGCCGGCGGGCGGTCCGCCGCCGCGTTCTGCGTCGCTCGAGGACTCTGCCACGGCGACGACCGGCGAGCACGGCGAGACGGTCGCCGACGCGGCGCCGAGCGCCGAAGTGTCGCCCGAGGATCGCACGGCCCCCGTCGAGGACGCCGCCGTGGCGCACGCCCACGCGGTCGCGGCCGTGGAACTCGAGTTGCCGACCATCCCCGTTCCGCCGCGCCCGGCGACACCCCCCGAAGCGCCCCCTCGGCCGGCGCCGGCCGCCGCGGACCTCGATGACTCCGCACTTCGACACACCGTCGATGAGCAGGTCTTCGGTCCCGGCCGCACACCCCCGGCTGCGACCGCCCCTGGATCGCGGATCCCGAGCGGCACGCTCGCCGCGAACGAGTCGCCGCGCGCGGTGCGCGGTGGCGCGCCGGAGCCCACGTATCTGGTCCGCCTGCTGTTGCCCGAGGGCGACAAGCGCGCCATCGAAGTCGGCGGCGACCCGGTGAAGATCGGATCCGGCCTCGACGAGATCGGTCTCGCCGGCGACCCTCGAATACGCGCCGGCGAAGGCACGCTCGTCGTCACAGACGGCAGGCTCTGGCTCGACGTCGACCCGGCCTCGACTGGGATCTACCGGCGGCTGGACGGAGAAGAGGAACTGGCCGACGGCGACGTCGTGCTCATCGGCGAGATCGCAGCGGCGTACCAGGCCACGCCTGCGGCCCCGGCGTTGGCGCCCGACGCGCAGGTGCTCGGCGGCGCATCCGGATCGCCCTGCGGCCGCCTGGTCTTTCTCCGCCGCGACGGATCGAACGGCCCGGTGCACGACCTGCCCCACGGCAAGACGATCCTCGGCCGCACCGACGGCCACCTGAACTTCCCCGCAGACACGCGGCTCTCGCGCCGCCACGCCCGGTTCTACGCGGCCGATGGGAAGGTGACCGTGGAGGACCTCGACAGCCGCAACGGGACGTATCTGCGCGTTCGCGCGCGGCGGCGGCTGGACACGGGAGATGCTCTGAGGATCGGCTCCGCCGGCGTTCAGATTCGCAGCGGCGGGTAGACGGTTTCCCTGCGAGGAGGGTGCTTGCCGAAGGGAAGGGACTCACGTAGCGACAGCGCACCGCGCCGCGGCGGCGGGCCGCGCCGTTCCGGCGCCCGGACCCGTGCGCCCGGCGACAGCGCCGCGATGCGCCGGACCGAGCAGGACGCCGTCTCGGGGAACGTCGGCGGCGGCGACCCGTCCGCGGCGGTGAACGCCGCCCCCGCAGCGAACTCGGTCGTGGATCGGCGCCCGCGCTACGACGTCGGTGAACTCGTCGGGTCGGGCTCGCAAGGCCACGTCTACAAGGTCTGGGACCGCGACCTCTCGCGCCCGGTCGCGATGAAAGTGCTCCGCGCGGAGTCGGCCGCGAACTCGCAGCTCGTCTGGCAGTTCTACGCCGAGGCGCGGCGCACGGGATCGCTCGAGCACGCGTGCATCCCGGCCGTCTACGAACTCGGGAGCACGACGACCGGCGAGCCGTACTTCACGATGCGACTGGTCCAGGGGCGGACGCTGCACGACGTACTGCAGGACCTGCGCCGGGGCGACGAGCGGACCGTTCAGAAGTACACGTTGACGCGGCTCGTCCAGATGCTCCAGCGGATCGCCCACGCGCTCCACTACGCGCACTCGAAGTCGCTCGTCCACCGCGACCTCAAGCCGGGGAACATCGCGATCGCGGACCACGAGGAGGTGCTGATCCTCGACTGGGGCCTCTCGAAGCGCGTCGAGGTGCGTCCCGAGGAACGCTCCGGGACCACCGCACTGCTCGACGCGACGCTCGACGGCCAGCTCAAGGGCACGCCGCTCTACATGGCGCCCGAGCAGGCCAGGGGCGACGCGGACCGCGTGGACCGGCGCACCGACGTGTTCGCGCTGGGCGCAATGCTCTACGAGATCCTCTCGCTCCAGCCGCCGTACGAGGGCACGACCGTCAGCGAAGTCGTCCGGGAGGCGCGCAAGTGCGCGATCCGTGCCCCTTCGGTCCGCGCACCGGGACGCGACATCCCGAAGCCGCTCGAACAGACCGCCATGCGCGCGCTCTCTTCCCAGCCGGACGGTCGGCACGCGACCGCAGCGGCGTTTGCGGAGGAGCTGCAGGCCTGGCTCGACGGCTCTCGCGAGCGCGAAGCACGCCGCTCGGAAGCCGACTCGCTCCTGCGGGTCGCGTTGCAGGTCGCCAAGCGTTCCGAGGAACTGCGCGTTCTCGCGGAGGATTCGGAGCGCAAGGCGAAGGCGCTTCTGGAGCGGATCGAGCCGTGGGCCACCGCGGCTGAGAAGTCCGAGATGTGGTCGCTCGAGGACCGGGCCGTGGACTCGCTCGCGAAAGCTGCCCAAGCCGACGCGCGCGTGGTGGAACTGGCCTCGCGCGCGCTCGCGCACCAGCCCGACGACCCGACCGGCCGCGAGTTGCTGGCGAGAATGTACCTGAGACTTCACCGCGAGGCCCTGGCGCGCGAGGACTTCACCGCCGCCGAGTGGCTGCTGAAGATGGTGCGCTTCTACGACGACGGCACCGTCGCGGCCGACCTGCGCGAAGACGCCCGGCTCGCGGTCGCGACCGAGACCGAAGGCGCGACCGCCACGCTGTTCAAGTACGACGAACGGGGCCGGCGGCTCGTCGCCCGCGAAGAGATCTCCACACAGATGTCGCCGGCGATCTGGGAAGGACTCCCCCACGGCCGCTACTTGGTCCAGGTCCGGTCGCCATCGGGGGCGACCGCGAACCTGCCCGCCCTGCTCGCCCCCGCCGGTCGGCGTACGCTCGTGGTCGCCGCAGCCGTGCTGGACCCGCCGCCGGAGGGGTTCGTGGTCGTGCCGGGCGGCACCTACCTGTGCGGCGAGCGCCCCCAGACCGTCGAGTCCACGCTGCAGACGTTCTGGATCGGCAGACTTCCCGTGCTGCTGCGCGAGTACTCCCGCTGGCTGGACGCGCTCTGGACGACCGACCGTGAGGCCGTCACGCCGCACATCCCGTGGACGCCGGGCCACGGCCAACTGCTCCAGCGCGGCCCGAAGGGATTCGAGTGGTGTCCCGCCGCGCCACTCGCCGACCAGCCCATCCAAGGCCACCCCGACCTGCCTGCGGTCGGCGTCTCCCGGGTGAGCGCGAGTGCCTACGCCGCCTGGGTCGGCACCCAGCTCGGCGCGCAAGCGCGTGCCGGGAGCCGGGTTGTGAGCCTGCCGTCGGACGCGCAGTGGGAGAAGGCGGCTCGCGGAAGCGACGGTCGCATTCACCCCTGGGGCGACCGGTTCGACCCGACGTTCTGCTCCATGGCTCAGTCGAGCGCGGATCGTGCCGCGCTGCGCCCAGCAGGGACGTTCCCCGCCGACGTGAGTCCGTACGGCGCGCGCGACCTGGCCGGCAACGTGCGCGAGTGGACCCGCGACGACGACCCGTCCGACCGCCGGTCGGCTCTCGCGCGCGGTGGCGCGTGGAACCTGCCCGCCGCGCACTGCCGCGCGGTCACTCGGTGGTCCCTCGACCCGCACACGCGCAGTTCGAACATCGGGTTCCGCCTCGTGATCGAGCGCTGAAGGGGTCTCCCCTTGGGTTGCTGAGCGCGCTCCAGCCTGAAACTCGGGGGCAGGATTGACGCACGCGTTCCTCCGCGACGCGCCTCCGCTGAGCAGAGCGGCCGGGCCGGACCGAGGAGAACGCGACGTGGCGCTCGTGGTGGCGTTCCCGACGAGGTAGGCACGAGCAGCGGACGATACCGGAGGACGACGGCGCCGAGTCGTCCCGCTCGTCTCATTCCGAGAGCCGGGACGCAGCTCAGATTCCCGAACCGAAGTCCCGATACGGACGGCATCGGCCCTGTGGCCGTCGGAATCCGACCAACATGACGCCAAGCCCCCGAGTACTGGTGGTGGACGACGACCCACGCGTGGTCGGTCTGCTTCAGGCGTACTTCAACGACAAGCGCTGGGAGTGCGTGACCGCCGCCGACGGCGATCAGGGCTTTGCCTTGGCTCGCGACTCGCGATTTGACCTGCTGCTCGTGGATCTCGGCCTCCCGGGGATGGACGGAATCGCGGTCACTCGCGAAGTCCACGCCGCGTGCCCGGGCGTTCCCGTGATCCTGATGACCGGAAACGCGTCCACCGACAATGCGATTCGGGCGCTGCGCCACGGCGCGGCGGACTTCATCACGAAGCCGTTCCACCTTCGCACCCTCGACGAGGCGATCGACCGCGCCCTGGCCTCGCGCGCCGGCGCCTCGGACTGTGTGAAGTCGCCTCCGGTGGTGTTGCACGACGCCTCCACAGACGAGACGCTGCGCCGTTCCGTCAGCGATCTGCTCACGATGCTCGAGTCCGACCCTTCGGCGTCCACGTTCACCGAACCCGCGCCCGAGCACTTCTCCGATCTCGCCCGCACCGAGTTGCTCGTGGGCGCCCTCGCCGATGCGATGTCGCTCTCGCAGGCGGAGGCACACGTGATGCGCTGGGCGGCGCGCCTCTCCACGGCCGACGTCGAGCGCCTCGGGGCCCTCGAACGCCTCGGGGCGGCGGCGCGAATCGCGCGGATGCGTCACGAGCGGTGGGACGGGACGGGCCCCCAGGGCGTGCGCGACCAGTCGATCCCGCTGGAGTCGCGCTGCCTGGCAGTCGCCGAAGCCGCCGTGGCCGCCGCGAACCCGGACTCCACGCTGCCGCTCGACGACATGCATGCAGTGCTCGCGCGAGGCGCCGGGAAGGCTTTCGATCCGTCCATCGCGCGCCTGTGCCGAGATCTGCCTGAGGACTTGTTCGTGCTGGTCGCATCGCGGAACCCAGCCGAAGCCCTCAGCGTCCGCGACTGACCGCCGGGCCCGGGACCCGAGCGTCCCGGCCTCCGTCGGCCACGCCGCCGCCGAACCGCATCGCGTCGGCGGATGCACCGCGCCAACTCCCGCTCGCGCGGTCGAATTGTGTCGCTGCGGCGTCGTCTGCACAGCCGGCCCAACCCGCCGTGGTTCGCGGCGGCACGAAGGTGCTGCCAAGTGACTCTTGTCCCTCCCGCGAGGCCTAGGTAGAACCTCGGCGCAGATTGTCACTTCCGGGAGCCGGGCGAACCATGACAGGCACGACAGGCATGACACCAGGTAGTCCGAGCAACCGCGCGACGCCCCTCCGGAGCCGACGCGGCCCTGCGACCGCTGTCACCATTGCG
Organism: Planctomycetota bacterium; assembly: GCA_021414065.1. Taxonomy (GTDB): domain Bacteria; phylum Planctomycetota; class JAJSAM01; order JAJSAM01; family JAJVHW01; genus JAIOPE01. Next base: position 95,504 of record JAIOPE010000037.1, read on the forward strand.
TTCGCTGCCGTGCTGGCCTTCGGTGCAGGCATCGCGGCGTCGCCGCGGGCCGGGGAAGCCCGCGCACAGGGCGTCCCGCTCGAGCTCGAAGATGTCCGGGATCTCGTCTCGCGTTGCGTGCACTTCGCCCGTCGCACCCCCGGCACCCCGGCGCTCTCGATCGCAGTCACCGACGTCGAGGGCAACGCGCTCGGCGTCTTCCACATGAACGGCGTGCCCGCACCCGCTTCGATGCTGACGGACGTGCTCGCGGCCGACTCCCGCGAGCGACGCACGGCCCGCGCCCTTGCGAAAGCGGGTACCGCCTCGTACTTCTCGAGCGACCAGGAGACGTTCTCCACGCGCACGGCCGCGTTCATCATCCAGGACCACTTCCCGCCCGGCGTGCGGTTCATGCCGGCCGGTCCGCTCTACGGCGTCGAGTTCTCGAGCTTCGCCGGGTCGGACGTCAACGAGATCGCGTATCCGCGGCCCGCTGCCGGGTTCGAGGCGCGCGTCCGCGGCGACCTGGGCGGGATCGGGCTCTTCAAGGGCGGGCGCCGCGTCGGCGGACTCGGCATCGACGACGGCGACGGCGGCAAGCAGATCAGCATCCCCGACCGCATCCTGTTCGGCGGCGGGGGCGCCGACGACTACCGGCTGACGCACGCGAACATCGAACGCGGCCGGAACATCGAACAGATCGCAGTCGCCGCGGCCCGCCCGTACCTGGCGCCGCCCGACATCCGCGCGGCCCGCATCCTCGTGGGCGGCGTGCGACTCCCCTTCGCCCGCCCCGTGAACCTCGCGGACACGTCTGCCGCACCGGCCGTCCCGGGCGTGGACGGCGACTACGACGCGTCATACCCCGTGCGCGCCGCGGGGCCGATCCTGTCGCGGTTCGCAGCGGCGAGGCTCGACCCGCCGAGCGGTGCGGGCCCGGACGCCCGCTCGTACTCGGGCGAGATGCCGCTCGCCTTCGCGCCCCGCGCCGGCACCGACGGCATCCTGTCGAAGGACGACGTCCTGCAGATGCTCTGGCAGGGCGCCCGCCGGGCGAGCGTCACCCGCGGTGCGATCCGGCGGCCCATCGGCCTCGGGATGCAGTGCTGGATCTCGGTCGTGGACACGCAGGGCGAGGTGCTCGGAGCCTTCCGCTATCAAGAGGACGCGACGCTCTTCTCGTACGACGTGGCCGTGCAGAAGGCGCGCACTGCGGCGTTCTTCTCCGACGATCGCGTCGCGTGGAGCGCCCGCGGCATCGGCACGTTCGCGCAGGCCTTCTACCCGGCGGGCCAGCAGGACGCGTACCAGGGTCCGCTCTTCCAGTTGCAGGACGGCATCACGGTCGGGCTCCTGACGGGCGGCATCCCCGCGACGTCATTCGCGCTGCGCAACGGCATCACCGTGTTCCCCGGCGGCGTGCCCGTCTACAAGGGCGGCGTGCTCGCGGGCGCCGTCGGCGTCTCGGGCGACGGCATCGACCAGGACGACATCGTGGCGACGTCGGCATCGACGGGCTTCCAGGCACCCGGCTCGATCCGCTGCGACGCGGTGGACGGCGCAACGCTGAAGCGAAGCCTGGTGCGCGTGCTTGACCGTCTCGAATCGCACGTCCCCGCCGACCCGGGCATGTTCGACGTGTCGGGCGGCGTGGATCAGGTCGGCCTTTCGTTCTTCCACGAACGCCTCCGCGACTGCCGGAAGCGACTCCGGACCGTGCCGTTCGTGCTCGGCCCCGCCTACGTCAAGTTCCCGCGCCACCCCGGCCCGGTCACGGTCCGTTGAGGAGCCACGCCATGCACAACAGCACGCGTCTCCTCCTTGTCGCCGGCGTCCTTCTCCCCGTCACTGCGGGGTGCAAGGTGCAACCGGTGGACGGCAACATCGACCGCCGTCAGCCGGTCGCGGCCGAGTCGCTCGCGAGCACGTTGAAGAGCGGCGGCGGCACCATCGACACGCTGGGACACGGCGACAGCGTCACGGTCGGCGGCGGCACCGCCGGCGGCGTGAACACCGGAGCGGGCGGGCTCGGTCCCGCCGCCCGCGAGGCGGTGAAGTTCCTGCCGCTCGGCTACGCCGGCGACGATCCGGGCGCACGCGCCCGCGGCGACGCTCCGTACGAGGACATCGTCCCCCACCCGGATCGTTGGCGCGTCGGCTTCCCGGCGTGGGAGCGCGGCTCGATGACAGACTCCCCGTGGGATCTCGGCGCCTGGTGGGATCCGTACCACCAGAACGTGCTGAAGGGCGACTACCCGCTCCCCGGCACCCAGAACCTCTTCCTCTCCCTCGAGGCGAGCGCCGTCCTCAAGTACGAGACGAAGAAGCTGCCGATCCCGTCGGGCGGCTTCCCGCGCGACGCAGGCAACGACACGTTCTTCGGGAGCTCTCACCTGCACGCCATCGAGGAGACGCTGTTCATCACCGCCGACCTCTTCCACGGTGAGACGTCGTTCAAGCCGGTGGACTGGCGCGTGCTCATCAAGGGCGCCTTCAACAAGAACTACGTCGCGACGCAGGAAAACGGCGTGCTCTACGCCGACGCCTCCGCCGGGCGCACGCGCACCGACGACCACGCCACGCTCCAGCAGGCGTTCTTCGAGACGACCATCGCTTCCGTCAGCCCCAAGTACGACGTCATCCAGGCGCGTCTCGGCATCCAGCAGTTCAACTCCGACTTCCGCGGGTTCATGTTCTGCGACGACACGCTCGGCGCGCGGTTCTTCGGCAACTACGACGACAACAAGTGGCAGTGGAACCTTGGCTGGTTCCCGCGGCTCGAGAAGGACACGAACTCGGGCCTGAACACGCTCCACAAGAACGGCCAGAACGTCTACGTCGCGAACGTCTACCGCCAGGACGCGCTCGCGGCGCTGCTCCCGAAGTGGAAGGACGCGAACTGGAGTCACGGCCTCACGACGCAGGTGTCGATCCACCACCTCGACTCGAACGCGTCCGTCCACTACGACGAGAACGATATCCTGGTGCGCCCGCGCATCGTCGGGTCGCTCGTGCCCGGCGAGTCGAACCTGACGTGGCTCGGCTGGACGAACGACGGCCACATCGACCGCATCAACGTCACGTCGGCGCTCTATCACGCGAGCGGCACCCAGGACTTCGACGAGATCGCCGGCCGCAAGGTCGATGTCGAGGGCAACCTCGCGGCGCTGGAGTTGTCGATCGACCGCGACTGGATGCGCTTCCGCGTGCAGGGCCTCTGGCAGAGCGGCGACGACAAGCCGCAGGACGGCACCGCGAAGGGCTTCGACGCCATCTTCGACAACGAGAACTTCGCCGGAGGCGAGTTCGGCTTCTGGAACCGGCAGGGCATCGGCCTCGCGGGCACCGGCGTCGGACTCGTGCAGGGCGGCAGCCTCTACAACACGCTGCGATCGAGCAAGCTCGAGGGCAGCCCGGCGTTCGTCAACCCGGGCCTGCTGCTGCTCGGCGCCGGCTGGGACGCCCAGCTCACGCCGAAGATGAAACTCATCGCGAACGCATCGCACCTCTGGTTCGACGACACCGCGTCGCTCGAGTACGTGCTCGGCCAGGGGAAACTCCACCGCGCGATCGGGTGGGACCTCTCGGCCGGCGTGATCTGGCGCCCGCTCCTCACCGACAACGTGATCGTCAAGACCGGCGTTTCGGCGCTGCTCCCGAGCCGAGGGTTCGAGGACATCTACACCGACGACACGCTCTACGCGGGCTTCCTCGAACTCGTCCTCACCTGGTGAACCCCATGAACCGCAAGAACCTCCTCCGCGGCTCGCTCCTCTGCTTCGCGGGCTCCGCACTCCTCGCAGGGTGCCTCGCGTCGTCCGACGGACCGCCTGATCTCGCGCCCCCCGGATCGGTTTGGGACAGCCACCGCGCCGCCGCCCGGGTCGCCTCGCAAGCCGAGGATCGTGGGCCCGACCTCGCGTCGCGCATGGCGAAGGCGTCGGCCGAGTACGACGCGAAGAGCAAGGGCTGCCTCGCCTCCGGATGTCACGAGGGCGTCGAGCCGGCACACGCGCGGCAGACCGTGCAGATCGGCTGCGTGGACTGCCACGGCGGCGACGGCCTCGCGACCGCGAAGAACGACGCGCACGTGCTGCCGCCGGACCCGGAGATGACCGCGAAGACCGCGGCCATCCGTCAGGACGCCGAGTGGATGGCGCTGCCGTACGAGTACGTTCGCTTCGTCAACCCGGGCGACCTGCGCGTCGTGGACTCGACGTGCGGCCCGTGCCACGCCAACGAGGCGTACGCGTCGAAGAAGAGCATGATGACCCACGGGGCGATGCTCTGGGGCGCAGCGCTCTACAACAACGGCAGCTTCCCGCTGAAGCGCCCGCACTTCGGCGAGGCGTACGACGAGAACGGCATGCCCGCGCGCATGCAGACCGTTCCCGCGCCGACCGACGACGAGATCAAGACGAAGGGCGTGCTCGCGTATCTCGATCCGCTCCCGCGCTACAACATCTCGCAGATGGGCAACATCCTCCGCGTGTTCGAACGCGGCACGACGAAGCCCCTCGAGCTCGCGAACCCCAACAAGGACGAAGACCCGGGCCTGCCCGCGCGCCGTCTCTCGTTCCGCGGCCCCGGCACGCAACTCCGCACCGACCCGGTCTACCTCGGCATCACGAAGACGCGCCTCCTCGACCCGATCCTGTGGATGCCCGGCTCGAACGACCACCCCGGCGACTACCGCCACTCCGGTTGCACCGCGTGCCACATGGTCTACGCGAACGACCGCGACCCCGACCACTCGGGCCCGTGGGCGAAGTTCGGCAACCGCGGCCTCTCGCAGTCGAAGGACAAGTCGATCCCGAAGAACGAGTCGGGCCACCCGATCACCCACACGATGACCCGCTCGATCCCGTCGAGCCAGTGCATCGTCTGCCACATGCACCCCGGCACGAACATGGTCACCACGTACTACGGCGACCTCTGGTACGACAACGAGACCGACGCCGCGGGCCTCTATCACGGCCGCGAGGACCAGTCGCACCAAGAGGTCTACGACACGCAGGAGCTGAACCCCGAGGGCTCGGCGCTCCGCGGCAAGTGGGGAGACCCCGAGTTCCTGGCCGACATCACGTCGAAGAACGGTGAGCTCCGGAACGTGCAGTTCTCGGACTACCACGGCCACGGCTGGCTCTACCGCAAGGTCTGGAAGAAGGATCGCAAGGGCAACATGCTCGACGCGAACGACCAGATCGTCTCGCCCGACGACCCGAAGAAGTGGGAGAAGACCGTCCACCTGAAAGACATCCACCTCGAGCGCGGGATGCACTGCGTCGATTGCCACTTCACGCAGGACGTCCACGGCACGGGCAAGCTCCACCAGGAGCCGCGCGCGGCGACCGAGATCATGTGCGTGGACTGCCACGGCACGTACAAGGCGCGCGCCACGCTCATCACGTCGGGCGTGGTCGGCGGGAACGACCTGACGCAGTCGATGACACCCTTCGGCGCTCGGTTCATCAGCCGCCGCGGTGTGATCTACCAGCAGTCGCAGATGGACAAGGACGTGCTGTGGGCCGTGCCGCAGGTGGCCGACTCGATCGACCCGGCAAACGCGGGCAAGCAGTACTTCGAGGGCCAGGACACCGGCCGGAAGCGCCCCGTCTACAACGAGAAGGCGCGCTGGGCGAAGACCGTGAAGAAGGACGGCCAGACCTGGGGCGACGGCACCGTCGGCGAGATGGAACTCGCGCACTCGAACGACCGCATCACGTGCCAGACGTGCCACACGTCGTGGACCACGTCGTGCTTCGGCTGCCACCTCTCGATGAAAGCCAACAGCCGCAAGGAGATCCGCCACTACGAGGGCGGCACCTCGCGCAACTGGACGCAGTACAACTATCAATCGATGCGCGACGAAACATACATGATCGGCATCGACGGAACCGTCACCGGGAACAAGATCAGCCCCGTGCGGCCGGCCTGCCCGATCATCGTCGGCTCGCAGAACCAGAACCGCGAGTGGCTGTACTCCCAGCAGCAGACGATCAGCGCGGAGGGCTTCTCGGGTCAGGCGTTCTCGCCGTACGTGCCGCACACCGTGCGCCGCACCGAGACGAAGACCTGCACCGACTGCCACCTCTCCGAGCAGAACGACAACAACGCGCTCATCGCCCACCTGCTCACGCAGGGCACCAACTTCACGGGCTTCATGGGACGCATCTGCTACGTCGGCGCCGGCGACGGCGGCTTCTACGCGGTCACCGTGACCGAGCGCGACGAGCCGCAGGCCGTGATCGGTTCCACGCTCCACCGCGACGCGTTCCCCGAGCGCTTCAAGGCGTTCGTCGATGGCGGCCGCGTACTCGGCGAGGCCTACCACCACCACGGTGAAGACACGCGCTCGATCCAGCTCCGCGGCGAGTACCTCTACGCCGCCGAGGGCGAGGGCGGCCTCGAGATCTACGACGTCTCGAACGTGGACAACAAGGGCTTCAGCGAGCGCATGACCACGTCGCTCAACTCGCCGCTCGGCCAGAAGTTCTACGTCCACACGAAGGACGCCCGCGCCGTCGCCAGCCCGACCACGCTCGGCGTGGACCCGACGCGCCCCCACCGCGCGGAGAACGAGGAAGGCCCGATCCACCTGCTCTACGCGTTCCTCTACGTGGCCGACCGCGAAGAGGGCCTCGTCATGGTCCTCGCCGCGACGCTCCTCGACGGCGACCCGACGAACAACTTCCTCGATCGCACCGTGGTCTTCAACCCGGACGGCGTCCTCGACGGTGCCGAGTCGATCACGATCGCCGGCAACTACGCGTACGTCGGGGCGAAGCAGGGGCTCGTCGTTCTCGACCTGTCCGCGATCTCGCTCACCGACATGAAGCCGAAGGTCGTGAAGGTGATCCCCGAGCTCCAGGGCATCACGTCGATCGCGGTGCAGTTCCGTTATGCGTTCGTCACCGACGCCAAGGGCCTCGCCGTCGTGGACGTCACCGACCCGGCGAAGGCCGTGGTCGTCCCTGGCGCCCGCATCGCGCTGGAGCAGGCGAACGACGTCTTCGTGGCCCGCACGTACGCCTACGTCTCCGCCGGCAAGAAGGGCCTCGTGATCGTGGACGTCGAGAACCCGGAGAAGCCGAAGATCGATCAGGTCTTCGACGCCGACGGGAAGATGAACGACGTGCGGATGACGCGCATCGCGATCACGAACACCTCGCTCTTCGCGTACGTGGCCGACGGCGTGAACGGCCTCCGCGTCGTGCAGCTCACGTCGCCCGAGACCGTCCCGCAGTTCGCCGGTTTCAGCCCGCGCCCGAAGCCGGTCCTCATCTCGACCTTCCCGACCCCGACTCCGGCGAAGGCCCTGTCGAAGCCCCTCGACCGCGACCGCGGCGTGGACGAGAGCGGCAACCAGCTCACCGTCTTCGGCCGCATCGGATCGCGCCCCTTGAACGGCGAGGAGTCCCGCCGCCTCTACATCCGCGACGGCAAGCTCTTCCGCGTGTCGGACAAGCCGAAGACGAAGGCCCTCGACCCGAAATGAGAGCGCTGCGCGCTCTCAACACGGCGTACGGGGACGGCCTTCGCTTTCAACTTCCCTTCAGCGATCGCTGTTTCGCCAACGCGCGTCGCAGGGAAGTTGAAAGCGAACGCCGTCCCCTGAGCGAAGGCGCGTTCGTTCGTTCGTTCGGGGTACCGGCTTTAGCCGCATGGCCGTCTGGATAACGGGGGTCTGGCTGCCCGGGGGGAGCGACAGGCAACCGACTTCGTTCGCCCCGAAGGGGCAGAGGAACTCAAGCCCAGGGCAACGCCCTGGGATTTCGGGATGGTGAATCCCGAGCCCTGTAGGGGCGGCTCAATCCCAGAGGAATGCTGGATCGCACGCGGTCCGCGCAGGCGCGTCGGCCGAGGTCGCACTCGCGCGGTTCAGTCGCCCCTACAGGGCTCGGCGAGGAGGGCAACTCAAACCCAGGGCGTTGCCCTGGGCTGGAGTTACGCTGCCCCTTCGGGGCGCCGGAATCGAGGCTGCGAGCCGTTCACCGGTCGGCGATGGGCTTTCAGCCGGAGGTGGCATCTCGTGGTGACCCCGCGCTCGCTGAGCGCCGCACACGTCGCCACTCGAGCGACGCATCCACCGGCGCACGCGCCGTGACCCGAGCGACGTCCGACTGAAGTCGGGACTCCGAACGAACCGCAGGCGCCACCTGCTGTATCCTCCTGACGTGACCCCGAAGCGACGTCGCGTCCTCGTCGTTCTCGCGTGCTGCGCGGCGATCGCCGTCGGGGGCGTCGCCGTCTCCGCGATCCCGCCGACCTATCCGGATCCGCCGCTCCGGTTCTGGGCGTGGCGCCCGGCGTCCGACTTCCCGAACTACGGCGAAGACGTCGAACCGGGAATCTACGCCGACCGCGGTGGCCCTGTGGTGTCCGGACTCGAGCAGGTCTATGTCCTCTCAACTCGCGAGTTGCCGCCGACCGTGTTCCGCCCCGAGACCGCATGGAACCGCCTGTTGCGTCGGATCGACCACGACTGGGCCGACCGGCTCGGTGGCGACCTGTCGCTGTACGAAGTCCACCGGATCGACTGCGTCGAGGTTGAGTCGGAGACGGACGAACCGGCCGCCTGGCTCTCCTTCACCCGCGTCACCGACGACCTCCCCGACGGTGCCGTGCCTCGCGCCGATCTCGTCGGCACGTGGCAGGAGGAGTCCGAGAACCAGGCGTGGGACCTCCGCGCTGACGGCACGCTCGACCGCAAGTGGCGCGTCTCGCTCTCGTCCGGGACCTGGGGCGAGATCGACGGCCTCGTCTTCCTCCGCCCCGCCGGCCAGCGCTGCCAGGTCCGCGTGCTCCTCCCCGGTCGCACGTCATGGCGCGACGGATACGCGAGGTTCGTCGCCGAGCGCCGCTGAGTTCCGTTCGCGCCGACCTACTACCGGGCGACCAGGACTCCTGCGCACGCGACGGCCAGCAGGACTGCGAGTGCCTCGAAGAAGGCCATGCCGATGGCGAGGGCCTTCCGCTCGGTGCGGGCGGCGCGATGGATGGCCCAGGCGAGGGCCGCAGCCGGTGCGAGCCACACGCAGGTGCAGACGACCACCTGAATCGACGGCCCGGGGAACATGCGGCCGCGCTCGGCCGCGATCCCCCACACCCATACGACTGCGCCCGACACGACCGACGCCGCGACGGAGACCGCCCCGCCGAGGAGCATTCCGAACAGGACGAGCCCCGGCTCCACCTCCGGGTCGCGACCCGCCTTGCGCGGCGGCGGAACGGGCGTAGGCGGCAGGCCGACTGCCGGATCGTCGAAGTGTTGCGTCGGCTCGGTCACAGGGTACTGCTCGTCCGACGAAGCAAGCCGTGGCACGAAGACCCGCGAGCCGCAGGTTGCCAGACGCGGACGGTGTTCGCCTTCGCTACCCATCGGCGCCCCACCGCAGGCCCCTCGCGCGCCGAAGAGAAGCGAGCGTGAAGACCGTCCGGGGCGCGCATGCGTCGCATCGCCTACCTGAGGGCGAACACGAGCCCCGCGCACGCGACCGCCAGCAGCACCGCGAGTCCTGCGAACAGGGCCATGCCGATCGCGACGCCCTTCCGACGGGTGCGGACGGCGCGGCGGATGGACCAGACCAGCGCCGCGACCGGGACGACCGGGGCGACCAAGCTGCCCACGCCGAGCGCCCACGAAGCGAGCACCGTCTCGCCGACGAGTAACGTGATCGCCCACGCGAGCCCGGCCATCGCGAAGACGCTGCCGAAGCAGAGCCCCGCGCCGAGGAGCATGCCCAACAGAACACGGCGGTGTCGGTTCGTTCACGGGCTCACCCTCATCCGGAGAAGCAGGCGGTTGCAAGGAGCCCGGCGACCGAAACCACGATCGCGAGTCCTATGGCGAAGTCGCGACGCCGCGAGCGCACGGCCCACACGAGGACGAGCAGACCCGCGGCGACGCTCGCCACCCAGGCCCACGAGACGTTGCGCTCGAGTCCCATCCAGCCCTCCTCGACGGGAAGACTGAACGCGATGAAGAGCGCGATGGCCGCGAGCGCCGCGCCGGTCGCGCACCCCGCGCCCAGCCCGGCCGATCGAAGCAGTCGCGCGCCGAGTCGCTCCGGCCGCGCGGGCGGCGGGACGGAACCACCGCCCGGCGGCGGCGAGTCGCTCATCACAGCGCCATCGTCGAGAAGCACGCCGTCAGCACGAGGGCCGCGAGGCCCGCGTAGATCGCCATCCCGATGGCCCGGCCCTCTCGGCCGCGGCGGGCGTTCCACCAGATCAGCCCGACGAGCACCGGGATCGGCACGAACCACGCCACGATGCTCGGCATGAGCGCCGCGTACTCGCCGTCGCCCGCGAAGCATGCGACGAGTACCCAGAGGACGATGCGGATGCCCCACATCACGGCCATCGCGATGCCGAATCCGGCGAGCACCTGCTGCCATCGCACGGGGTTCACCCCGCTGCGGGTCGGTTCGGGGACGTCCGGCTGCGTCATCGTCTCTCCACCTCCGCGCGGAGCGGCGCGAGGCGCGTGCGCTCGAGGTCGTCGCGGTAGAACAGGTTGTACGTGTCGAACGGGATGAGGCGGCCGTCGTCGGGGTGGACGATGTGGATGCAGGTCTTCTTCACCGAGCGGACGTCGAAGCTGTGCGCGTCGAGGAACTGGACGATGAGCACGCGGAAGACGTTCTCGTACGAGAGGCCGCCGGCGAGGGCGATTTTCGGGAGGCAGCAGAGCAGGTCCTTCAGGCTCGCCGCCGCGGACTCGGGCGAGTGGTTCGTCGAGAACGCCTTGAAGATGGCGCCGCGGATCGCGGCCTCCTTCTCGAACACGATCGTGTTGCGCCCGCCCTCGATGAGCACCTGCGGGTCGATCAGGCCGGTGAGCGGCGTGACCTTCCCGCCGACCTTCAGCGCGTACGCCATCGCGAGGCAGTCCGGGTGGCACGGCACCGGCAGCACGTCCTCGGGCCGGAAGACGCTCGACTGCGACAGGATCGCGCGGCGCACCTCCGACAGCGTGAGTCGGTCCTTCGCAGGGTCGAACCCCTCGGCGCGGCCGGCGTCCTGGATCGGCTGGAAGGTAACGCCGCGGACGCACTTCCACTGGAGCGCGTGGTCGATGATCGCGCCGCACTCGGAGTCGTTCAGACCCTTCTGCAGCGTGACGACGAGCGTGGTCGAGATGCCCGCGCGGTCGAGGTTCTCGAGGGCGCGGCGGCGGATGTCGCGCAGGTCGGCGCCGCGGAGGCGCATCTGCGGCTCGCGCTCGAGCGAGTCGAACTGGAGATAGACCTCGAAGCCCGGCATGTAGCTCGCGAGTCGCTTGACGAACTCGGGGTCGTTCGCCATGCGGATGCCGTTCGAGTTCACCATCAGGTGACGGATCGGGCGGCGCTTCGCGGCGTCGAGGATCTCGAAGAACTCGGGGTGGACGGTCGGCTCGCCGCCGGAGATCTGCACGACGTCGGGCTCGCCCTCGTTCCGCACGACGGCGTCGAGCATCCGCTCGACCTGCGCGAGCGGGCGCAGGTTCTTCCGGTGCGGCCCGCTCGCGGCGTAGCAGATCGGGCAGGCCAGGTTGCAGTCGTCGCAGATCTCGATCAGCGTGAGGCACGAGTGCTGCTCGTGGTCGGCGCAGAGCCCGCAGTCGTACGGGCATCCCCATCGCACCGGCGTGTTGAACCGCACCGGCATCTCCGACGGCTTCAGGAACACCTCGCGGGCGCGGCGCCAGTAGTCCACGTCGTCCGCGAGGAGCACCGTGCGAGCGCCGTGCTCGCGGCAGCGCTTCATCAGCAGCACCTTGCCGTCTTCGAAGACGATCTTGCCTTCGACCTTGCGGAAGCAGACGTCGCAGATCGAGATCGCGACGTCGTAGTAGAGATACGGCCGCACACGCTCAGCCATCTTGGACCTCGGGGTGGACCTTCGGACTCGTCTCCGACGGCGCGCTCGCGCGCGGCTTCCATGTTGCCACGACGACCGCGATCGCTGCGACACACGCCCACTGGATGCCGGTGAGCCCGAGCGTCGGCGCGCGCGGCTTCAGGAACTCGATGGCGATCCGCCACGCGCAGTAGGTGGCGACGAACGCCCGGAACACGGCGCCGTCCGGGCCGATCGACCCGCGGCGCAGCGTCCACCGCGCGAGCGGCACCGCGAGGGCCAGCACGAACGCGGCCTCGTAGAGTTGCGTCGGGTGACGCGGCACGCCGTCGCCGAAGTCCACGGCCCACGGGAGTTCCGATGGCAGCCCGTACGTGTGGTCCGCGAGGCCGCCGCTGAAGCAGCCGATGCGTCCGACCGCGATGCCGATGCAGAGCGGCGCGGCGAACAGGTCGCCGGTGCGCGTGGTCACGCCGGTGCGACCCTTGATCCACTCGACCGCCGCCCATCCGCCGAGGATGCCGCCCACGATCGTCTTCCCGCCGAGAAGCCACGGCAGGTCGGCCCGGTGGGCCCACGTCGCGGCCGGATCGTCGAGCCAGAAGAGCAGCTTCGACCCGAGCGCCGCGCCGACTGCCGCGGCCGCGAGCACGGTCCATCGCGCGGTGCCGTCCACGACGTCACCGCGACGCTTGCGCAGCGCTCGGAACGCCTGGAACCCGACGGCGTAGCCCGCCGCCTCGAACAGCGTGTGCGCCGCGATTCGGACGCCCGCCACCTCCAGCATCCATGGGAAGGTCACGGGCTGAGGGTACAGGCCGAAGGTGCGCTCGCCGCCTCGGATGATGCGCGGCCCCGTCGCTCACGCCTCCAGCGCGGCGCCCCTGGAGGCCGATGAACTGGCCAGACGTCGTCGGCCTCGGTCTGGCGCAGAAGGAGCGCGCCGGGCTGTGACCCCACCTCTGCGGAAGCCTGCAGCGCCTCACATGATGACCTCCAACCCTGCCAGCCATGAAGCCGCGCTCGCGGCGGCGGATCGCCTCCGCGACGGCGACGCCGGCGCACGCGCCGTCGCGATGGACGCGTACGCCGCGCACGCGGACGCAATCGATCCGGCGAACCTCGACGGCTGCACGCGCGTCGGGTGGCTTCTCACGCAGGGGCGCGCCATCGATCCGCGACTCGAGGACCTGGTGAAGCGGGCGGCTGCAACGGCGATCGAGCCCAACGTCCGCGAGATCGCCGAGGTGGTGCTCTTCCAGTTCCCGCTGCGCCGGGGCGAGGTCACGACGGCCGAGCGTCACCTGCGCAGTCTGCTCGCGAGACACCGGCGGTCCGGCAGCCCCCGCGAGATCGGCGTCCTGAACGATCTGGCGCTCGTGTACCAGTCGTCGCAACGGGAGTTCGAGACGCTCGTCCTGGCGAGGTGCGCACTCGACGTCGCGACGGCGCAAGACGCGCCGCTCGGGATCGCGGTCGCGCGCGCCAGGATGATGTGGGCGCTCGAACGGCTCGAAGAGTGGAGCGCTCTCGAAGCGCAGGCGGACTCGATGCTGCGGCTCCTGCCCGACCTCGACGCGTGCCATCACGGGCCGGCGCTTCGCGCGGTGCACACCGCACTGCGAGCGATCCGCATGGGACATCGCGACTGGGACGGCGCTCGGCTGCAGCACGCCCAGATCGTCACCGCGGGACCGCCGGCTTCACCCGAGACCGACGACGCGTTCGACGGTGCGATGCTCGAGGCGCAGATTGCCGTCGCCTCCGGCCGCCCCGCAGACGCAGCCGCGATCGCGCTCCCGGCGTCGAGTGCTCAGCCCGTCGGCACGCGCCGCTGGCTGACCGCCACCGACCTGCTCGTGAGGAGCGCGGCAGCGGCAGGCGGGCCGCGTTCAGCCATCGGCACCGCGATGGAGTTGCATGTGGCCATCACGTCGCCGCACGCAGCGCGCCACGGCGTCTCGTCGCTCCTCGCGATCGCGACCGGCGTCGGCGTCGCGCTCGGCGAACACCCCACGGCGGCGCTTTTCTTCGAGACGGCGTCGGAACTCCTCGTGCGCCGCGTCGAGGAGATCCGGGAGTGCGTGTCGAGCGTCGAGGAGTTGTCTCGCACCGCCGAGCAGGAACGAGCGATGCTCGCCCGGCACCGGACGCGCTACGTCGCGGACCACCGCCGCGCACTCGCGGCGATCGCGCAGATCTACGACGACCCGGGCGTGCCCCGCCCGCCGCAGATCGAGCGCCTCGCCGACCACGACCGAATCAGAATCTGCGCTTGGTGCCTCACCATGCGGACGCCGGACGGCCGCACGCTCCCCATCGGCCACCTGCTCCCCGACTCCGCCCGCCTCGGTGTGACGCACGGAATCTGCGACGACTGCCGCGACGGCGTCGGGGTCTGAACGCTCAACGAAGCGAGAGATCCGCTCGTTCGGCTGTGCAGCTCAGCGGTGGTAGCGCTCGCGGACGTGACACGCGAGGCACGACGGGTCGAGCGGGCCCGGCCACGCTACGTCCACCACGCGCTGCGCGGCGTCCACGGCCTTGGGATCGTGGCACTTGGCGCAACCCGCGCCGCTCGCGTCGGCAGCGTCCTTCGTGTGGCCGCGGCTGAAGTGCTCGAAGCGATGCACCGGCGCGGTGGTCTTCACCACCGCCTTCTCGCGGGCGAAGATCCCGGCTTCGTTGAAGCGGTAGACGAGCGCATCCTTCGCATCGCGGTTGGCAGCGGACGCGCGGTCCACATGGCAGAGGGCGCACTTGCCGCCACCGAGGCTCTCGTGGCCCTTGTGACACGCTGAGCAGTCGGCCGTGCCTTCGCGCAGCTTCATCGGCGCGTCTCCCGCAGCGGGGACGTGGCACGAGACGCAGCCCTGCGCGAGCGTCTCCCGGCCCGACAGCGCGCGGAGCGTGCCGCCGCCGGACGTACCCGGCTCGACGGTGTGTACCGAGTGGAACATGTCCACCACCGTGCGCGTGCCGGTGCCCGCAACGGGTTTCGGCGCGCCCTCGACGTGACAGTCCTTGCAGGAGTCGAGCGTCGCCGCGGCGAGCGCAGACCCGAGTCCGGCGAGCGAGGAACTCTCGGCGACGGCGTGATGACAGGCGATGCACGACGCCGCGAGTGCGAGTCCGCCCCCCTTGCCGGGGTCCACGGTGCGCAGGTGGTGATCGTGACGGAACGCCTTCTTCTCGGGCTTCGCGGTCTGCACCGCGGTCTTCGTCTCGACGTGGCAGGAGCGGCAGTCGTCCTTCGCGAAGTCGTGCTTCCGCGGCATCACGTCGTACAGCGAGCCCGACACCGGGATCTCGGTCGTGCGGATGTCCTTCGCGATCTTCGAGACGTCGTCGGTCTTCGCGTGGCACTGGAAGCAGTGGACGCCGCCCTGCTCGCGGCCGTGGACGTCCACGCGCCACTCCGCGTGACACTCGAGACACTTCGTGTAGGCGACGAGTGCGAAGTCCGACGACGCGGCAGCACCGGGAACGTCGCCCGACCCGCGCTTCGCGTGGCACTTCGCGCACGGCAGCGGCACGTCACCGTCGGGGCGCTTCGCTCCGCCGACGAGCGACGCACGGCGCGGCTTCGCGACGCGGTGGTCGGCGTGCGAGAAACCGTCCACATGGAGCCAACGCTGCACCGGAGCGTCGGCGTGGTCGCGCGCCTTCGACGCGAGATCGGGCGCGGCGGCGGCGTCGGTCGCCCGCTTCTCGAAGTCGTCGCCCGCGTGGCACGTTGCACACGTCCGCTGCCATCCGCCGGCGACGAGATCGGTCGGCGGCATCACGTCTGCGTCGGCGCCCCGGTGCTCGGGATGGCAACCCTGGCAGGTCGTCTCGGCGGCGCGAGCGTACGGGTGGTGCTTCGCCGAGTCGAACGCCTCGTGGCACTTCGCGCAGGCGGCGGCGTAGTTCGATGCGAACGGCGAGTGGCAGTCGGAGCACTCCGTCGGACGCTTCGCGGCTCCGGGCCCGGTCTTCGCATCCGCGCCCAGCGCATGCGCCGCGAGGAGCGGCCCGCGGTTGACGGCTTCGGTGTCCTTCGCGAGAGGGAACGACGCCAAGAGAAGCAGGCCCGCGAACGCTGCGATCCAGTTCCAGCGGCTGAGCACGTGCGACTTGCCCCACCGCTGCTCCTGCGGGCTGTCGTCTTCGAGCGCGAAGGGCGTCGCGGCCTTCTTCGCCAACCCGGCGACTGTGGCCGTCAGGTACTTCTCGCCGATCGCCAGTTTGCAGGCGCTGTTCGCCTCGTCGATCGACACGTCAACGATCGCGTGTCCGACCTGCACTGTCGCGCCGTGAGGAACCGGCCCCGCACCTTCGACGGGCGCGCCGTTCACGAACACGCCCGCGAGGCTGTGCTTCACCTCGAGTTGCAGGCGGCGCCCGTCGAACACGAACTCCAGCGCCTCGAGCGGCACGAGTCGGTCCGCCACGTGGAGATCGGCCGTCGGCCGCGAGCCGAGCGTCACCCGCGACCGCTCGATCGTCTGCTCCGGACGGTCGCGGTTCGCCTTCTTCTCGAACTTCCAGGTCACGACGAAGTGGGGTGCCGCCATGACTACGTGCCCCCCAGAAGGATCGTGGGGTCGATGCGCTCGATCGCGCCGCACGGGCAGTTGTAGATGCACGCCATGTCGCCGCGTCCGGCGCAGAGGTCGCACTTCACCGCGCGGGCCTTCGGCCCCTTCGGCTCGTCCTTCTTCTCCGCGGTCGCGGGAGCCGGCTCCGGCTTCTTCGCCTTGAAGATCCCGCCGATCACGGGGATCGTCGAGAGCAGTTGCCGCATCGGAGACGCGATCACTTCCACGCCCGTCACGCCGACGAGCGACTGCATGTGGATCGTGCCGTAGGGGCAGGCCGGCTCGCAGAGCGAGCACCCGGTACACGCGAGCGGGTCGATGTTCACCTGACCGCGACGGTCGCGACGGATCGCACCGAACTTGCAGGCCAGCATGCAGTCGGGGACCTGGCAGTTGTAGCAAGACGACGTGAGCAGCAGTTCGCCGTAGGAGAGGCCGCGCTTGCCGATGCGCGGGATGCGATCCTCGTGCGCCTCGATGCAGCCCGTCACGCACATGTTGCAGCGCGTGCACTTGCTCATGTCGATGACGAGCGCCTCGCCGGCCTTCACGACCTCGTGCTCGGCGCCGATCTCCCGCGCGCGCCCGCGGGCCGCGGCCTCGTCCTCCGTGAGGAACTCCGTGTCGAAGATGCGCTGGAGACGATCCGTGACGGTCGCCTTGACGTCGGCGTGCTCCGCGAGCAGCGCGAGGAACGGCTCCTTCGGGATGCGCACGAGGTCCATGCGGTCCACGGCGGTCACCGTCGAGCGGCGCGGCTGGTCCGTGAGGAGCGCGACCTCGCCGAAGAACGAGTTCTCGCAGACCCACGCGAGGATCTCCTCGCGGCCTTCGGCGGACTTCGTGACCTTCGCGTGGCCCGTGCGGACCAGGAAGAAGGCGTCGCCGACGCCGCCCTCGCGGATCACCTCGGAGCCCTTCTCGGCCACGACCAGTTCGGCAACGTCGGCGATCTGCTTCAGCACGCGGTCGCGGATGCCGCGGAAGAGCGACACTCCGGCGAGGTGGCTCTGCAGCGCCCGATCGCGGTACTGGTCGTCGATCGTCTTCTTGAAGCCGGCGCTCGCCTTGTCGGCATAGAGCCGCATGAACGTGTGCCGCGGGATCGAGAGCACCACGGTGTCGGCCTCGGCGATCACGGTGGCCGCGCGCGGCGCGTTCGACATGCAACTCATCTCGCCGAACCACGTGCCGCCCGTGAGCGACGTCAGGTACTTCGGGCCGCCTTCGGTCTGCTTGTAGACGCCGACCATGCCGGAGAGCAGCACGAAGAAGTCGGCCGTGTACTCGCCTTCACGGCACACGACGGCCTTCGGCCCGAGTACGCGGAACTGCACCGATTCGTCGGCGAGACCTTCCCTGAGGAAGCGGAAGGCCGTCGGGCTGACACCCTTGAAGAGCGGGATCTGCGAGACGAGATACTCGGGCGAGTTCTTGTCCACGGGCGGTGCGGCGGGCGCTGCCGCTGCGGCCGGCGCCGGTGCCGCACCGGGGGCTTTCGGTCCCGGCGGGGCCAGACCGGGAGCCTTCGGTCCCGCCGGCGCCGCAGCCGACGGCGGCGCGCCCGGGGCCTTCGGTGCGACACCCGGCACCTTCGGCGCGCCGGGAGGCGCAGGAGGCTTCGGTCCCCCGCCGGGAGGTGCGGGAGGCGAGGGCGGCTTCGGCGCGGCCGGTGATCCGGGGGGAGACGGTGGCTTCGGTGCGCCGGGAGGCGACGGGGGCTTCGGCGACGCGCTCGGAGGAGTCGGAGGCTTCGGTCCACCTGCGGGCGGAGAAGGAACTCCGGGCGGCTTGGGAGGCGTTGGCGCGCCGGGAGGCTTCGGGCTGGCGCTCGGGGGCGCCGGAGGCTTCGGACCACCTGCGGGCGGCAGCGGCGGAGACGGCGGCTTCGGACCACCCACCGGCGGAGAAGGAACTCCTGGCGGCTTCGGAGGCGTTGGCGCGCCGGGGGGCTTCGGGCTGGCGCTCGGGGGGGCCGGAGGCTTCGGAGGAGACGGAGGCTTCGGTCCCCCTGCGGGCGGTCCGGGCGGCATCGGAGGTGTTGGAGCGCCGGGAGGCTTCGGGGCCGCGGACGGCGGCATCGGCGGTTTCGGAGCCGCCGCGGGCGCAGACGGCGCAACCGGCGGTTTCGGCGCGGCGCTCGGCGCGGCGCTCGGAGCAACGGGAGGAGCAACGGGAGAGGCAGCAGGCGGCGTCGGCGCGGGCGGCGGCGGCGGCGTCACCGACCGGGCCGCGCGGAGAGCCTCCTCGACGGGGATCGTCCGATCCTCCATCTCCGGCTCGTACGGCTCGAGCGTTGGTTCCTCAGCATCCAGGGTCGGCAGGCTGGCGTCGCTGTCGCGGCCGATGGGCGTGATCGGAATGGTGCGCTCGTCGTCGGGCGGACCGCTCGATCGACGGTCGTTCGGCGTGCTGTTGGGGTCTGTGCTCATCGTTTCAGTACCAGAGCACCAGGCCCACGTGGAGGGCGATGGCGAAGTAGACGAAGATGGAGACGGGCACGTGAACCCACCGCCACAGGCGGAGCTGGAAGTCGATGCGGCGCGCGGCGGCCGTGGTCCAGAGTAGGTAGTCGCGCGTTCCGGCCATGACGATCACGTCGCGCACGAGTTCGGCCTGATCGGGGTACTTCATCGCAACGCGGGCGAGCACGCCCTCGCTCCGTTTCCGCAGGTCGTCGAACGACGTCGTGCGCGCGAACATCTCGCGCACCTCGGCCTGCAACTCCGGCGACATCGTTCCCGCAACGCCCGCGATGCACGCTTCGTAGTTCTCCCGCGCGACGCCCGCTTCCTCGAAGGGGATCTCGCCGCCCTCCTTCGCGAGCTTCGGCGGCAGCAGGCGGTACATCACGGCAAGCACAACGCCCGTCACGAGCAGCACGCCGGAGCCGACGAGCAGTACCCACCCGAGCGGGTGGCGCAACACGCCGTCGGCATGGAACCAGACGCCGACGCAGGCCGCGGCGCCGACGCCCATGTGCATCTCGAGCCACGGTTCGAGGCGCCCGAGCGGCTCGCGCTTGCGGAGTTGCACGAACCGGATCGCTTTGCCGCCGATGTCGGCCGTGCGGATCTCCGCGCGCTGGATCTTCTCGACATGGAAGCGGCGCAGCACTTCGTCTGCGGCGACCAGGATCTCGGCGTCGTTCGCGTACGCGCCGCTCAGCACCTTCTTGTTGAGGAGTTGGATCTCGGACCAGCACGAGTCCACCATGCCGCGGGGCGCCCGGCCCCAGTCGCGGAAGAACTTCAGCTTCACGCTCCACTTGCGGAACACGAACGCGAGCGTCGCCACAAACAGGGCGAGAACCACGTTCCCCGACCAGATGAACCAAGTGCGTTCGTCGCCCGCGAAGCCGCGCAGCGCGCTGTTCATCCAGACCCATGCAGCAACGCCCGGCAGGAGCACCGCAGCGAGCCAGATCCACGTGCCGGGGCGGCCGAGGAACCGCACGGCGAACCGGCGGTTCAGGAGTTTGACGTCGCTGCCGGCGGTGACGCTCAACGGGCACCCAGGGCACGGAGGAACCCGCGCGGCTTGAAGCGGTGACACGTGTCGCAGGTGCGACCCTGCGGGTCCACGCCCGGCTTCTCGATGGCCGGGTTGTTGAACCACTGGCCCGCGTAGTCCGCGTCCTCGTGGATCGACGTCGCGGCCTTCGCCTTCGTCACGCGCTCCGCGTAAACGTACGTGCGGCCTTCACGCGCGTGGCACGACGCGCAGTCGCCACCCTTGTCGTGGAACTGCTTCCCTGGGAGGAGCGAGAGGTGCGTGCGCGGTGCGATCTTCGTCGGCGAGAGCGCATCGCGGATCTCTTCGTGGCACTCCTTGCAGTTCTTCGCGTCGGCCGGTGTGGACGTCTTCTTGCCGGTGCGCGCGAACTTCTCGGCGTCTTTCTCGTCGTGCGCGTGGCACCGCGTGCAGTCGGCGACGTCCGCGGGCGTGACGTACCCGATCTCGCCGCCTTCGACGTGGCAGCCGGTGCAGGGCACGCCGAGTCCGCCCTTCCACTTGGCGCCGACCACGTGCGACTTGTGGTCGAACTCCGGGACGGTCTTCTCGACGCTCGCGAGGCCCAGTTGCTCGCGGGTGGCGCCCACGTGGCACACGAGACACCCCTTCGCGGAACCCCCGGCGTCGGAGCGCGTCACCGGCGCCTCGAAGTGCGGATCGAAGCGCTGGAGATCGGCGCTCCACGACGCAGTTCCCGACGACGTGTGACAGGCGAGGCAGTCCGTGTTCGATGGCGCGGAGGGCAGGTGCGGGCCGTGCTTGAACGCACGCCCGTTCAGGGCGGACGTCAGCGCGGACGGGTCCCCGATGTGACAGTCACGGCACTCGAGCTTCTTGCCGTCCTTCGACGTCGCGCCGGCGTCGGTCGCATCGGCGAGTGTGCCACCGTTTCGCGTCACGCCGGGGTGATCGTGATTCGCGAACTTCACGCCGCCGCTGATCGTCTCGCGCGCGACCTTCGCCTTCGCGACCGGGAGCTTGCCCTCGGCGTCGGCAGCGCCCGAGTGACACTTGAAACACGCCCACGCACCGACGCCGTGCCCGGGCGCAGACCACGAGGCGTGGCACGCGACGCAGGCGTCGTAGTCGACGAGCGCGCCGCGACCGACCGGCTCGTCGGATGCCTTGCGCGCGGGGAAGAGCTTCGTCGCCGCGGCGTCGCGTTCGGGGTAGTGGCACGTGCGGCAACCGTCGGTCACCTTCCCCGACGTCTCGATCTTGTTCTCGGGCGCAGCGAGGTGCTTCTCGTGCGGGAACTTGCTGAAGACGACGAACGGCAGCCGCGTCGTGCGCCCCGGCGACGCGACGCCGACGAGCGGCTTCTTCTCGGCGTCCATGTGACACGACTCGCAGGCCTGCGCCGTGCCCGCGACCGGGTCGTAGTCCCAGATGGTGCGACTCGTCTTCACCGCGGCGTGGCACTTCGCGCAGTCGCCGTCGGCCGCGCCGTGGTCGCCGTGCAGGAACGAGCGGTCGTTCCCACGGTTCGCTGCGCTGCGGAAGCGCTGCGGCAGAATCGACGTCACCCCCGTGTGGCACGTCTCGCACGGCTTGCCGTCGCCGGTGACGTCGTCCTTCTTGACGAGTCCGCCCTTCGGCTCGTGTGCGCGGTGGCAGTCGGTGCAGGTGAAGTCGCCGTGCTTGCCGCCGGGCCGCCCGCCGGTGCCCGCGGCGCCGAGGCCGCCCTCGGGGAGGGAGAACTCGACCCAGCCCATCTCCTTTTCCACTCGGTGGCAGGAGAAGCAGGTGACCGACGTGTCTTTCAGATGCTCCTTGTGCGGGAACCGCGCGCCCACCGGAGCCGCGCGCGCGAACTGCGCGTCGAGGTTCTTCGCGGCCACATGGCACGTCATGCAGCCGTCGAGGTGGGCGTCGTCGCTCACCGCGAAGTTGTGGCAGACCCGGCACTCCTTGTCGGCCACACCGCCGCCGCCGGGGCGCTTCCCGCTGCGATCCAGCGCCGCCGCCTCGGCGAGCCCGGCCGAGATCGTCGCGGGAGAGAGATGCGGCTGGTGCGGGAAGCTGTACGGACCGTCGCCGTAGGGCCCGGCGAACGTGGCCTGCGCCGCGACGATCGCAACGACACAGAGCGCCGCGCCGACCGCAGACACGGTGAGCCAGGCGGCGAGCGCACGCCCGCCGCGAGTTGTGCCGCGGATCACTTCGGCGCCCCTCCGAACCAGCCGGCCTTCCAGCCGACCAGTGCGAGGACCACGAGTCCGACGACCACGACCACGATCCCGATGAGCTTCGACGTGCCGCCGCCGCCGCCCGCAGCCGTGGTCGGCTGCAACGTGGCGATGACCTGGCGCTGGCGGTAAAGCTCGGCCCAGTCCTTCGGCGAGAAGATGCCCTTCTCCACGAAGATCTCGCCGAGCGTGCGTCCTGACGTGCGGTGTTCCGTGAGCGCCTCGCGCGCTTGCTGGTCGGTCGCCTTGCCCATACGGACTGCATGGTTCGCGAGCACTTCGGCGAGCGGGTCCGACGCGCCGGCCGCGCCGCCCGCCTCGGGCGACCGCGCGACGAACAGGCAGTCCACCGTGCCGAACGTGACGGCCGTCTGCGGCTCAAGCGGCGTCGCCGCCGAGATCCGCACGCCGCCGAGGAACGTGCCGTTCGCGGAGCCGAGGTCTTCGATGAGGAACCTACCCCCGTCGAACTTGATCTTCGCGTGCTTCGACGAGACGGACTGGTGCGGCACGACGATCTGGGCGTCGCCCTTCTCGCGGCCGACGATCACTTCCATCTCGGTGATCTCGATGGTCTGGTGCGCGTGCTCCGCGCCGAGCACGAGCCGCCCGTGCGCCGCCTTGAACCGCGCGATCTCCACGAGCAGCGACTGCATGGTGCCCGCGCCGACGGCGACCGTCTTCTCCGTCCTCCCGAACCCCGAGTCCGACTCGGTGCCGCCCGTGGCCGTGATCTCGAGGATCGCGGGGCCGAAGACGAGCTTCTGCCCGCGTCGGAGCGGCACGTCAGCGTGGGGCGCGAGACGGTCGCCGTCGTCGATCCGCGTTCCGTTCGTCGATCCGAGATCCGTGACCACCAGTTCCAGGCCGTCGGGACGGACCTTCGCGTGCTTCGACGAAATCTGCCCGTCGGCGACGACGATGTCGGCCGGCGCCTTGCGGCCGATCAGAAGCTCTCGGTCAAGGTCGAACTCCCGTTCGACTTTGCCATTGACGGTCAACCGCAGGCGGATCATGGCTGCAAATCGTCCCTCCGCCCGCCGTCTCGTGCACGAGCGGGGGCATTGTTGGCGGGTGTCCCCGGAGCCGCAAGCCGATTCGCCTCAAAGTGTTCGCAGGGTCGGAACTTCTCCGCAAACTCGCGCGTCGTTCGTCCCCGGTTCGCCTCAGTTCGTTCCGGCGACGATCTTCGCGGCCTCGGCGGCCATCTCCGTGCCCGGCACGGCAGCGACAACTGCGGCGGCCACCTCGCGGGCCTCGTCGCGGCGCAGCTTCGCGACGAGGTAGCGCGCCAGCCGCAGCCCGGTGGCCCCACGGAGCCGCGCCGGCGCGTGGGTCTGCGCCGCGCCGAGGTCCAGCGACGTCCGCCACGCCTGCTCCGCCAGTCGGCCGTCGCCGGCAGCGTGAGCGCAGACCCCGAGCGTGTCCCACGAGTTGGGGTCCTTCGGGGCGAGTTTCACCGCGCGATTCGCCATCTCCAGAGCGCGCGTCGCAGCCTGTTTGTCGGAACTCCAGATCCACGCCAGGTTGTTCGCCGCCGCCGCGTTACTTGGGTTCAGATCGAGGCTCGAGAGGAAGCACCTGGCTGCCTCTTCCGGACGATTCGCACGGATCGCAGTGCACCCGAGCACGAACGACGCCCGCGCGCGCAGCGGACGCGCGCCGGTGCCGAGTTCAGCAATCACCGCGGTCGCCACACGTTCCGCGTCGGCGTCTTCGCCCGACTGGGAGAGCACTTCGGACTCGAGGACGCGCGCCTCCGGTCCGGTGGCGCGACGGGCGATCTCCTTCGCCTCCGCGGTGCCGATGCCGCTGGCGACTGCGATCTGCGCCCGGAACAGCTCCGAGCGTGCGCGCTGCGCGGCCGTCGCACTCGCCTCGAATGCTCGAGCGTCGGCAATCGCGTCATCGGGCCGGCCCGACTGCGCGAGCAGCGCGGCGAGGTGACGGGCGGGGGCTTCGGCGGTGGGCCGCGCATCGCGAAGGGCGCGCACGCGCGCGAGTGCCGCGTCGGCCCGGCCGCGCTGCGCAAGTTGAGCGGCGAAGGCCAACGGCACGCGCTCCCCGTCGTGGGTCCTGCACCATGCGTCCACACGCCGGGCCGCATCGTCTTCCCGACCGAGTTGGAGCAGCGCCGCCACGACACCGCTCATCGCAGCGTCGTCGTCGGGTGCGATCCGTTGCGCCCGCTCGAACGCCTGCAGTGCGCCGTCGATGTCCTGACTGCGCAGCCGCATCGATCCGCGGGCCACCCAGGCGAGGGCGGAGTCGGACTGCTCGGGCGGCAGATCCACGAGGAGTTGCTGCGCTCTGTCCGGGCGGCCGGCGGCGAAAGCTGCGGCGACTGCGCTCCAGCGCATGCGGATCGCCCAGTCGTCGCCAACCGCCGAGTTCGCGAGGAACGCCTCGGCGGCGGACTCCGCTTCATCGAACGCGCCACGCCGGAAGAGCACCACGATCCACGCATCCGCAGCGCGCGGGTTGGTCCGGTCCAGCTTCATCGCACCGAGCACCGTGCCTTCGCGCTCATCGACGGTGCCCGCGGCAGCGGCGTCCACGAGGCGGTCGGACACGCGACGGCGGATCGGGCTGTCCGGGTCCGTACGGGCCGCCGCAACGCGCATGTCTTCGAGTCCGAGGCGCACGTCGCCCGACCGGAAGAGCGCCTCACCGAGCAGGTAGCGCGCGACCGGCTCGTCGGGGGCAGACGCTGTCGCGCGCCGCAGTGCATCGACCGCCTCGGCCGACCGGCCTTCGGCGAGCAGGATTCGGCCATCCACGAGGTCGGTCACCCCCGCGACGCGCGACGCGGTCATGGCTGCGCGAATACGGCGCGCGTCGGCGAACCGCTCGGCGTCGGTCTCGCGCCCTTCGAGGATCGCGAAGATCGCGACCAGCGATGCGGCGGGGTCGCCGGGCTTTGACGTCAGGATGGCGCGAGACATCCCAACCGCGCCATCGACATTCCCCGCGTCGAAGAGTTGCCGTGCACGTTCTACGGAAACTGCGTCCGTGGATCGGCCCGGCATGTGCCCAGCCAGGACCGCATCCACTTCGGCCTGGTGCTCCGGCGCGAGACGCCCGCGAAAGCGGTCCGCGACTGCGTCGGCGCCTGCGGCATCGGACGAGAGCAGCAGTGCCTCGATGAGGAACACGAGCGTGGCGGGATCGGGCTTGCGGGCCAGATCCAGCAGGCGGCGCAGGTCCGCCGCCGCCGACCGCCAGTCCCCGGTCATGCGGGCGCACCTGGCGCGAACTGCCAGCAGTTCCTCGTCGTCCGGCTTCTTCTGAAGTGCGGCACTGGCGAGCGCCGACGCACCGATCGGGTCTCCTGCGGCGAAACGAGCGATCACCTGCGTCCGCGCCTCGACCTGCAGCCTTGGGCGAAGGGCGTTCGCGATCGAGATCGCGCGCGCCGCGTCGGTCCACGCGGCCGGCGTGCCGACCGCCGCCGACGCCGACGCGAGCAGGCACTGCAGGTCCGCGCGGCCCGGGGCTCCGCGTACCGCTCGTGCCGCCTGCGCAGCGGCGTCCGTAGTCCGTCCCCGAGCGAGCGAGAGCGACGCGAGGGCCGCCCAGTCGTCGGGCGACGCGTCGTCCCGCGACTCGACGAGCGGGCGGATCTCCGCAAGCGCGGACTCGATCGCCTTCGTGCGCTCCGCGGCGGGCACGTCGGGTCGGAACTGCAGGAACGCCAGGCGCACCGCGGCGGCGACTTTGGCCCCCTGTGCGGACGCGTGGCGGAGCAGGACCTCGGCCTCGTCGATGCGCCCCTCTGCCCGACGGAGGTCGGCCGCGAGGAGGAGCACCGTCGGATCGTCGGGCCGCATCGCGAGCAGCGGAGCCACGTGCGCCGACGCGACGCTCCACGTGCCGTCTCGCATCGCGACTCCGGCGAGCGCGAGGCGCAGGTCCCCCTGCGGATCGGACTTGGCCGCCGCAGAGGTGACGCACGACATCGTGAGGCTGGCGCGGTCGCACCGCTCGCCGACGTCCAGAACCTCGGATGCAGTCGCAAGGTCCGGCCGTTCCGCAAGCGCCGCCGCAAAGTGAGACGACGCGCGAGTCGGCTCGTTCATGAGCAACGCGGCGCGCCCGGCGAGCAGGTGCGTGATCGCCCGGCGCGCCGGCGTGGCCGTGCCGTCCGCCGCCTGTAGCTCGTCTTCTGCGAGCGCCAGCGCCGTGGCCGGACGGCCGAGCACGATGTGAAGGCGGGCAACGGCGGGACTGAGCAGCGCCGGAAACGGCGCGGAGCCGACACGGGTGAGCGCCGCGTCCGCGTCTGCGAGCGCGCGGTCGAGTTCGGCTGACCGCAGGTCCGCCGGGATCTCGCCGTACGCCGCCACCGCGGCGACCGCTTGGAGGATCACGAGCGCGGGATCGACGTCGCCCGCCGCCCGCGCCGCCGCCAACGCCCGGGCCGCGTCGAGCGGACGCGGGGGCTGAATCGACAGATACGCTTGGCCGGCGATTCGGAGCAACGTCGCGTCGCCGCCGCGCACCTCGAGCGCTCGCTCCGCGACCTGAGCCGCTGCGGCGGCGCGACCGGTCGCGAGGAGAGTGCTCGCATAGGCGCGCGCAACCTCCCGGGACGTCGGCTCGAGTTCGAGCGCGCGCTTCATCGAGCCGAGAGCGAGTTCAGGGTCCAGGCCGAGGTCGTGCTCGCACAACCCGCGCACGAGCCACGCGCGCGCGTCGCGCGGCGTCGCCTCGGTGACTTCCGACATCAGCCGAAGAGCCGTCCTACGATCGCCGCTGTCGTAGGCGGATCCGGCCGTTTCTTTCAACCGCCACGGCTCGATCGGCTGCGGTCGCCAAAGCGACGACGTGGCGAACGCGAGTCCGCCGACGGTGGCCACTCCGAGCACCCAGCGCGCGATCTTCTTCCGGCGCGACCTGCTCACGTCGAACCGGCGCGGTGTCACCGTGCTGCCGCACCATCCGCACGCCGATTCGTCGAAGAACGTGGACGATCCGCACGCGCAGAGTTGGAGGAACCCGGCCCCGCACCCGGCGCAGAGATCGGAGGCGCGGTCTGCGGGCCGCCCGCACGAGTAGCAGCGCGGGCTTCGCGCCGCGGCGACTTCGCTCATTCGATGTCCACGATTGCTGCGACGATTGCGTCGATCACAGGCTCGCGCTTCGCCGCGACGAACTTCGCCGCGAGGTCCTTGCCGAGCGCGGGCTCCAACTTCTCGCGGAGCGCGTCGGTCGCGTGCACCAGCCGACCGAAGTTCGTCAGCGAGTTGTCGGACATGCGCTGTTCGAGGGCCGACATCTTCGCGGCGTCGGCCTGTCCCTCGACGACCAGCGCACGCAACTGCTCGATCGACCCTTCGCCGAGGACGAGACGCGCAGTCTCTTCTTCGTGCGCACGGACCAACTTCGCCACCGCCTCGCGTTGCGTGTCGGTGAGCCCGAGGTCGACACTGATCTGCCCGATCGATCGCCGGGGTGCGTCCGGAGTCGAGACGACCGAAGCGCGCGGCCGCCGAAGCAGTCGATCCACCGCGTCGGCGGAGATGAACACATTGCCAGCGCCGACCGTCGTCGGCCCGCCCACGCCGGACGAGCCACTAGCAGCGCTGGGCGCCGGGGTCGCAGGACTGACGACGGGCTGACCCGCCCGTCGCGCCGCGAGTTGCCTCTCTGCGGAAACCAGGCGGCGCTCAAGTTCGGCGATCCGCCGTCCGGTGCCGTCGGCGCGGTCGGCCTGATCGGCTAGGGATCGAGCGACCGACCCGTTCAGCTCCGGCTCGGCGGAGTCACCCGACACACCGCCAGGCGCATCACGTGCGACCGCCGCCACCACGAACGACGTGGCGGCGGCCACACAGATCGTCAACACCACTGAAGCCAACCGACTGGACCCCATAGACATCCCTCGATGCGTCACGGTGCCGGGTCAGAGCCCCGGGAATGCAGCTACGACTGAGCGGACTTGCGAGCAGCGCGCGCCTTACGGCGACGACGGGACCAGCCGGCAAGCCCCGCAGCGCCGAGGCCGAAGAGTGCCCACGTGCCCGGTTCCGGGTTCGAGAACGCGTCGAGCTGAAGGGAGTCGCCGACGTTGTCGAAGTTGAAGGTCAGCGAAATGACGTTGTACCCGCTGTAGGTGCCGACCTGCGTCAGGCCGTACGCTCCGGCCCCGTTCAGATCGAAGGTGAAGACGTTCGTCGTGTTCGATGCGAGCGCGCCGGTGACATTCGTCAGCCCCCCGAGCGTGATCGCCGAGTTCACGCCATCCGTGAACGTCACGGACGCCAGGTAGGCACCCGTCACGAGACCCGTGACCAGTTCGAATCGCGGCGCGTGGTGCGTTGACGAGAATGTCGCGTCGTACACGAGGTAGTCGCCGCCCGTCGTCGATGCCGCGGTCAGGAAGAAGCTCCCGTCAACCACTGCGATCGTTCCGCCGACGACTCCTGCGTCGGGCGCGGTGAGGTCGACCGTGATCGATCCTCCGCTCGCGACGTCGGCCTGGGCGATGCCCGCGGCGGTGGCGAGGACGAGCGCCGCGACGCCCGCTTGGATATTCCGAATCATGACTTGAGATGCTCCCGCTGGATGAGGTGGATTCTGTGAACTGAAACCCGGGTCGCGAGCGGACGGAGGCCGCCGCTCATCGACACGTGGACAGCACGGCCCGCCCCACATGGGGGCGGGCCGGCAGGTTCGGTCGGCGTTGCGACTACGGGTACGGCAGGTAGGGAATGAGCCCCTTTGCGAATGCCTGGAGGAGGATCGTGTCCTTGTTATTCACGATCCCGTCGCGGTTCACGTCGGCGGTGTCGAACCCGGGGCTCGGAGTCACGCCGGCGACCACCTTGGCGAGCGCCTTCGCGTCGCCGGTGTTCGGGCGACCGGCGGATCCGTCCAGACTGCCGAGCGGCGGCTGCCCGCCAACGGAAGCAGCGTGGTTCACGGCAAACTCGTAGGCGTCGAGGATGCCGTCGTTGTCGGCGTCCTTCTTCGTCGTGTCGTTGTCCACCGAGTCGGGGATGCCGTCTGCGTCCGCGTCGGTCGGCGTGCCGTTCGAGACGAGCGGATCCGTGCCGGTGGCGAGCTCGATGCCGTCCTCGATCGTGTCGCCGTCCGTGTCCTTC
Source organism: Planctomycetota bacterium (assembly GCA_021414065.1). Taxonomy (GTDB): domain Bacteria; phylum Planctomycetota; class JAJSAM01; order JAJSAM01; family JAJVHW01; genus JAIOPE01. The sequence continues at coordinate 124,727 of JAIOPE010000037.1, forward strand.
AGACTCGGGTTGGTGTGGTACACGTACGTCTCACGCCAGTTGCTGAGACCGTCGCGGTCGGTGTCCGTGCCGTTGTCGAACGCGCCCGACCCGCCGTAGACGAGGTTGTCCCAGTAGACGTCGTAGTCCTCGTCGCCGAAGTTGGTGGCGTTGATGATGATGTTGCCGAGGGAGACCGTGCTGGTGTCGGCGATCGAGCCGACCAGGACGCCGTCCACGAAGTACGAGGTGCCGACGCCCACCGTGAGCACGAACGAGAGGCGGTGCGTCGTGTCGAAGGTCGTCGCCGCGACGCTGACCGGGTAGCCGCCAAGGTTGTAGTCCCATCCGTAGAACGCGGCGGACACCGTGCTCCCGCCCCACAGCGAGCTGTTCCCGGAGTGACGGAACGCGATGATCGGGAAGGCGGACACCGCGCCGCCCACGTCGAACCCGGTGGCCCAAAGCCCGGCGCTGCGATCCTCGGTGCCCCAGTTGGCGGGGAGGTGCAGGTCGATCTGGACCGCCTGGACGGCGCCCGTGAGGCCCACGTCGAACTTGCGCCCCTGCGTGTTGTAGAAGCTCGAGCTGAACGAGGAGTTCCGGTTCGCTGCGCCATCCGCGATCCGGAGGCCGTGGCGCAGCACCGTGCCGCCGCCATAGCTGTACGAATCGAACAGCGCCGGCGGGAAGCGGTCGATGTACCACGAGCCCGCGACAGCGGCCTGGCCACCGCCGACGTCGGCCTTGGTGCCGGACGTCGGGATCGAGGTCATGTCTCCGTTGAAGACCGCCGCGGTCGCCAGCGCGACGCCACTGAGCGCAGCCACTCCCACCACGAGCGCAGCCCATCCGGCGCGAACGCGCCCGATCCGCCGCTCCACCTCACACTTCGCACGTCCGTTCATCGTCACACCTCCGTTGGTTTCCCGCTCGGCGCAGACGCTGCCGCGCCATCAGGGGCAGATCTTCGGCTGTGACATGGCACCTGTCAATGGCAAATTTGTCTGGCAGAAAAATTACATGTTCGCATCGCACATCGGACAGATGGTGTCCGGTCGCGCTCCCGACCATGGGGCATGCGTCGGTGGCGCGGTCGCGCGGACCGGCAACCAGGCTTGAGGGAGGGTGCGCACGACAACCAGCACGGGCACGGGCGGGCGAGACAGGAGGGGCTGCGTTTGCCAGATTTTTTTGCCAAACTCCGGTTGCGCTGATCGACCCCCTTCGGTAGAGTGTTTTGACGGTCGCAGGAGGCGGAAGTGAGCTAGGGTGGCGCCCATTAGGCCCATTGAATGCGCAAGTCCACCCAACCGAAGGCCGTGAACTCTTGAGCGAGCGACAGCGTGTGGGACGCGAGTCGCTTTCGGAAGAGAGTCGTCGAGGCGAAGGTCCGGCCGGAAGGTCTGGCAGTCGCCGCAGGGGTCAGCGCGGCAACGGTGGTCCGATGGATGACGGGACGGACGTGCCCCTCCCTCGTGGAGGCTCAACTGATGGCCGACGCGCTCGGCGTGACGGTGATCGATCTGCTGCCGCAGCAGTCGGCTACCGATTCCGCGGCCGGTGGCTCCGCCAAGCGCGCGAAGCACTAGGCGTCTCTGCCGAGGATGTCGCTGCGTTGCTCGGTGTCGAACTGGCCGTGGTGAATGCGTGGGAAAGTGAGACCTTGGTTCCACTTCTTGTCCACGTTCCCGCGCTGTGCGAAGCGTATCGCGTCTCGGCACACGAACTCCTGGAGCGCGTGACCACGCCGATCGGGTCACCGCCCGATGGCGACGGTTCTCTGCCCCCGACTCACTGACGGGTCGGGGCGGGCGACACCGCCCTGAGTCACCGCGTCGCGGTGACGATCTTCGCGGCCTCGGTGGCCATCGCTGTGCCCGGCACCGCAGCGACCACGGCGGCGGCCACCTCGCGGGCCTCGTCGGGGCGCAGCTTTGCGACTGCGATCGCTTCGGCGGGCCGCCCCGCCTGCGCGAGCAGCACGGCCGTCTGGCGCGCGAACGCTTCCGACGAGGGGTTGGCGTCGCGAAGGGCGCGCGCGCGACCGCCGAGGCGATCCGCCCACGCCGGACGCACGCGCTGGACCGTGGTGTCGCACTCGAAGAGGACGTGCCCAGCCCGGACAACTCACGAAGGTTCGCGACTGACTGAGCCCCGTCGCTGCCAACGGACCGTCCGCTGCGTTGGGACCCTTGCGTGGCTTGACAACAAAGCTGTCGCTGCGGGGTCCCGACCTGCGGACGACTCCGCGGACATCATCCAGGACGGTGTGTCGCGACGCGAACGTGCCCGGAATCGACCTGAAGTGATCGAACTTCCTACGGTGCGTGCCGTTCTCAGTCGACCCTCGTGAATCGTCCGGCCGAGTAGGCCGGGTGCCCCACCTCCGGTCAGTTCGCCAACAGGCCGATCGGCGTGCGCGGTTTGCGTGCCGGCCGGTCGTCGGAAGCCCGAGGACGGTCGCCCGCAGACCTGCCGCGCGATCGCCGCACCGGATTCGCGACGATCCCGCACGGGCCCCGGCCGTATGCTGCCGCCCGTGAACGGCGACAAGATCACCATCACCGGCGTCGGGCCCATCCCGAAGGTGCTCGCGCTCGACCGCGAGATCATCGTGGGGCGCTCCGTGAAGGCGGACATCCAGATCGACGGCGACCTGGTCTCGCGGCAGCACTGCAGGATCTGGCAAGAAGACGGGATCTGGCGGTTCCAGGACCTGCAGAGCCGGAACGGAACGCTGCTGAACGGCGACAAAGCCGACACGGGCGAACTGCACAACGGCGACGTCCTGATGATCGGCTACGGGAAGATGCTGTTCGAGATCGCGGAGGCGGAGCACGTCCTCTCCGACTCGGACCTCGAGGTCTCGATCGTGGACGTGCCGCTGGAACTCGACGCGGCGTCGGCCGTGCTCGCCGACGTAGACGACGACTCGTCGAACAAGACGATGGCGCTCTCGTACCGCGACCTCGTGATGGTCAACCAAAGGCTCTCGACGATCTCGAAGGTCGGCCAGCAACTCGCCACGATCCTCGACCGCGACGAACTGCTCCGCGCCGTGCTTGACACGCTGTTTGAGCTCTACCTGCAAGCGGACCGCGGCGCGGTCGTGCTGCGAGACGCTTCGGACATGTTCCGCGTGGCCGCCACGCGGTCCCGCGCGGGGATGGCGGCGACGACTTCCGTGATGAACATCTCCTCTGGGCTGATCGGGCTCGTGCGGAAGGAGCGGAAGTCCGTCCTCTCGGCCGACACCGGCAGCGACTCGCGTTTCCAGGACCGGCAGAGCATCGTCGGCACGGCGGGACGTTCGGTCATGTGCGCCCCGTTGCTCCGCGAGCAGGAGTTCTTCGGAGTCGTCTACCTCGACACGCAGAGCCTCGCCCAGCCCTTCACCTCGGTCGACCTGAACCTGCTCCAGGGCGTAGTCGGCCCGGTCGCGGTGGCGCTGAAGAACGCGGAACTCGTCGGGCGCATCGAAACCGAGACGCGGATGCGCACGAGCCTCGCGCGCTACCTCTCGCCGGACGTCGTCCGCCAGATCGGCGAGGGCGCGATCAAGGCGAGCCTCGGCGGCGACCAGGTCGAAGGCACCGTGATGTTCAGCGACATCGTCGGTTTCACCGCGATGTCGGAGCGCCTCCAGCCGACGGAAGTGGTGGCGCGTCTCAACCGCTACTTCACGCAGATGCTCGAAGCGATCTTCGGTTGGAACGGCACGGTGGACAAGTTCGGCGGCGACGCCATCATGGCCGTGTGGGGCGCGCCCGTGCCGACCCCGGAGCATCCGCAACTCGCCGTCGGCGGCGCGCTCGAGATGCACCAGCGGCTCTTCGACCTGAACTGTGCGTTCGAGGACCAGGGCGAGAAGCGGATCGGGATGGCGCTCGGTCTCAACTCCGGCAAGTTCGTCGCGGGCAACATCGGTGGCGCCGAGCGGATCGAGTGGACGGTGATCGGCGACAACGTGAACCTGGCGCAGCGCGTCGAGAGCCAGGGCTTCGGCGGGTGCGTGCTCTGCTCCGAGTCCACGTACTCGCAACTCCAGGGCGCCGGCGCGTATCGGTTCCCTCCCGTCCACGTGAAGAACCGCCAGGAGCCGGTCACCATCTACTCGGTCCGCGCGCTGAAGAGCGGACGCGGCGCCACCTGCTCGATCCCCGGCGAACTGAAGACGAGAGACGGCGTGCTTCGCGCGCTCGTCGTGAAGTCCCAGCCCCGCACCGGCGGCACGCGCGTGACGATTTACTGCTCCGGTGCGCCGCCGCAGGGCACGAGCGTCGAGTTCGTGTCGAGTCTCCCCGAGCGTCCCGCCGAGTGTCGTTTCACGGGTCGCGTGGCGGCGCAGAGCCCGCTCATCGAGTCAACGACCGCGCGCAGCGTGGACGTCGACGTCGAGACAGCGGACGCGGAAATCCAACGCCTTCTCGGCTGCACCGGGGCGGTGGACGCTCCGCTCGCACTGGACCAGATCAAGAGGTGACCGTCGTGGACCATGAGACGGCTCGACCGACCCCAACCGCGGTGACACTGTGAAGGTCCGCGTTCTCGGATGCAGCGGCGGCGCCGCGCCGGGTCGCAACCCGTCCTGCTACCTGCTGGAAGGCGGCGTGGCGATCGACGCCGGCGCCCTCGCCTCAGCGCTGACGCTGGAAGAGCAACAGCTCATCACGGACATCTTCTTGACGCACGCCCACTGGGACCACGTCCGCGACCTCCCGCTCACCGTGATCAACCGCACGATCAAGGCGCCGACGCTGCGCCTGCACGGCCTGCCCGAAACGGTTCAGTCGATCCGCGCGCACTTGATGAACGGCGAGACCTGGTTCAAGGCGTTCGATCTGCCCAGCGTCGAGAGCCCGTTCATCTCGGCATCGCCGATGACGGCCGGCGAGACGCGGGAGTGCGGACGCTACCGGATCTCCGCGGTTTCGGTCCCGCACACCGTGCCTGCGATCAGCTACGTGATCGACGACGGTACCTGCAGCGTGATGATGAACGCCGACACAGTCGGCGGCGGGATCTTCGAACGCATGCCGAAGGATCACAGCCCGCTGAAGGCCGTGTTCCTGGAAGCGTCGTTCCCGAACCGCATGCGCGACTTCGCCGTGATGACGGGCCACCTCACGCCGCAGATGCTCGGCGAGGAGACGAGACACCTCGCGACCGACGTGGACGTGATCGTCACGCACCTGAAGCCCGGCTTCGAAACCGAGATGGCCCGCGAGATCGCGGATCTCGGTCGCCCCGGCATCCGCCCCTGCAGAGACGGCGACGTCTTCGAGTGGTAGCGCGCCGCGCCGCCCCCGCGCGGCGCTCGACCGTCCCCGACCGGCCCGATAGCATCCGCGGCCACCGCAAGAGGAGGAGACCCCACGCATGTCGCTCACGCCCCGAGTCCGCGAGATCCTGAGCTGGTACCCGTCCGACAACCCGGGCGTGAAGGCGAACCTGGCTCGCATGCTGATGACCGGGCGCCTCGCCGGGACCGGGAAAATGGTCATCCTTCCCGTGGACCAGGGCTTCGAGCACGGTCCCGACCGAACCTTCGGGCCGAACCCGGCCGGGTACGATCCGTGCTACCACGCGAACCTCGCGGTGGACGCGGGTTGCAACGCGTACGCCGCCCCCCTCGGTCAGCTCGAAGCGGCCGCGGACCGGTTCCCCGGCGTGCTCCCGCTCATCCTCAAGCTGAACAACTCGGACTCGCTCGGCGGCCCGACGCAGCCCTGGCCCGCGATCACCGGCTCGGTCGGCGACGCACTCCGGCTCGGATGCTCGGCAGTCGGCTTCACGATCTACCCGGGCTCGGACCATCGCAACGAGGCGTACGGCGAGATCCGCGAGATCGCGGAAGAGGCCAAGGCGAACGGCATTGCCGTCGTCATCTGGAGCTACCCGCGCGGCGGCGGGCTCACGAAAGAGGGCGAGACGGCCGTGGACGTCGTCGCGTACGCGGCCCACATCGCGGCGCAGCTCGGCGCGCACATCGTGAAGGTGAAGCCGCCGACGGCCACCGTTGCGAGAGACGAGAACCGCAAGGTGCTCGACAAGGTCGGCGCGAAGTTCGACACCATGGCCGACCGCATCCGTCACGTCGTCCAGGCCACGTTTGCGGGGCGGCGGATCGTCGTCTTCTCCGGCGGTGAAGCGAAGGACACGGCCGCGGTGCTCGACGAGGTCCGAGGCATCCACCAGGGCGGCGGGTTCGGGTCGATCGTCGGCCGGAACTCGTTCCAGCGCAAGCACGCCGACGGCGTCCAGCTCCTGCAGCAGATCATGGACGTCTACGCCGGCAAGTAAGGCGCTCGGCGGCCCGGACGGGACCCCGTCCGGGCCGCTTTGATTCGACGCAGAGAGTTCGACGCGCCGGGTGCCCGCATCCCGTCGTGTTGTGTACGCTGCAACTGCGGTCCCTGGCCGTTTCGTGGGGACGAGCCCGGGCGCTCTCTAGGATGGTCGGATTGCGCTCCCCCTTTGGAGCGGAGGACCTCGCGATGACCCCCGACACCGCCGCCGCCAGTGCCGTCACTGCCACCGCCGTGAACGTCAACGACTTCACGATCCTCGTGGCCACGGTGAACGGCACCGGCTCCCAGACCGCCAACAGCACGCTGATCCGGACGATCATGGGCATGGGCGTTCCGGTGAGCGGGAAGAACATCTTCCCGTCGAACATCCAGGGCCTGACGACCTGGTACTCGATCCGCGTCTGCGAGGCCGGGTGGACGTCGTACAAGAGCCGGCCCGACGTGCTGATCGCGATGAACCCGGCGACGGCGCTCGAAGACGTCCAGAAGTGCGTGGCGGGCGCGGCCGTCATCTACGACGCCCCGCTCGGGCTCGACAAGCAGCGGAAGGACGTCCGCTACTACCCGGTTCCGTTCGGCAAACTCGTCAAGGCCGTGTGCGACAAGCCTGCGCTCTGGAAGCTCGTCCAGAACATGATCTACGTCGGCGTCGCGGCGGAACTGCTCTCGCTCGACATGGCGTGGATCGAGAAGGCCCTCAAGAAGGCGTTCGCCTCGAAGGCCAAGGCGTTTGCGCTGAACTGGAGCGCCGTACAGGCCGGCGCGACGTACGCGAAGGAGACGTTCGCCGAGAAGCCGGCGCTGCGCGTCGAGCACCGGAACCTGACCACCGGGAAGATCCTGATCGACGGCAACTCCGCCACGGCGCTCGGCGCCACGATGGCCGGGCTGACGGTCCTGATCTGGTATCCGATCACGCCGTCGTCGTCGGTCGCGGAAGCCGCAACCGAGTACCTCAACAAGTACCGGAAGACACCCGAGGGCAAGTCCACCTTCGCCGTCGTTCAGGCCGAGGACGAACTCGCCGCGATCGGCATGTGCATCGGCGCCGGATGGTCCGGCGCGCGGACGATGACGGCGACATCGGGCCCCGGCATCTCGCTCATGAGCGAGTTCCTCGGACTCGGCTACTACGCCGAGGTGCCCTGCGTGGTCGTGAACGTGCAGCGCACGGGCCCGTCCACGGGCCTCCCGACGCGCACGATGCAAGGCGACCTGCTCTCGACGGCGTACGTGTCCCACGGCGACACGAAGCATCCGATGCTGCTCCCGGCAACGCCCGAGGAGGCGTACGAGTTCACGCAGCAGGCGTTCGACCTGGCCGAGTTCGCGCAGACGCCGGTGTTCGTGATGTCGGACCTCGACCTCGGCATGAACAACTGGATGTGCGACCCGTTCCCGTACCCGGAGACGCCGATCGCGCGCGGCAAGGTGCTCACGAAGGAAGCCTTCGAGAAGCTCGCGCCCGGCTCGTGGGGCCGTTACGCAGACGTGGACGGCGACGGCGTGGCGTGGCGCACGCTCCCCGGCACGGAGAAGGACGGCATGGCGTACTTCACGCGCGGCACGGGCCACGACGAGAAGGCGCGGTACACGGAGGACGGCGACGTCTACGTGAAGAACCTGGACCGCCTCGGCCGGAAGATGGACACCATCCGGGGCCGCCTCCCCGCACCCGTGACGGTGACGGCGGCGCGTCCCACGAAGGTCGGCATTCTCGCGTTCGGCACCACGCACTACGCCGTGGTCGAGAGCCTGGATCAACTCGCTCGGGAACGGGGGCTCGCACTCGACTACCTGCGGATCCGCGCCTTCCCGTTCGCCGACGAGGTGAAGGCGTTCTTTGCGTCGCACGACCACGTGTACGTCCTCGAGCAGAACCGCGACGCCCAGATGGCCGCGCTGCTTCGCGTCGAGCTTCCCGATGTCTCCGCCAAGATCCGGAGCGTGCTGCGCTACGACGGCTTCCCCGTCTCCGCGCGCGAGCTGACGGACGAGATCGCTTCGAAGGAGTCCGCCCGATGACCGCGCCCGCACTCCCGAGCCTGCCGAGCGGCAGTTCGCAGCCCGCGAAACTGGCGACGAACCACCTCGGCCTCACGCTGAAGGACTACGGCGGCGCCCCCTCGACGCTCTGCAACGGCTGCGGCCACGACGCGATCACGGCCGCGCTCATCCAGGCGGCGTGGGAAGACGGGCTGAACCCCTACAAGCTCGCGAAGATGTCGGGCATCGGCTGCTCGTCGAAGACGACCGCGTACTTCGTGAGCAAGGCGTGGGGCTTCAACGCCGTGCACGGCCGCATGCCGTCCGTCGCGACGGGCGCGGCGCTCGGCAACCACACGCTGCAGATGGTCGGCGTTTCGGGCGACGGCGACACGGCGTCGATCGGCATCGGGCAGTTCGTCCACGCGATCCGGCGGAACCTGCCGATGGTGTACGTGGTCGAGAACAACGGCGTCTACGGCCTCACGAAAGGTCAGTTCTCCGCCACGGCGGAGAAGGGCGCGAAGTCGCGCTGGGGCGACGAGAACTTCGCGGAGGGCATCGACCTCTGCGGCCTGGCGCTCGAGCTCGGCGCCACGTTCGTCGCGCGCAGCTTCTCGGCCGACAAGAAGCAGCTCGTCCCGCTCATCCGCTCCGCGCTGAACCACCGTGGAATCGCCGTCCTCGACGTCATCTCGCCGTGCGTGACGTTCAACAACCACGAGGCTTCCACGAAGTCGTACGACTGGGGCCGCGAGCACGAGAAGGCCCTTCACGAGATCGGCTTCGTCAACCCGTGGGACGCGCCCGACGTGGCCTACGGCGACGGCGACCGCATCGAAGTTCCGATGCCCGACGGCGGTCGCATCACGCTCCGCAAGATGAGCGAGGACCACGACCCGCGCAACAAGGACTCCGCGCTCCGCCTCGTCAACCAGGCCCGCCGCAACCACGAGTTCCTGACGGGACTGTTCTACGTCAACGGGGACCAGCCGAACTTCGTCGAGGGCATGAACCTCGTGGACGAGCCCCTCGCGACGCTCCCCGCGTCGGTCACGCGCCCGCCGAAGTCGGTCCTCGACGAAGTGATGGAGTCCTTCCGCTGACAAGCCCGCGCTCCCGCGATCGCCGGAGCTGCCTCGCGGCGGCTTTGCTCGCGGGAGCGCTGTCGCTCGTCCCCGGGAGCGCCTCCCCCGCCCGCGCCGCGGGCACGGTGGTGGTCCGCCGCACGTTCGTCGGTCGCGATGCCATCGGATGGGAGATCCTCGGCGACGCGTCAGCGAACGTCCTCAGCGTCGCAACGACCGCAGAGTCGGGCGGCGCCGTCACGATCGGGATCACGGCGGGCGTCGCGACCGCGCTCGACGGCCCGTCGTCGATCGAGCTCGGCGTCCACGAGAGTCTCCGCATCGTTCTCGGCGCCGGCGACGACGTGCTCAGCCTGGGCGACGCCGGAACGTCGGCCACGCTGCACGTTCCCGGTGCGCTCCGCATCGAGATGGGCGCCGGGAACGACCGCGTGGTCGGAGCGAACGTCACCGCCACCGACGGTCCGCTGCTCGTTGCGGGGGGAATCGGCAACGACACGATCGACCTGGCCGTGTGTTCGTCGGGCGGACGCATCCAGGCCCGCGGACTCGCCGGCAACGACACCATCTCGCTCACATCCGCGACGGCCGCGCGCGGCGTGCTGATCGAGGGCGGCGCGGGCAACGACGCGCTCACCGCGACCGACGTGACGTCTCCGCGCGGCCTCGTCCTGGTCGGCGGCTTCGGGTTCGACACCCTTCGCCTCGCGGGAACGCTCGACGCCGGTCCGCGCCCGGTCGTCCTCGACGGGGGCACGGAGAGCGATCAGTTCCCGTCGTCCGGCGCGCAGGTGCGCGGGCCGCTCGTCGTCCGCTGCGGCGCGGGCGACGACACGGTTTCGTTCACGGGCGTCGTCGTCACGCAGGGAGGCGCGCGTCTGCTCGGCGAAGTCGGCACGGACCGGATCACACTCGGAATCGACGTCCAGGCGGGGCCGCTCGACGTCGCGGGCGGCATCGGGGACGACACGGTGACGTTCGCGGCGGCGCGCGCGTCGAAGGCGGTTTTCGTCGATCTGGGCATTGGCAACGACCGCCTCGTCACCGGCACGTCGGTCTGGGGTGCCGACGTGCGATTCGTCGGCGGGCCCGGCACAGACACGCTGACGCCCGGCGCGGGCGACGTCATCGACGGGAAGCTGCACACGCGAGGGTTCGAGGCGCAGAACTGACGACGTCGCAGACCGACGCGATCGGTTTACGAATTGCGCGGGACAAAAAACTGTCCCGCCTCGGTACTCAACCTGGCGAGGAAGGCCGCGTCCACCGGATGCGAAAGTCGTTCAACCGCCTGCTGCGGCGGGAGCCAGATGGCCACGGGGTTGTCCGGGTCCTCGGGAGCGAGCCGGGTCTCGGTCGTGTGGAAGAGGAAGAGCACCATGCGTTTGATCACGTGGGGCTTCTGCATCGCGGTCCGCTCGTAATGCGGTAGGTCGGCGACGCGCGTGAGCGCGGTCAGGCCGGTCTCCTCGCGGATCTCGCGGAGCGCGGCGGCGAACAGATCCTCGCCTTCCTGCACTCCGCCCTTCGGGAGCGACCAGGTCACGCCCTTCTGGCTGACGACGACAACGCACCCATCGGCGCCGACGATCACACCGCCGGCGCTGGTCGTGCGTACGATCGAAGGTCCCACGCTATCGCGGGAACGGCCGGGCACGGTGACCGGTGTAGATCTGGCGCGGCCGCGCGATCTTCTGCTCCGGATCGCGGATCAGCTCGTCCCACTGCGACAGCCAACCCGGCGCGCGGCCCACGGCGAAGAGCACGGTGAAGTACGAGGGGTCGAAGCCCATCGACTGGTAGATGAGGCCGGAGTAGAAATCGACGTTCGGGTACAGGTTGCGCTCGATGAAGTACGGCTCCGAAAGGGCGATCCGCTCGAGCTCGACCGCGATTTCGAGGAGCGGGTTCTTCCCCGTGACCTCGAAGACCTCTTTCGCGATGCGGGCGATGATCTTCGCGCGGGGGTCGTAGCTCTTGTAGACGCGGTGGCCGAAGCCCATGAGCTTCGCCTTCTTGTCCTTCACCTTCGCGAGGAACGAGGGAATGTGCTCCACGCTGCCGATCTCGGCCAGCATCCGGAGGACCTCCTCGTTCGCGCCGCCGTGGAGCGGGCCGGAGAGAGCTGCGATCGCCGCGCCGGAGCACGAGTACGGGTCGCACTCGGAGCTTCCGACGCCACGCATCGCCGCGGTCGAGCAGTTCTGCTCGTGGTCGGCGTGGAGAGTGAGGAGCACGTCCATGGCGCGGATGAGCACGGGGTTGACGTCGTCGCGACCGTAGATCATGCGAAGGAAGTTCTCGACGTAGCCGACGCCCGGCTTCGGCGCGATCTGCGCGTGCCCCCGGCGGTGGCGCCACGCGGCGGCGGCGAGGAGCGGCATCTGCGCGAGAATGCGGCGGATGTGCTCCGCGCGGACCTTCGCGTCGCGGACATTGCGAGAGTCGGCGCTGTATCCGCCGAGTGCCGCCATCAGCACCATGAGCACCGACATCGGGTGCGCGTCCTTCGGGAGGCCCTGGAGGACGTCGAGCAGGCCGGCCGGGAGGTGCGCGCGCGACGCGAGGTCGGACTTCCACGACGCGAGCTGCGCCGCGTCGGGCAACTCACCGTTCAGGAGGAGCCACTGCACCTCGAGGAACGACGCCTTCTCGGCGAGGTCGGCGATCGAGTACCCGCGGTACTCGAGGATGCCGCGGTCGCCGTCGATGTACGTGATCGCGCTGCGGCAGGAGGTCGTGTTCGTGAACGCGGGGTCGTGGGCGAGGAGGCCGAAGTCCTCCGGATCCGTCTGCATCTGACGCAGGTCCATCGCCTTGATCGAGCCGTCGGTGATCGGCAGGTCGTAGGTCTTGCCGGTGCGGCCGTCGGTCACGTGCAGCTTCTGGTCGGACATGGAGCGTTCCCCTTGTGGGTTCTGGCCTGGTGGGGCACGCGGCGACTCGCGTGGAGCGTGCTCACCCTCGTTCCGCGTCTTGTTTCCGGCGGACCGTAGTCACAAAGTGTACAGCTCGGCGACGCGGCCGAGGAACCTTCGGTGCGCGTAGGGAACATCGACGGCTCCGACACTTCCGCCAGCCGTTTCCGCGTGTCGCACGCCCCGGCCCACCGATCGAGCTGCCTCCCGCCGTGCGCGCGGAACCGAACGAAAAGTGGGGACGCCCTGCGCGACCGCGGTACCCTTTTCGGCTCGCGAGGGCGAGGCCCGCGCAGTACCGCAGAACACCCCCCGACGGAGGAGCTCTCCCCATGGCGTACGTGATCATCGGCAAGTGCCTCGGCGAGCGCTACGGCGCGTGTGTGGACGTCTGCCCGGTCGAAGCGATGCACTTCGGCGACCACGAGGGTCAGCCGATGATGGTCATCAATCCGGACACGTGCATCGACTGCGGCGCCTGCCTCCCGGAGTGCCCGATCGCCGCGATCGTGGACTCGGTCGACCAGGCTCCCGAGTGGGCCGAGTACAACAAGGCCGCGGCCGCGATGTGGCCGAACGCCACCCAGCAGAAGGACGGCTGGGAGCACCGCGACGCGTCCGAGCCGCCGCACAACCCCGACAACGCCAAGTCGTAGCCGCCGCGTCCCCCAGGGGACACCGCGAGCCCGCTGCGCACCCGCGCGGCGGGCTCGTTCGATTCCCGTCGCGGGAGCGTTCGCGGGTCGTGCCTACGTCGTCGGGAACGTCGCCACGAGCGCCGTGTCGCGAACTCCTCGGTCCGGCCCGGCCGCTGGGAAGCGTTCGCACCTCGTGCCTACCTCGCCGGGAACGCGCGACCGAGTTCTGCGTCCAACAGTGTGAGGAGACCCCCATGCACCCGACCCACCGCGTTTCTCGAATCCCCTTCGCGCTGACCGCTGCCGCCCTCGCCGGGGCCGTGTTCGCCGCCTCCCCCGCCCGCGCCGACACCGTCGCCGAGTCCCGGATCACCGGCGTGACGGTGTACGAGGACCGCGCGATCGTCGAGCGCACGGCCACGGTCACCGTCGGCAGCGGCACGACCCGCATCGTCCTGCCGGGGTTCCCGTCGGGCTTCGATCCCAACTCGCTGCGCGCCCGCTCCGGCCAGGTCCGCGTGATGGGCGTGGACACGGAACGCGTCCACCTCGCGAAGGAGTCGCTCCCCGACGCAGACGCCGCGCGCAAGGCCTGGGACGCCGCCAAGCGCGCCGTCCTCATCGCCACGATGGACGCCGACGACGCCAAGGACGCATGGGACCGCCTGAAGTCGATCCGCGCCGCCGCCGCTGCGAAGGGCGCCGAGGCGCTCGCTGGCCACTCGACCGATGTGAAGGCGATCGACGCCATGCTCGACCTCGTGGACGAGAAGGGCCGCGCCTCCCGGCGCCGGATCGTCGAGACGCAGACCGCCGTCGAGACCGCGACGTCCGCCGAGGACGCCGCCCGCCGCACGTTCGAGGACTACGCCGCCTCGGCCCAGCGTGAGGAGACCCGCGTCGTCGTCACCGTCACCGCGCAGGAAGCCGGCCAGGCCACGCTCGCGGTGAAGTACATGGTCGGCAACGCGCGGTGGGAGCCCGTCTACGACGTCCGCGTCTCCGACGACTTCTCCGCAACGTCGCTCGAGATGACCGCGGTCGTCTCGCAGCAGACCGGCGAGGACTGGAGCGGCGTCCCGCTGGAGGTGACGACTGCCCAGCCCGCCGCCGGCGCGTCGCCGCCCGAGCCGAACCCGTGGATCGTCGACTTGCAGTCGAACGAACCGCGCGGCGCCGAACGCGAGATGGCCCGCCGCGCCGTGCCGGCCGCGCCTGCGCTGAAGGTCCTCTACGACTCGAAGGACAAGGACGACGCGGGCTTCATCGCGCCCGTCCGCCGATCCGGCGTGGTCGTCGCGTTCTCCGCGCCGCTCCCCGCGAACGTGAAGAGCGACGGTCAGGCGTCGCGCGTGGCCCTCGGCCGCTTCGACCTCCCGCCGGACGTCCGCTGGACGGCCTTCCCGAAGGCGACCGACAAGGTCTACGTCACAACCAAGCTGAAGAACACCACGGGCCAGGCGCTCCCCGGAGGCAACGCACGCGTGTTCGTCGGCCCGGACTTCGTCGGTCCCATGTCGGTCGCCGACTGGGGCATGGACAAGGAGATCGACGTCGGTCTCGGCGTGGACCGCGAGGTCGAGGTCACGCGCGAGTCGTTGAAGAACGAGCGCTCCACCGAAGGCGTGTTCAGCAAAGACACTGTGTTCGAGCGCGAGTACCGCATCACCTTCAAGAACCACCGCGATCGCGCGATCGACGTGCGCCTTCTCGATCAGGTCCCCGTCTCTCAGGACGAGGAGTTGAAGGTCGAGACGACCACCATGTCCACCCCGCCCGCGAAGCTCCCCGACCGCGACGCCGAGACCAACCGCGCCCGCGGCGTGATCGAGTGGCGCTTCAACGTCGCCGCCAAGCAGGAGTTCGACCTCCGCTTCGGCTTCCGCGTGAACCACCCGAAGGGCCGCGTGATCATCGGCTACGACGAGTGAGGGGCCGGGCGCGGCGTCCGCTTGGCGCCGGCAATTGGGCCAATCCAAAGACCCCAGGGGACTGGGCTAAGCTGAGCAGTTGAGCTGCGACCACCCCTCGGATTCCCAGAGAAGTGCTGGCGCAACTGCTCAGGTTTGCCCTGTCCCCGCGCCCT
Organism: Planctomycetota bacterium; assembly: GCA_021414065.1. Taxonomy (GTDB): domain Bacteria; phylum Planctomycetota; class JAJSAM01; order JAJSAM01; family JAJVHW01; genus JAIOPE01. The sequence continues at coordinate 139,736 of JAIOPE010000037.1, forward strand.
CGCCCGCGACGTTCGCGGGACCGTGCCCGCGCGACTCCCGGGGCCGGGGCCGCCGCTGATCCGGGGTACACTCCTGGCATGACGCGCCTACTCGTCGCGTGGGGTCTCCTGCTGCTCGCGGCTGCGACGGCGTTCGCGGACGGCGGCGTCTTCCCGTCCGCACCGAAGGTGCAGCAGGCAGCACTCGCCGATGTGCGCACGCCGGACCAGCGTGCAGCGCTCGCCTGGGACGCGGCCGCCGGCATTGAGACGCTCGTCATCGAGACCACCGTGCGCGGCGAGGGCACCGACTTCGCCTGGATCCTCCCGCTCCCCGCCGCGCCGACGATCGAGACGTCCGCTCGGGACCTGTTCCCCGTCCTCCGGGACCACTCCCCCATCGACGTGTGGACGGACGTCACGCCCCACTGGCTCGGCCTGCTTGCTCTCGCAGCAGCGGTGCTCCTTGTGCCCCTCGCGCCGAGCCGTGGTGCCGCTCTCGTCGTCCTCGGTGTCGCCTCGCTCTTGATGCTCACGCTGCTCGCGATTGGGGGATTCGGTCCCGGGAGCGACGGACTCTCCATGACATACGGCGACGGGGCAGGCCTATCGCTCTCGCTGCCCGAGCCGAAGCGGACGACGGTCCGCGTCCTCGACCGCCGGACGGTGGGCGCCTTCGACGCCGCCGTCGTGACGGCGCAGGAGCCCGCGGATCTGCGGCACTGGCTCGACGAGAACGGCTACGTCGCACCGGCGTCGATCGACCCCGTCGTGGCGGAGTACGTCCGCGAGGGCTGGGTCTTCGTCGCGACGAAGCTCCGCGCCGACGCCACGGCGGAGGACGTCCGCAACGTGGCGCCGCTCTCGTTCCGCTTCCCGGCGAAGGAGCCCGTCTACCCGATGCGGCTGACCGGCGCGGTGAACCCGTCGCTCGAACTGGAGATGTACGTCTTCGGCGACCGTGGAGTGGAGGCGGACGGCCTTGAGGTCACGCACAGCACCGAGTTCGACCTGTGGGGGCCCGATGCTCCAGTCGCGCGCTGGACGAGCCACTCGGAGGTCGTCCGGCTCGCCGGAGAGGCGAAGGGCGTCACGCGACTCGTGGGCTCCTTCGATGCCGGGGCCATGTCGCGAGACATCGCGTTTCGGTGGACCGACTTCACCGACGTCCGTCCGTTCCGCTTCACGTCGGCGTCCGCGTGGACGCTCGCGCTCGACGCCGCAGCGGCGATCCTGTTCGCTGGAGCGATCGCCGTCGCGCGCCGCACCACGGTGAGGTGGAGTTCCGGTCGGTTCCGCGCGCCCGTTGTTGGCCTGGAGGTTGGCCGTGAGGTTGGCCGTGACACTGCCACGGCGGCGCAGTTCCGCGTCGCGATCCGGTTCGTCGCCGCAGCAGCGCTCGCCGGAGGCGCGATTCGCATGTCGCTACCCACCATCGACTACGCGCCGCCCCACACCGACGAGGAGCCGGTGGATATCCTGCCGTGGCAGCCCGATCCGGACGACGACGCCCGGGATCGCTGACCCATGCTCGACGCCGACGCCGGCAGGACGCAGCGCCACGCGGGGGACACGCGCCCGTAGCATCGGCGCTTCCACGGAGGTGACGGATGCGGCGACCTGCGATCTGGACGGCGGCTGTGGTGCTGCTCGCGGCGACGAGCGGCACGGCGACGGCGATGTTTCTGCGGTACCCGGAAGCGCCCGTGACGCGCCTCATCGCGAACGTCGCGAAAGCCCTGGAGAAGACCCCCGACGACCCGCACCTTCTCTACCTGAAGGGCCGCACGCACGCGATCGCCTACGCGCAGGGCGAGACAGCCGACGGTCACTATGAGAAGGCCTCCAGTCACGGTCGGACGGCCGAGCCGGATCTGCCCGTGTTCGGGACGCGCGACTACGACCTGCTGAAGTTCAACGGCGAGGCCGGCGAGACACGGCTCGGGCACCTGCGTGACGGCATCCGCTGCCTGCGTCGCGCGTCGGAGCTCTCGAAGGCGCCGGTGAAGGCCACGTCGGACGTCGATGACCGGCCGCTCCTCTTCCTCGGGCTCGCGTGGCTCCTCGACGATGGGAGCCGCTTCGCGCCGCGGCTCGGACACCCCGAGGGCACCGAACCGAAGGACGCTCTCCCGGAGGCGGAGCGCGCCGAGATCGACGCGCGCATCGCGAAGCTCGGTGCGGAGAAGGAGGACGAACGGAGGGCGGCGCACGACGCGCTGCGCCGGTCGCTCCCCCGGTGCTGGTCACGGCTGATCGCGCAGAAGGACGCGAAAGACGAAAGGGTGCGGCAGGCCGTGGGCGCGCTCCTCGCTCGTTGGTGGCAGGACCAGGCGGTCGCGGCGTACCGCAGGGCGCTGGCCCTGACGCGCGCGGAGGACGCGATGTTCGCAGACATCTGGGACACGTACACGATCTCGCGCGAGGCCGGGAATGCCATCCTGCGTCTGCTCGATGACAAGGACGACTCCAAGGCTGCGGCGAAGGAGCGAGCCGACATTGAGGAGCATCTGAAGACCCTCGACAAGCGCGAAATGGCGATCACGCCGGTCATCTTCCCGATCACACACCCCGCGCCTCTCGCCGACCTGCTCCCGGCGGGCCGCACCACGCGCTTCGACGTTGCGGGCGACGGGATCGACCGCACGTGGCCGTGGCCGTCCGCCGACGCCGGGTTCCTGGTGTGGGCGCCGGACCTGACGAAGCCGATCACGTCGGGCCGCCAACTGTTCGGCGCGCGCACCTGGTGGATCTTCTGGCGCGACGGCTACGAGCCGCTGTCGATGCTCGACGACGACGCCGACGGCCGCCTCTCCGGCGCGGAACTCGACGGCATCGGCGTGTGGCGCGACCTGGACGGCAACGGCACGAGCGACGCTGGAGAGGTCGTGTCCGCCGCGGCGCACGGCATCGCCTGGATCGCCGTCCGCGCCACGCGCACCGAAGACGGCGTCCCCGCCGCCGACCGCGGCATCGGCCTCACCGACGGCACGACCCGCCCGACCTACGACTGGACCCCGCACCCGATCGCGCACGCCGACGACGCGACGTCGATGACGTTCCACATGGACGCCGTCGATCGGTAGCACCATGTGACGTCCATCTCGATGCGCCGCCCTCACCCCACGCGCCGTCGGGGGTTCGTTGCCGCGCGGCTCGCCGCGCGTTGTAGTTGCCCGGCAACGCCATGACGAACCAGCACCCCGCCGCACCCCCCGCCCCCGACCTCGAGACCTTCGAGAACCCTGCCCCGCACCGCGACTACGAGATCGAGATCGTCCAGCCCGAGTTCACTTCGGTCTGTCCGAAGACGGGGCAGCCGGACTTCGGGACGATCCGGATCGTGTACGTGCCGGAGCGGACGTGCGTCGAATTGAAGAGCCTGAAACTCTGGCTCCAGACGTATCGCAACCGCGGGATCTTCTACGAGTCGGCCACGAACGAGATCCTCGACACGCTCGTCGCCGCGGTGCTGCCGCGGCGGATGGTCGTCTCGGGTGAGTTCACGGCGCGGGGCGGCGTGCTGACGACCGTGCGCTGCCGCTACGAGGCGGGCGTGGATGCCGCGCCGGCCGGTGCGCCGAAGCGGTCTCCGAAGAAGCGCGCCCGCAACGCGAAGTGACGCGGAGCCGCCTCGCTCCGAGCCCCACCGGCGCGCTCCATCTCGGCAACGCGCGCACCTTCCTCCTCACCTGGCTGCACGTCCGCGCCGTCAGCGGCACGCTTCTGCTCCGGATCGACGACCTCGACGGTCCGCGCGTGAAAACGGGCGCCGCGGTGCAGGCGCTGGACGACCTGCGTCGGCTCGGCCTCGACTGGGACGAAGCGCCGGGCGTGCTCGTACAGAGCGAGCGGGCGGCGGTGTACGACGCCGCGGCGCAGCGACTCGTCGATTCCGGACTGGCGTATCCGTGCGTGTGTACGCGGACCGAAGTCGAGTCGGCCGCGAGCGCGCCGCACGGCGCCGAAGGCCCGCGGTATCCCGGAACGTGTCGCGGCCGATGGTCGTCGCTCGACGACGCGAAGCGCGACACCGCCCGCCCTGCCGCGCTGCGGTTCGCGACCACGCCCGGCGCGGTCCCCTTCGACGACGCGCTCTTCGGCGCGCAGGCGTTCGACCCCGCCGCCGAGACGGGCGACTTCGTGATCCGGAAGTCGAACGGGACCGCCGCGTACCAACTCGCGACGGTCGTGGACGACGCAGCGTCGGGCGTGGACCTCGTCATCCGCGGCGCGGACCTGCTGCCGAGTACGTCGCGGCAGATCCTGCTCCAGCGCGCGCTCGGGCTCCCGACGCCGGCGCACCTGCACCTTCCGCTCGTCGTCGGACCCGACGGACGCCGCCTCGCCAAGCGTCACGGCGACACGTCGATCCGCACGCTCCTCGCCTCGGGATGGACGCCTGACGCACTCGTCGGATGGCTCGCGTGGTCGGCGGGACTCGCGGAGCCGGGGGCGCGCATCCAGCCGCGTGACCTGATCCCGCGGTACAATCCTGCCAACTTGTCGCGCGACGCCGTCGTCGTGGATGCGTCGGCGCTCGGGCCGCGCGGTTAGGATCTCTCGCCCCACCCATGGACCCCGAATTCGGAAACCCTAGCCTCCCCGGCCTCGTCGCCGGGATTCCCACGCTCCTCGCGGCCCAGGGTCCGCTCGACGGCATCGTGCCGCTCGTGCTCGGAACGATCGCACTGCTCGTGGTGTCGTTCCTCGCATCGCTCACCGAAGCCGCGTACATGTCGCTCTCCCGGATGCGGGCCGAGACGCTTGCGGAAGAAGGTGCGACGAATGCGGAACGCCTCGCCGGCCGACTCCGCCTCGACTTCGCCCGGCCGCTCGCGACGCTCGTCATCTTCAACAACATCGCGAACTCCGGCGGCCCGCTTCTCGCGGGTGCGGCCGCGCAGCACTACGCCGAGGTGCAGGGATGGAACCCGGCCACGGTGGTCGGCGTCTACGGCGCGATCCTCGTCGTGCTCGTGATCCTGTTCGGCGAGATCCTTCCAAAGACGATCGGCGAGCACCACCCCGAGCCGGTCGCGCGGACTGCCGCGTGGCCGCTTCAGGTGATCAAGATCGCACTCACGCCGCTCACCGCGATCATCGGCCGGTTGCAGCGTCCGTTCGCGCGAATCGGCGGGCACCAGACCTCGGAGGAGGAGATCGGTCGCCTCGCGGAACTCGGCCAGGAGCAGGGCGCGATCGAGAAGCACGAGGGCGAGATGATCGGCCGCGTGCTGAAGCTCGACGAGATCACCGCCGGCGACATCATGACGCCGCGCGTGGACATGACGATGCTCTCCGCCGACGCAAAACTCGCGGACGTGAAGGAAGAGCTCGGCAACCTGAAACGCTCGCTTGTCCCCCTCTTCCGCAAAAACCGCGACGACGTGGTCGCCGTGCTCGACCGCATGGACGCGTTGCTGCTGCTTGCGCGCGGCAAGGGCGACATGCTGCTCAACGATCCGCTCATCACCGTGAAACCGTACTTCGTGCCGCACACGATGCCGGCGAACCGTCTCCTCGTGCAGCTCCAGCGGCGCACGGATCACCTGGCGGTCGTGGTCGGCGAGTACGGCGAAACCGTGGGGCTCGTGACCCTCGAAGACGTGATCGAGGAGATCGTCGGCGAGATCTACGACGAGAACGACATCGGCGTCGGCACGGGCGTGCAGCGTGTTTCGCGCGACGTGGTCGTGGCCCTCGGCGCGTCGGAAGTGAAGGACGTGAACGACTCGCTCGGCACGGAGATCCCGAACCACCGCACGGTGGCCGGTCTCCTCCTCGACGAGTTGGGCGACATCCCGTCGCAGGGCGCCACGCACGCGGCGTTCGGCGTGACGTTCGAGATCGTGGAGCGCTCGGAGCGCGCGATCGTGAAGGTCCGCATCCGCCGCGACCGCCCGCCCATCGAAGACGGCGAGTCCCCGTCGGCCAGCGTCAACGAAGACGCATAGGGTCCGTCAGTCACTCCGTCCTGAACTGCCACGCGAACTCGACCGGGCCTTCCTTGCCCGTCGCCCGAAATCGCACGACGTACGCGGTGTCGGCATCCAGTGGGGACGACGCGCAGAAGATCGCGCTGTCTTCCGGGAAGCCGGACGCGAAGTCCTCCTTGTACCGGTGCTCCTTGCACCAGAGCGTGCCGGAGATCGGGACGGGGCCGGCGGCGGTCGGAACCGACTCGCCCTCGTCCGCCGGATCGACCGCCTTCGGCGTCGCCCGGAACAACTCGACGCTCAGGTCCTTCAGGTCGGCGAACCGATCGCCGGCGCGGGTCCATGTGATGCAGATCGGCGTGCCGCGCGGCGTGTCGTAGTACTTCGGGTCCGGGTCGGGAACGGGGATCTCCGGCTCGCACTTGACGGGCACGCCCGTCTGACCCGGGCCCGGGATGAGCAGCGGGAACCCGCGCTGCGACGCGTCGATCGGCGGGCCCCAGAGCAGCGATCCCACGGGCCCCGGGAACGCGCCGACGCCTCCCTCCGGCGTGCCGAGACAGCTTCCGCGATGCAGGATCGTCCAGAAGATGTCCCGTGCGAACCGAGCGCCGTCCGGTGACGTGCCGACGCTGCTCCGTTTGCCCGCCTCGGCGCCGCGCGGCGTGATCGCCGGCTTGCCCTTGTACTCGTCGTGGCCGGAGAAGCCGTTCGCGACCCAATACGCGTGATGGAGTCCGCACGCCTCGCTCCACATGCGGTCGATGCGCTGCGGCGGGAGTCCGGCCGCCTGTCGCCACGTGTTGAGCGACTTCATCTCCGCCGCCTGCTCGGGCGTCCGCCACGACGGCTCGGGTTCGGTCTCGACCTGGAGCGTCCAGATCACCGTGTCCTTCCCCTCGTCGCGCGTCGTGAAGCGGATCAACTTCCACGAGACGAGGCCCTGTTCGGTCCAAGCCGTCGGCTCCTCGCCGACATGTCGAAACGCGCCGCCCGCGAACCGAACGAGGTCCTTCTCGCCGTCGAATGCGCCGTCCTGGTCCGCGTCGAGGAACTCGACAGCGACGCCATCCACCTCGCCCGAGAGCGTGGTCGCAGGTGCCGCGATCCACCGCCCGAGACGCTGGAAGACGAGCACCTTCCGCGGCGTCTTCTTCGGGCCGACGTCGATCACGCGTCCGAAGTCGATCCCGACCGCCGCGGCGAACTTGCCGTCCTTCCCCGTGTCGATTTCGAGTTTCATGGCCGACTCGCGCACCGCGATCGACTCGCCGACGAGCGACTCGGGGAGCTTCTTCACCGGAGACGCCAGCAACTGCTCGATCCACGGCGGAATGAACGACGCGTCCCAGAGCGCACCGGGCTCGAGCGTCACGGTCCGCCGCACGGAGTCGGCTCGGTGCGTCCGCAGTCGATCGAGGACTGCGTCGATCCAGCGCTGGCCACGCGGCGCGTCGGGCGGCGCGGTGTCGCGCGGGCGGCCGCGGCCTCGGCCCGGCTCGGGGTCCTTCTCCTTCGGCGCGGGCTTCTCCGTTGCGGCGCGGCGCCAGCCCTTCGCGCGCCACTCGCTGCGGCAGGTTTCGATCGCCGCGACGGCGCCGTCGGCGTCGAGTCCGCCGATGCCGTCCACGACCCCCTGGAATCGCTTCGACGAGACGTCGTCCGGGATGCGGTCGATCAGCAGGGGAACGGCGGCCGGCCCGAGTTGCTTCAACGCCTTCGCGCCGCGCGCACGGATCGACGCGTCGGGCTCGCCGAGGTCCGCGACGATTGCATCGACTCGCTTCTCCAGATCGGCGTCTGCTGCGCGGACGGACGTCGCCGACGAGCCCGCGACCGCCAGCGCCAGGATCGCCGCCGCGCCGCGGGCGGCGCGCCGCGTCACCGGCTCTCCTCGACGATCTTCACGTGAAGCCGACGCCGCTCGGCAGCCATGAGCGACCGGATCGTCTCGTGGAGCGCACGCACGCCGGGCACGGCCCGTAGCACGACCTCCGGCTCCCCGGCGTCCTGCGACCGGATCACGAGGTGACCCGCGCCTCGCAACCGCAGGAAGAACGGCTCCTGGATCTCGAGATCCTGCACGCGGAAGAGGTCCACCGTGCGACTCGTGTGTGTGAATCGGCCGGTGCGGATCTCAAGGCGCTCGCTCGTGAGCCGGTAACGCGTGTGGGATCGGGACGCCCAGAGACAGACCCAGGCGATCCCTGCCGTCAGCACGCAGACGAGCAGTTCGCCGACGCTCTGGAGCACGACCGGCCCGAACGCAGCGACTTCGCGCTCGCCGCCGACGCCACCTGCGGTCGCCGCAACCTGCTTGTCGGAAGCCGTTTCCGACGGGTCAGCCCCGTCGAACGGGCGGCCGCACCCGGCGCAGAACCGCGCATCGGGACCGACCTTCCGGCCGCAGGACTCGCAGAAGGTGACGGGGGACATCGGAGCCACGATCTTCGACGCCTGCGGCCCCCCCAGCAAGGGCTTGTCCGGCGGCATCCGACCCCGGTACTCTCCCCCGTTCCCCACCCCTCGGAGCATCCGGAATGGACGACACCCCCGCCGCGAGCGTCCCACTCGACTCGTCCACCCTTGATTCGAGCGACCTCGACATCGTGTCGGTGCTGCCGACCTGCGCCGACGACAAGCGCCCGGTGCTTCACGACATCCCGGAGAACGACCTCCTGCGGATGCACCGCACGATGACGCTGACGCGCGCGCTCGACCAGCGCGGGATGCTCTACCAGCGGCAGGGCCGCCTCGGCTTCTACCTGCCGTCGACGGGCGAGGAAGCGTTGCAGGCCGGTAGCGCGTGGGCGCTCCGCGCCGACGACTGGATCTTCCCGAGCTACCGCGTGGCCGGTATCGCGCTCTGGCGCGGCGCATCCATCGACAAGCTCGTCGCGAACTGCTTCGGCAACGCCGACGACAACTCGCTGGGCCGCCAGATGCCCGTCCACTACTCGCTCGCCGAGATCAACTGGCTCTCGATCAGCTCCCCGCTCGGCACACAGATCGTCCAGTGCGCCGGCGCCGCGCGGGCCATGCAGATCAAGGGCGAGAAGAACATCGCCGTCACCTACTTCGGCGACGGTTCGACGTCCACCAACGACTTCCACACGGGCCTCAACTTCGCAGGCGTGTGGAAGGCACCGGCCATCTTCTTCTGTCAGAACAACCAGTGGGCGATCTCCACGCCGCTCTCGCAGCAGTGCGCGGCCGCGCGCCTCGTGGACAAGGCGATCGGCTACGGGATGCCCGGCGTGCGCGTGGACGGCAACGACGTCCTCGCCGTCGCGCAGGTCGTCCGCGAGGCGGTCGAGCGCGCGCGGTCCGGCGGCGGACCGACGTTCATCGAGGCGCTGAGCTATCGCATGGGACCGCACTCGTCGTCCGACGACCCGACGCGCTACCGCCCGTCGGACGAGGTGGACGAGTGGGCGCGACGCGATCCGATCGCTCGGTTCCGCAACTGGCTGCTCGCCGAAGGGCACCTCCGCGAAGAAGAGATCCCGGCGCTCGAGGAAGAGTGCGCCGCCGAGATCTCGGCTTCGTTCAAGCGCAACGAACAAGTGCCGAAGCCGGAGCTGGCGTCGCTCTTCGACGACGTCTACGGCGAGATGCCCGAGCATCTGCGCGAGCAGCGCGACTTCCTGGTCGCCATCGAAGGCGGCAAGGTGCGAGAAGACACGAGCGGCGCGGCGTTCCCGCTGTAGCCGTTCGCGACACGAACGACCAGCACGACAAGACGACTCGACGAAACGACACGTGGGATGCCGCTCTGCGGCGCGAACGAGGTGGTTCAGATGGCGCAGATGACGGTCCTGCAGGCAGTGAACTCGGCCTTGCATCTCGAAATGGGCCGAGACGATCGCACTGTCGTCCTCGGAGAGGATATCGCCCGCCTCGGCGGCGTGTTCCGGGCCACGGAGGGCCTGCTCGACAAGTACGGCGAGATGCGCGTGATGAACACGCCGCTCGCGGAGAGCGGGGTCATCGGCACCGCGATCGGCATGGCCATGTACGGCCTGCGTCCGATCGCGGAGATCCAGTTCCTCGACTTCATCTACCCCGCGTTCGACCAGATCGTCTCCGAGGCCGCGAAGATGCGGTACCGCTCGGGCGGTCAGTTCACGGTTCCGATGGTGATCCGTACCCCCTACGGCGGCGGCATCCGCGGCGGCCACTATCACAGCCAGTCGAGCGAGGCGTACTTCGCGCACACGCCCGGCCTCACGGTCGTCATGCCCTCGACCCCGGAAGACACGAAGGGCCTGCTCCTCGCGTCGATCCGTCTCGGCGACCCGGTCCTCTTCCTCGAGCCGAAGGCGATCTACCGCACGGTGAAGGGCGAGGTTCCCGAGGGTGACTACGTCGTCCCGATCGGCAAGGCGAAGGTCGCCCGCGAGGGCGCCGACATCACGCTCGTCGCCTGGGGCGCGATGACCCACGTGGCCCTCAAAGCTGCGGAGGCCGCCGCCCAGAAGGACATGAGCGTCGAGGTGATCGACCTGCGGACGATCGTCCCGTGGGACCGCGAGTGCGTGCTCGCGTCGGTGCGGAAGACCGGCCGCGCGGTGATCCTGCACGAAGCCCCGCGCACCGGCGGGTTCGGCGGCGAGATCTCGGCGACGATCGCCGAGCGCGTGCTCGACTCGCTCCGCGCGCCGATCCTGCGCGTGACCGGCTTCGACACGCCGTTCCCCTACACGCTCGAGCACGTCTACATGCCCGACGTCAAGCGGGTGATGAGCGCCCTCGAACGCGTCTTCAACTACCGCTAGTCGTCCGTCTCCCGCCGCACTGCGGCCCGTCCCCGACACACCCCCAAGCGCGTCCCCGAAGGAGATCCCCGTGCAACTCTTCGAATTCCGTCTGCCCGACATCGGCGAAGGCGTGGCCGAGGGCGAGATCGTCGAGTGGAAGGTCAAGGAGGGCGACCAGGTCAGCGAGGACCAGGAGCTCGTCGAGGTGATGACCGACAAGGCGACGGTGCCCATCACCTGCCCCGTCGCGGGGACGATCCGCAAGGTCGTCGCGGCGGCCGGCACGGTGGTGCCCGTCGGCGCGATCCTCGTCGCGATTGAGCCCGCCGCCGGCGCGCACGTCCCGACGATCGCAGCCCACGGTGAGCACGGCGCGCACGAGGAGAAGGTCGCGAAGGAGGCTGCCGCAGCCGCGGCCGCAGCGGTGCCGGTCGCAGCGGCCCCCGCCGCCGAGCCCGTGTTCAAGCGCGCCCCCGGCGAGCGCGCTCTCGCCACGCCGTACACCCGGAAGATGGCCCGCGAACTCGGCCTCGACATCGAGACGATCAAGGGCGCCGGCGAAGTCGGCCGCGTGACGCCCGAGGACGTCGAGCGCATCGCTGCGGCGAAGAAGGCCCCGGCTGCCCCGGTCGCGGTCGCAAAGCCCGCGGCCGCACCTGTCGCTGCGCCTGCCGCTGCGCCTGCTGCCACGCCCTCGCTCTCCGAGCAGATCGCCGCCCAGCCCGTCGCGACCCCCGCACCGGTTGCGGTCGCGGCTCCCGCACCGGTCGCCGCCCCGGCCCCGGCCCCGGCGCCCGCGCCGATCGCGATCCAGCCCGGCGCTCGCGAGACGCGCATCCCGATCCGCGGACTCCGCAAGAAGATCAGCGAGCGGATGCACCAGTCGAAGTCCACGGCCGCGCACTTCACGTACGTGGACGAAGTGGACGTCACCGACCTCGTCAAGCTCCGCGGCGAGCTGAAGGAGTCGGCCGCCAAACGTGGCGCGAAGCTCACCTACATGCCCTTCATCATGAAGGCCATCGTGAGCGGCCTGAAGCTGTACCCCAACCTGAACGGCCTCACCGACGACGCCCGCCAGGAGTACGTAGTCAAGCACTACTACAACTTCGGCGTCGCGGTGGACACCGACGACGGTCTCATCGTTCCCGTCGTGAAGGACGTGGACCGCCGCTCGATGATCGAGATCGCGCTCGAGATCGACCGTCTCGCGACCGACGCGAGGAACGGCAAGTCGAAGCTCGACGACCTGCGCGACGGCACGTTCACGATCACGAATGCCGGCAACATCGGCGGCCTCTTCGCGACGCCCGTCATCAACTACCCCGAGGCGGCGATCGTCGGCGTCCACGCGATCAAGCAGAAGCCGTGGGTCGTGAACGGCGAGATCAAGATCCGCGACATCATGTACCTCTCCATCTCGATCGATCACCGCATGAACGACGGCGCGACCGGCGCCCGCTTCATGAACCAGGTCGTCGCGCTCCTCCAGGACCCGCGGCGCCTGCTCCTGGAGATCTGATGACCGCCACGACGACCGCAGCCGTGCGTTCGGGCGGCGCCCCGGACCTCGGCCTGTTCCGCGTCCTCCGGGACGACGGCACGGCCGACCCTGCGACGGACCCGTGTCTCTCCGACGCGGACCTCATTCGTCTCCACACGCAGATGCTCCTCATCCGCACGCTGGACGAGCGGTGCCTGCGTCTCCAGCGCCAGGGCCGCATCGCGTTCTACGGCACGTCCACCGGCCAGGAGGCGGCGACCGTCGGCAGCGCCTTCTGCCTCGAGGCCGAGGACTGGTGCTTCCCGGCGCTCCGCGAGGGCGGCGCCGCGCTCATGCGCGGCATGCCCGTTTCCCGCTACATCGCGCAGTTGATGGGCAACGCGCACGACGAGGAGAAGGGCCACCAGCAGCCGATGCACTTCTCGTGGCGCGGGGCGAACCATGTGTCGCTGTCGTCGCCGATCGGCACGCAGATCCCGCAGGCGGTCGGCTGCGCCCGGGCGATGCAGGTCGCCGGCGCGACGGGCCGCGTCGTCCTCGGCTTCATCGGCGACGGCGGCACGAGCGAGCCCGACTTCCACGTCGGCCTCACCTTCGCCGGCGTGTGGAAGTGCCCGGTGGTCGTCGTCTGCCAGAACAACGGGTGGGCGATCTCCGTGCCGACGTCCGCGCAGACCGCGTCGCCGACGATCGCCGTGAAGGGCCGCGGCTACGGCATCCCGTCGGTCCGCGTGGACGGGAACGACATCCTCGCCGTCGTGAAGGTCACCCGCGACGCGATCTCCCGCGCCCGCCGCGGCGAGGGCCCGACGTTCATCGAGGCCGTCACGTACCGCCGCCACGGCCACAGCTCGTCCGACGACCCGACGCGCTACCGCGACCCCGCCGAGGTCGAGCGCTGGGAGAAGAACGACCCCGTCGAGCGCTTCCGCGCCCACCTCGTCGCCCGCGGCCTCTGGTCCGCCGAGGCCGAGACCGCCGAGATCGACCGCCAGAACGAGATGGTCACCCGCGAGATCCAGGAGGCCGAGAAGGCCGCCCCGCCCTCGCTCGACACGATCATCGAGGACGTCACCGAGTTCGTCCGCCCGGAACTCCGCGAGCAGCTCGCCGAGGTCCGCCCGTTCTTCGAAGAGGGCAAGACCGCCGAGGGCGCCTTTCCCCTCTGAATGTCTCGCGCGAGACACCGCTCGCGCGCGTCGTTCGCACTGCGTCCCAACCGTCCGAACGGAACTTCCGTTGCAAAGCCCTCGCCCCCGTCGCTTGAGCTCATCATCCACACGCGAAAACCACAACATCTCGTACTCTTTGCTCCTTTACAACCGTACATCTCGTGCCCTACACTCCTCGCCGGACAGGCAGCTGTCCCCACCCCCGACGAGACTCCAACGACCCCAGCGACCGAACCGCATGGCGCGGCGAGGTCTATCAGGTAGATTTCGACCGAGGGCTGGCATGACAAATCACTCAACGATCCCCCTTTTGGCCACTCACGCCCGGCGGATGGAGCTCCCCTTCCTGGCGGCGCAAGCGTCCTTGGACCTGGATGCCGCCTCGCGTGGGGTGCTTCCTGCGCCGGACGCGCTTCAGGCGCTCACCGACTATCTCGGCGCGATTGCGTCGCGCGATTGCGACTCGGTCGCTGCAACTTGGTCCAACGCAGTGTTCGTCGTGCATCACGCGATCTCGGCCTTGGGGGACCCGGCCCCTTCAATGGCCACGATCCCGGACCTAGTCAGCAGGGCGAACGTCATCCATGAGTCGCTTTCGAGCATACTAGCCGCGATCCGATCCGCGCAGGCTCCTAGCGCGTCTGACGCGGCTAGCATGCGCGACTTCTGCGTCGCGCTGTCCCAAGCTGCGTTGGAGCGCGACGATCCTATGGTCGATGACGACTCGGTGCGCGTGCTATGTCTAGCGCACTAGCACCCGCGCTTTCCTACGCGCAGAGTCGCGTACGAGCACTGCTAGCAGAGATTACTCGCCTGCGTCATTTGGAATTCCCGTACCGGGACTCAGAGTTGGCACTGATTGCCCTCGAGGAACACATCAGAAAACGACAGGCGCTCCTCAGTCGTGCTGCCGGTGACCCGCAGGCGAATCCCGCATCCGTCCGGCAGATTTGCGCTGTCGCCATTGCGGACGTTGACTCACACCTTCCGATTGCGGGGTTCATACTCCGGTCCACGAACGTCCGAAACGCATTCGAGGCGTACGCCCCCATCCTGCGGCTTGCATCCGCGATACTCGAACCGCGCACCCCGCGCGCCAGCTGGCGAACGCGACTGCTCATGTCATCAGAGTGGCAGTTCTCTCCGCACATTCGCATGGCCGTCCCGGCACTTCCAGAGTTTCTTCTCCTTGGACTGCCCGCATCCGAGTCGGGGAACTCCCTCCTCATCCCGCTCGCAGGACACGAACTTGGACACGCTGTCCTAAACCGGCTTCGGATTGGCGACCAGATCGCGAATCAAGTTGCGGCTACTACAAAGGACATCGCGCACAGGCGCTTTGGCACGTATCAAGGTGCCTTTCACCCGTCCGTCCTAGAGACCGACCTAGATCGGAATCTACTTGCGCAGCGCGCAATAGCTGTCGTGTTGACGTGGGCGACGGCGCAGTCCGAGGAAGTGTTCTGCGACTTCATCGGATTGCGACTGTTCGGGACAGCATTTCTCAATGCCTTTGCCTATCTTCTTACCCCCGGCGACACGCACAAAAGGAGCCGTGATTACCCGATCACATCGGCTCGCGTGGCTCATTTGCTCCGCGCTGCCGCTGCGTACCAGATTCCCGTCCCGAGTGGCTATGCGGCAATGTTCTCTGATCCTGCCGCACCGAACCTGCTGACGGAAGAGAGAGAGCGACTGCACCTCGCGGATGACGTAACGAACGAGATGGTGCCGAAACTCATCGATCACGCGAACCAAGTGGTCACCGAGTCTGGTGTGGCCCTCGGCTCGGAAGAGGGTCGAGAGAAAGTACTCGGTGCGTTTCGCCGATCCACACCGGCCGAGGACGTAGACTGCCTCGCTGATATCCTATGCGCGGCGTGGGACGCGCAACCGGCGGGGTGCACCGACTGCGACTGGCGCCAAACAGCCGTTATCAACGAACTCGCACTCAAGACGATCGAAATATTTGAGATTCAGACGACGCTGCGCGAGGTCAACACCTAATGCTGAAAGCGGACTTCATCGCGTCTTTGCTCGTCGCTGGCGATAGCCCCGACGCGTCGGACCCGCTAGTCATTAGTCCGCGCCCGAATCTGGTAGATCTGGCGGATGGAGGAGCCGCCTCCGTCGACCTGCGACTAGGCTCGTGGTTCGTACTCCACCGTCAGTCCCGCGTGTCCCATGTGGATACACGCCCAGGATCTGCAGACGTAGGAGCTACCAAGTCCCAGTATGTTCCCATCGGATCCGAAATCAACCTCCACCCCGGCGGATTCATTCTTGGCGCGACCCTGGAGTGGGTTCGTTTGCCCGGGAATCTCGCGGCCTATGTGATAGGCAAGTCGAGCCTTGGACGTCGCGGCCTGATCATAGCAACGGCAACTGGTGTCCATCCAGGATTCAATGGTTGCCTCACTTTGGAACTGGCAAATGTCGGCGAGTTGCCCGTACTGATGCGTCCAGGAATGAAGATCTGTCAGATCTGTTTTCACTCCGTTCAGACTGGCCAGCCAAGCGTGATCGCGAGGAGTTCGTTTGCCGGCTCCAGGAAGCCGAGGCTCGGGACAATTGCGCGAGACTCATTTGCCGAGTCGCTAGCTGATGCGTGGTCATCGCGCAAGCGATAGCACCTTCATCACCTCGTCGCCGTAGTGGTTGATCACCTTCACCGCGATTCGGCCCGTTGAAGGCGGGGTGAACGGGCGGCTCTCGGTTGAGTAAAGCGCCTGCCACGCAGACTCATCCACCTCCGCGCGGAGAGCGCGCTGGAGTTTCTCGTAGGGCTCGTCGGCGCCCGTGAAGTATGCGTGGCGGACGAAGAACGACTCGCCGTCATAGTCGGTGTCGATGAACCAGCACGCGATGTCGTGCTCGCCCGCGCCCGTCGCCGGGTCGATGCTGCTGCTGCGGACTTGGCCAGTCGTCGGGTCGTAGACGTCGAGGCCGCGGATCCGGACGACGATCTTGCCGTCCTTCGCTCGACGGACCTCGATGTCGGGCTCGCCGAAGACCATGAACAGGTTCCCGGCCCCGGTCTTCTTCAGGAGTTCCTCGCCCATCGTCAGGTCGGGGTTCATTCGGGCGGTCAGCACAGTCAGCTTCCCGTATTGCCGGGTCTCCTCGGACACATGCGGGTCGAAGGCAAACCCGCACACGATCAGGAGGTCGAAGCCGACGCCGCGCACAGCCTCCTTGGCCGCCTCCTTCACCTGTTGCGGTGCAACCGTGCCGTGCTCTGGGCCGATCGACACGGCGACCCTGCGCACCTTCCCGTCCTTGTCCGTGTAATCGCCTGCGCCCTGGAGCCACGCCCCGGCGAACGGCTCAAGCGAGTCGAAGACGAGGCGCTCCTTCTTCACTGTGTTCTGAACGCCCGCCTTCCGCAGGTTGTCGAGGATCATCGACTCGAACGGGATGGCGGGCCCCGCGGGTCGTTCCGCCACCGACTCGTCCGTCGCCTGCACCCGGTGCGGCGACAGGCTCTCGACAGTGAACGGCCCGGTCACCCGCACGCGCTTCGCGTCCTCGTACGGCTGGTCGTGGAGGATCTCGGTGTCGGCGTGCCGGGCGATCGCCGCGTCGATCTCGGGACGGGACATACCCTCGCGGATCTCGGGGTTTCGCGCGATGTGTTCGAGTTTGACGTGAGTCACCCGGCGGCACACGAGTCCGCGCCTCACGTCACCCGATGGCTGGTCCTTCGGGAGTGACTGGCTCGCAACTTCGCGCAACTTCTCACGTCCCTCCACGGAGTCGGCGAGAAGGTAGTACGGGTACCGTGCTGTCATTAGGCGGGCTCGCGCCAAAGTCAACGCGACTCGGCTCGTGTCGATCGCAATCCAGCGTCGCCCACGCTCTTCCGCGACGAACGCCGTCGTTCCGCTTCCGCACGTCGGATCCAACACGATGTCTCCCGGGTCCGTCGTCATGCAGATGCACCGATCCACCACCTTCGTGGACGTCTCAACAACGTACTTCTTGTCGGAGGAGAACCCCGCGACCACGGTGTCGGTCCACTGATCGCCGATTGGCACCGCGCGGAAGTCATCGAAGTACCGGACGTAATAGAGTCCGCCGTCGGTGGCCTCCACTCGTCCGGCCGCCAGCAACCGAGCCATCCCCTCCTCATTCGTCTTCCAGCGACTGCGAGCGCCGGGTCGCCAATCCCGCCTTCGGAATCGTACCGGAAAGCAGCATGCGGCGCCCTCGCCCTTCTCACGCCCCATGGCCTGACTCTGCAGGTTGTCGAGCCGGAACACACGCGCCCCTGCGGGAATCTGCGAGACATCACCACGCTCCTGAGCGGTCAGGCGTCGGCGCGAACCGTCAGGCAGTTCCAGGAGTGAGTATGGCCCCTCCGTACTCCGGCTCAAGTCCTTCGAAGCGTAGGGACGCCGGAACTTGAAGCGCGCCTTCGTCTTGGCATAGAGCAACACGAAGTCGCACGTCCCGGCCAGGTACTCGCCGGTCGATCCCGATGTCTTGGCGAACGTGATTTGCGAGACAAGATTTGCGCTTCCGAATACTTCATCGAGAACACAGCGCACGAGATGTACGTTGTCAGCCCCGATTTGCACGAATACGGAGCCACTTTCGCTCAGCAGTTCGCGCGCGACAACCAGCCGATCTCGCAAGTACGAGAGATAGGAGTGGACGCCGAGTTGCCACGTATCTCTGAACGCACGGATCTGCTCCGGCTGGCGGGTCGCGTCCTCCACTCGCCCATCCATGATATCGCGACGGCGCGTCGTCACCTGCCAGTTGGAACCGAACTTGATTCCGTACGGCGGGTCCATGAACACTGTCTGGACCTTCCCCTTGAAACCCTCCTTCTCGGCGAGGGACGTCATCACCAGGAGCGAGTCGCCCAGGATCATCCGGTTCGACCAGTGCTGGTCGTGGTGGTAGAAGTCCACCTTCTTGTCGAAGTCGGAGAGCCCGTTGAAGTCCCCGAACAGGTCCATCTGGTCGCCGGATGACCGCCGCGCGGCGCTCCGCCGCACGTCCTCCACGATCGCCTGAGGGTGGATCTTCTCCTGGATGTAGATCGGTACCGCCGGCACCTCCAGCGGGTGCCGGTCCTGCTCGTCCTTGCCCTTCCAGACGAGTTGCGGGTCGAGCGAGGGGTCGCGGGGATAGAGAACGGTCGCCGGGCTCGCCTCGTCCTCGCGAACGAAGTCGCGAAGTTCGCCCGTTGGGATGTTCGGACGCCGGTCCTGGTGCTTGATTGCATCCACGGGCGCGGGATTCGCACCCTTCGCCGCGTCCTTCTTGCTTCGGCTAGCCATGGTCGTACACCTCCGGGCTCGGTCCTTCCATGGTCGATCCGCCCTTCGTCACCCGCACCAGCCGCCCGGCGATCGTGCCCGCGGAAGCGAGCGCTGCGTCGATCCGCTCCGCCAGCCCGCTCGTGTCGTCGTCGCAGGTACAGACCACGATTCCAGCATGGCGGCCACCCCGTCGGTGCAGCGCGATGAAGTCCCGCCGGTTGAAGGTGAGGACAGCACGCCCCGCCGCGGTGGCGTCCTTGAGCACCTGATCGTCGGGCACGCGCTGCCGCGACTGGCCGGCCTCGTGCGTCGTCAGGACGTCGTGACCGAGCGAGCGCAGGCGCTCCACGGCTTCGGCGGCGAAGTTCTCGTTCCCGTAGAGGAGCATCGTCACGCCTCGTCGTGTTCCCGCGCGGCGCGCGCGATCTCGTCGGCATGGGAACCCGCGTACGCCCACGCGGCCTCGAGGTCACCCGCCGTGAGTCCAGGGTAGTTCCGGAGTATCCAGGCGTAGTCCCTGCCGAGGTCACGCCACGACACGAGCAGCCAGACCGGTATCCGGGTGGACCGGACGCATGCGTCCCCTCCGCACACACCGGGTGTCCGCTGGATCGCGGCAGGAGCAAGGCCCGACTTTCGGCGCTCCACCAGGAGTCCGCGAATCAGGGACTGCACGTTCCACGGGTCCGCGACTTCGAGGAACGCCCAGCGGCCGAAGTCGCCCTGGTTGTTGACAGCCGGCACCCACAGATCCCGTGCGGTCGCGACCTTCTCCGCCTTGTCGCGCCGCGCCTCTCCGGAGACCTCGACGAGGAGCCGCAACGGGTCCTGCGGACCGGCGCCGTCGTCGATGTGGACGACGAAGTCCGGCGTGTACTGCCGCTCTGCGCCGTCGATCGTGTACGGGATCGTGAAGCCGAGATTGTGGTTCTTCACGTAGCGGACTACCTCTGGCATGTCCTCGATCGACTGGGCCGTCTTCTGCTCCCAGGAATCTGTGTCCGCGACGACATGGCTCACGTGGCACTTGTCCGCCCGCGTGCGCCAGGTCGGCCGCGTGGTGTCGAAGTCCACGAACTCGGTGGAGCCGACGGTGTCGTATGGCCGGAGGATCGGGCGCAGGCGCGGCCGCGTGTCGTGGTGGCGGGCGACGGCCAGGTGGATCTTCTTCGCGGCCTCGTCCCGGTGCCGGTGGAGGCGGAGCATCTGCGGATAGGCGTTGTCGTGGAGGACGAGGCACTCCCGCATCCAGCGACGCGTGATCGCGAGGACCTGCGGGAACAGCCACGGCCGCGGCGCGCCCGCCGGGTCGCTGAAGTACTGCTCCAGCGTGTGCTTCGCCAGGTCGAACTCGACGCTCGCGGCGCGGGTGTCCCGCCAGTCTGTGTAGTGCTCCGCGGCCTCGCCCACGATGGGCGCGACCTCCGTCCGCGTCGGGACGTCCCGGGTGGACAGCACGAGCTTCGAGGACGCGTCGAACGTCGCCGCCAGCCGATCCTCGGGAAGTTCGAACCGGTAGCCCGTCACGCGCGGGAAGGTGATGGCGCACGCCGCGCGGGCGGGAAGCGCCCGGACCCGGGTCGGCGGGTCGCGCGGCTCGGGCTCCTTCTCGGAGCCCGCAGAAGGGATAAACGAGAACGGCACGCCGTAGACCTCGGCGTACTCGGGCGTGAACATGCCTTCCGCGTCTGGCACGTACGAGCGGCGCCGGAGCGCGCGGCCGACGACCTGCTCACAGAGGATCTGGGTGCCGAACGCCCGGACGCCGAGCACGTGCGTCACTGTGTTCGCGTCCCATCCCTCGGTGAGCATCGAGACGGAGACCACGCAGCGCACGTGTTCGCCGAGCTTTCCCGGCTTCCCGACGGTGTTCATCACCTCGCGGAGGATCTCCTCGTCGGTGATCTCCGAGACGTCGCGCCCCGGGAACCGCCGCCGCATCTCGTTCCGGAACTCCTCGATTTCAGCCGCCGCGATCTTCTTGAAGTCGGCGCTCATCCCCTCGCCGGACTCGAGCTGGCCGCTGTCCACGAGGATGGTGTTCGGCCGCGCGGCCCACTTCCGGTCCCGTTCGTTGCTGAAGAGAGCGAGGCTCCCCGGCACCACCACGGTCGAGCCGTCGTCGAGCGTCCGCTCCCACCCGGCGACGTGGTCGTACACCAGCTTCGACACGTTCGTGTTGTTGCAGACGATGATGAACACCGGCGGCGTGTGGGCCTTGTCGGGTTCGCTCGCCGCGCGCTCCTGCCACTTCGCAAAGTACTTCTCGTAGTTGGAGTAGAGGCTCTTCAGCGCCCCCTGGAGTTCCGGGGGAAGGACGGGCTCGCCGGTCAGCGGACCGGTCTTCCGTCCCTTGCGAGGGAGCGCCTCGCGGATCCGCGGCCAGATGTCCCGGTACGTCGGGGCGTCGCCGGTCATCGAGTCGTCGGCCACCGGCACGCGAGGCACCTTCACGATCCCGCTCTCGATCGCGTCGATGAGCGAGAAGTCAGACACGACCCAGGGGAACAACTTCGTCTCGCCCCAGCCCGACCCCCGGAGAAAGAACGGGGTCGCCGACAGGTCGTAGACCGCCCGGATCCCGAGCTTCCGCTGCACCGCCTCGACCCCGCTGATCCAGACACGGGCCTCATCATCGCGCTTCTTGGCCTCGCGCCGGTCGTCCGCGGAGAGCTCCGCGTCCTCGCCCCCCGCCCTGCGCCGGTAGCAGTGGTGCGCCTCGTCGTTGAGGACGACGATCCCCTTCTTCGCGCCGAAGGCCCGGCAGACGCGTCGGACCATCTGGTCGGGCGTCTCCGTGAACGCACCGGTCTGCGCGCCGCCGAGGATCGACTTCGTCAGCTTCGCCGCGTCGCCGGTCTCGCGTTGGAGGAACGCATGGAAGTTCGTGATCACGAACTTCGCGGAGAGAAGGCGGCGGGCGTCGTCCTCCCCCACAACGTCCCGTTCCCGGTAGTAGTTGTCCGGCTCGTTCGGAAGCAGCACGCGGAGGCGGTCCCGGATGGTGACCCCGGGCGTGATGACGAGGAACGCGTCCGAGAACCGGCGGTCGTGGGGGTTCTCGATGCGGTTGAGCGTCTGCCACGCGATCAGCATGGCCATGACGACAGTCTTCCCCGTCCCGGTCGCCATCTTGAGGGCGATGCGGAAGAGGCCGGGGTTCGCGTCGTCGTTCAGCCGGCGCAGCTCCGTCTCGATCCACGCCTCGCCGGAGCGCGAGGCCGCCTCGGCGAGGAACATGACCGTCTCGAGGGCCTCGATCTGGCAGAAGAACAGCGGGCGCCCGCGGTCCGGCCGGGTCCAGTACTCCAGCAGCCGCCGCGACGTCCGCGTCAGGTACGGACGCCCCTTCGCCCGCCAGACATCCACCCGGCTGCGGATCGAGTTGATGAGCTCGTTCGGCTGGATCCGGTCCTCGGTCCACTCCGTGAACAGGTCCGCCTGCTTCGTCTTCTTCCGGGCGGCCGGGATCGGGACGAAGTAGCACGAGGTCCGCCGCCCCTCCACCACCTCGTTCGTGATCCCCGTCTCGTCGAATCGGAAGTGCCTTGACGGCTCGCGGAAGGGCGAGTTGAGGATCGGGTTCTCGATGACAACTTGGGGCATTGGGCCCAACTCCAAGATGCACTACGTCTCTCACCGCGAACTGCCCGTGGTAGCGCGGCTGGTTTCGCCCCCGTGCCACGCCCGGAGCGAACGACGCGGACGCAAGAGTAGCAGGCAACCTGCGGAAGTCGCGATCGTTCGCCCGCGCTGTCGGACCCGTCGGATAGGCTGCCCGGTTACCGAGAGGACCATGGTCAACAAGCCCGAACCGCCCCCCGAATCTGACCCTCGCGCGATCGCGCGCCGCGTGGCGACTGCGACCGACTGCGACGTCATCCTGTACTGCGGCGGGATCAACGGGTCTGGCGAGGAGGCCGTGCGCACCGCGGTCCCCAAAGACGGGGCCCGCCGCCCGAACGTCCATCTGCTACTGACGACGTACGGGGGCAGCGCTGAGTCGGCGTTCCGAATCGCGCGGTCGCTGAGGCGGAAGTACGCCAAGGGGAAGCTCACGGTCGTCGTCGACTCGTACTGCAAGAGCGCCGGGACTCTCCTCGCGGTTGGCGCGAACGAGATCGTAATGTCCGACCTCGCGGAACTCGGCCCGCTTGATGTGCAGCTTCGCAAGCCGGACGAGATCGCTGAGCGACAGTCGGGTCTGACGTCGTTTGAGGCTCTGCGCACGCTCCAGGACCGCGCATACGCGGACTTCCAGGAGTTCATGCTTCGACTTCGGCTAGGCACGAAGGGGCAGATCAGCACGAAGACTGCGGCCGACGTCGCTTCAAAGCTGGTGACAGGTCTCTACCAACCGGTCTACGCGCAGATCGACCCAATTCGCGTAGCGGAGGACGCCCGAGCGATGGCTGTCGCCGAGCAGTACGGACGCCTGCTACAGACGAGCAACGTGAAGCCAGGTACTTTGGACCGACTCCTTCGCGAGTACCCGGACCATGGGTTCGTGCTGGATCGGGAGCAGGCGACGAAGCTCTTTGAGTCCGTGCGTGTGCCATCGCCCGACGAAGCCGCACTGCTGGACCACATCCACGAACTCGTAGAGAGCCGGGCCGGCAGCGAGGAGCCGTTTGTCTCGAACCTGTCGGCCCCGCCAAGCGGTGACGGCAGCACGAAAGTCCACCCCGTTCCTAGCGAATCGACGAACGGCACGTCCCGAGTTGGGACGCAGCCAAGCCCTGATGCGGCCGCGGACGCACCACCTCGCGGGCACGCCATCGTTCCCGCACCGGAGGCTGCGTGCGGACACTGAGGCGGCAGTCAGCGACGCCTCGGCGCCCCCGCCGCGACCTGCCGCCGACGCACCCGGGCGTCATCCTCCACGAGGAGTTCCTCGTGCCGCTGGCGATCTCGCAGTACGCGCTCGCGAAGGCGATTCATGTTCCGCCCCGCCGCATCAACGAGATCGTCCACGGGCTCCGCGGCATCTCCGCCGACACCGCCCTTCGCCTCGGCCGCCACTTCGGGATGGACCCCCGCTTCTGGATGAACCTCCAGTCTCACTTCGAGATGGAGACCGCCCGCGACGCCCTCGGATCTCGCCTGGAGCGCGAAGTCGCCGTCCGCGCCTGAGCACCGAGGCCGGGAAGTCGCTCGCATCGCCCCCGGCATCGCCCCCGCCTCGGTCCTCGCTGGACGCCCGCGCCTTCGTGCCGGAGATTCGTCCCCCGGACGATCCGTCTGGCCGCGTGACATCGAGTCGCGACGGCCGGGCCCGTCCCCACAGGAGACACTCCCATGAAGCGAGCCGACGTCGTCGTCATTGGTGCCGGTCCCGGCGGGTACGTCGCGGCGATCCGCGCCGCGCAACTCGGGAAGTCGGTGATCTGCATCGAGAAGGAGAAGCTCGGGGGCGTCTGCCTCAACGTCGGCTGCATCCCGTCGAAGGCGGTGATCCACGCGAGCACGGTCGTGGACCGCCTCGGGCACGCCGCGGAGATGGGCATCACGACGGGCCCCGTCGCGATCGACGTCCCGAAGCTCATCGCGTGGAAGCAGAAGGTCGTGGATCGCCTGACCGGCGGCATCGGCGTCCTCTTCAAGACGTGGAAGGTCGAGGCGGTCGCCGGCACGGCGAAGCTCGTCGGCCCGACGACGATCGAGGTGACGTCGTCCGCAGGCGTCGAGACGATCGAGGCCGGTGACGTCATCGTCGCCACCGGTTCGCGTCCGATCGAGCTCCCCGCGTTCAAGGTGGACGGCAAGAACGTGCTCGGCTCGACCGAGTGCCTTGAGATCCAGTCGATCCCGAAGAAGGTGCTCGTCATCGGCGGCGGCTACATCGGCCTCGAGCTCGGCACGTTCCTGCGCAAGCTGGGCACGGAGATCGTCGTCGTGGAGTTCATGAAGTCGCTGCTCCCGGGGCAGGACACCGACTGCGTGGACGTCGTCCACCGCGAGTTGAAGAAGCGTAAGGTCGAGATCCACCTCGAGTCGAAGGCGATGCGCTATGAACCCCGTGCGGAAGGTGGCGTGCGCGTCTTCGTCGAGACGCCGAAGGGCGAGAAGACGTTCGACGTGGACTGGGTGCTCTCGACGATCGGCCGCAAACCGAACAGCGACGGCGTCGGCCTCGAGGCGATCGGCGTGAAGGTGGAGAAGGGCTTCGTCGTCGTGGACAAGCAGCTCCGCACGAACGTGCCGCACGTCTACGCGATCGGCGACGTCGCGGGCCAGCCGATGCTCGCCCACAAGGCGAGCAAGGAGGGCATCATCGCCGCCGAGGTGATCTGCGGGCTCCCGTCCGCGGCCGACTACCGCGTCGTTCCTGCGGTGATCTTCACCGACCCCGAGGTCGGCTCCGTGGGCATGAACGAGGAGCAGGCGAAGGCCGCCGGGCACGACCCGGTCATCGGCAAGTTCCCGTTCTCCGTGAACGGCCGTGCCATCTCCCTCGGCGAGACCGCTGGCCTCTGCAAGATCGTCGCCGACAGGAAGACCGACCTCGTCCTGGGCGTCCACATCGTCGGCCCCGAGGCGTCGAACCTGATCGCCGAGGCGACCCTCGCGATCGAGATGGGCGCCCGCGTCGAGGACATCGCCGCGACGATCCACGCCCACCCGACGCTCGCGGAGGTCGTGATGGAAGCCGCCGAGGGCGTCCACGGCAAGGCGATCCACTACAAGTCGAAGTGATGCGTTCACGTGCCGTCGCCGGGTTCCTCGCAGCAGGGCTTCTCGCCACGGGGTGCGGCAGTCCGCAGAGAGCGCAGGAGACCACCAGCCTCCGGTTCGTCGGGACCGTGACGTCGATCGGCATGCGGCGCACGCCCGACCCGTGGTTCCGATGGGTCGTCACGATGCATGTGGACGAAGTCCTGAGCGGGACCTACGACGGCAGCACGTTCGCGTTCGTCGTCCACAGCCCGTCACAGGAGCACCTCCGCGAGGGCGGGCGCTACGAGATCGACGCCGAACGGACCACCGGGCCGGACTACCGGTTCATCGCGGCCACGGCGCGGAAGTAGTCTTCCCGCCTGGGGACCGTCCCCGGAGGGCTGCCGCCGCGCGCATCGGTGGTAGACTCCGGGCATGCGTGGCCGATGGGGACTCGCGTTCGTCCTGTGGATCGCGAGCGCGGCCCATGCGCAGGACAAGCCGGACGCACCTCCGGGCGGTCCAAGTCGCCCGAGCGCGACCTCGCGTCCGGCACCGACGATCGGCGCCGACGGGCGGATCGTGCGGGACCCCGCCGAAGAACAGCGGATTGCAGCGGCGGTCGCGCGCGGCGTCGCCCGGCTGAAGCGGGCACTGGCCGCCGACGCGAGTTCGCCCGAACGGCCGCAGCTCGACGGCAGCACCTCGGCGCTCGCGTACGTCACGCTCCGCGCGTGCGACGTCCCGCGTGGCGACGAGGCGATCTCCCGCGCTTGGCGCCGGACCGCGGAGCGCTACGACCGCGGCAGACTGACGACCGACGCCGCTTCGCTCCACCTCCTGGCGATCGCCGAGCACGGAGTCGAAGTCGCAGGGGCATCGAACGGCCGCGACGTTTCGCTCGCCCCGCCGGACCGGGCGCGTGCGGAGGAGATCGCCGGGGACCTCGTCGCCGCGCAGTGCGCCTGCGGCGGATGGCGCTCCGCCTGGCTGGGAGCGCGCGCGCCGAGCACAGACGCCGCAGACGACGACCACTGCGACCCGAGCAGCACGCACTCCGCGCTGCTCGGCCTGGCGACGGCCGCCCGCGCGGGAGTCGCCGTGGATCCGCTCGTCTGGAGCCGGGCTCTGCGTCGTCTCCTCACCACGCAGGAGCCGTTCGGGCCGCTCGTGCGGCGGCATCCGATCGACCTCCCGCGCCGACGTCCGGGAAACGGAGCCGCGAGCGACACGCCGGGCACGCAAGTGGACTCGGCCCGCGGCTGGGGGCCCGGCGCCGCGCCCGCGACGCCGAACGACTACGCGAACGTCACCATGACCGCCGACGGAGCGAGTTCGGTCCTGATCTGCCGGAGCCAGCTCGCCGGCTCGACCGCGGTCGGCGCCGTGCTCGTCGCCGAGGCCGAGCCGTCCGCACGCGACGGACTCGCGTGGATCGGGTCGCACTGGGGGCCCGCCGTCGCATCGCGGTGGACCGTTCTCACGAGAGGCCACGGCGCAGCGGGCCCGGAAGGACCGCGGCAGCTCGCGACACCGACAGCGCCCGATCTGGCGTTCCGCCGATCCGGAGCCGTGTACACGCCCGCCGAATACCTCGCCGTCGCGCGTGCCGCAGTGCTCGCGGACGTCGAGTGGCTGGCCGAGACCGATTGGTTCGGAGAGGCCGCCGAACACCTCGTCGAGACGCAGGATGCCGACGGATCCTGGTCCTTGACCGGCTGGACGTGGGTCCTCCCGGCGGAGGGCGCGACGGATCGGTGGACAGCCCGGAACGTCGCCGAAACCTGCCTCGCGCTGCTGTTCCTGAGGAAGGGCACGACGCCGGTGCGCCGCGGGGCGGTCACCGAATTGGGAGACACATCGGACATCCGCTTCGACCAGGCCGCCGCGCTCTCCGACGGTGACTTCGGCGACCTGCTCGACCTGGTCCTGCTGCGCTGGAACCGGACGCCGTCCGAGGACGCGCGGCGGCGCCTCTTCGACGAGGCCACGTCGCTCGGTCCGCGGATCGTCCCGCCGCTGCTGACACGGATGGACGCGCCGAGCCTCGCGGTCCGAACGGCGGCGGGCGCACTGCTCGCGCGCGCGACCGGCCTCGAGTTCGGGTACGACCCGCGCGCGGACGCACAGGTGCGGGAGTCCGTGGTCTGGAAGTGGCAGGCGTGGTGGCTCGAGGCGAAGGCGACGCTGCGGTACGACGCCGAGCGGAAGCGGCTCGTCCGGTAGCCGCGAGAGCGACCGCCGCCGCGCCGACCATTCGACGGTGCATCGTAAAATGGTCGCGACCAGTTTACGACGGCCCGTGAGCTGGTCGGCCCCAGGTCCGTTCCAACGGACCTCACCACAGCAATGGCAAAACCCGTCTGCCGGGCACCGGCAGACGGGCGCGGCCCACGCGTTCCAGGTCGTCGTGGACGCCCCGTTCGTCGCGGTGGACGCATTCAGCCGCGCCGACCCGTGCATCGTCCCGGCGCGCACGCTGCTGTCGCAGTTGCCGTAACGAGACGCGCTACTCCACCACGCGCCCGTCGGCGTCGATCACCGTCACCTCGCCGACGCCCAGGTCGCGGACGCCCTTCTCGATCTTCTTCCGGTCGCCGATCACGAGCCACGTGAGCGACTCGGGGCGGACGAGCCGCCCGGCCGCGGCGATCTGCTCCGGCGTGACGGCGCGGATGCGCGTCGCGTAGCCGTCGAAGTACGTGTCCGGCAGGCCGAACGAGACCATCTCCAGGACCGACTCCGCAACGGCGCGCGCGGCCTCCCAGCGGCCCGGAAGCGTGAGCGTCATCCCGGACTTCGCGGCGGCGATCTCCGCGGCGGTCGCGGGCCGCTCACCGGCGATCCCGCGGAACTCCTTCACCATCTCGGCGAGCGACTCGGCGGTCTTGTCCGTCTGCACGGGCGCGTTCGCGGCGAACACGCGCTGGCCGGCGGCGTCGCGGACGTCGGTGCGGGCGCCGTAGGACCAGTGCTTGTCCTCGCGCAGGTTCATGTTGAGCCGCGAGACGAACCCGCCGCCCAGGATCGAGTTCGTGACGGCGAGCGGCAGGTCGTCGTCCGCGCGGCGCGGCGGCATGAGCTGGGCTGCGACGATCACCGACTGCGGCGCGCCGGGGCGGTCGATGAGGAACACGCGCGGCTTCGGCGGCAGGGCGGCCTCGGGGAGCGCGACCGCCGCGGCGGCGCCCGGCGCCCACGCGCCGAAACCCCGCTCCAGCAGCGGCCGGAGCGCGTCCGGAGCGACGTCGCCCGTGACGACGAGCGTCGCGCTGCCGGGGCGGAACGCGGCGGCGTGGAACCGCAGCAGGTCGTCGCGGGTGAGCTTCGCGACGGCGTCGGCGCTCCCCGTGCCCGAGCCGGGCGCGGCGTGTGGGTGCCCGTCGCCGAAGAGGAGCCGGGGCAGGACGCGCTGGACGATCCCGCGGCCCTCCGCGTGCTCCTGCTCGATCGCGGCGAGCTGCCCGCGCCGCTGCACCTCGATTTCGTCCGGTGCGAACGCCGGATGGAGTGCGACGTCGGCGAGCAGGTCCACCGCGGCCGCCAGGGCGTCGCGCGGCGCCGAGAGCGTGATCCGCGCGGCGTCCGTCTGCGTGTCCACCTCGATTTCGGCCCCGAGGCGGTCGATCTCGCGGCGCAGCGCCGACGCGGGACGCGTCTGCGTGCCCGACGTGAGCAGCGACCCGACGAGCCGGGCGGTGCCGCTCCCGCCGTCGGCAGCGAAGCCGCCGCGCACGAGGAGGTCGAGGCGCACGATCTCGCTCGCGCGCCGCGCGACGAGCACGCCGAGGCCGTTCGGGAGGGCCGAGCGCTCGAGCGCGGGGAAGCGCGCCTCCGCCGCCTCGGCGACGGCCGGCATCTTCGCCCGGTCGGCTCCGTCCTTTGCCGCGGCGTACTTCGGGAACGGGCGCGTCGTCACGACGAGCGCTCCGTCGGTGATCCAGCGACTCGCTGCGATGCGAACTGCCGCGGGAATCGCGCCGGCGATCGTCGTGAGTCGGTCCTTCCAAGCGTCCGGCCGGCCACCGAACAGTTCACTCGACGCGAGCACGCCCGACTTGCCGCCGAACCCGCCGACGCGCTCGATGCGCCTCAGGAACTGCGCGCGCATCTGCGCCTTCTCCGTCGCGAGTTCGTCCTCGGTCGGCCCCTCGGCGAGGAAGCGCGCGAGTTCCTCGTTGACGGCGGCCTCGAGCTTCGCGAGGTCCGCGCCGCGCGCGGCCGTGGCGGAGACGTGGAACTGACCGCCGATCTCGGAGTCCTCCTGAGAGACCCAGACGTCGGTGGCGAGCGCGTCCTTCCGCACGAGACGCTCGTAGAGGCGCGAGCCGTCGCCGCGCCCGAGCACTGCCGCCGCGAGTTCGAGCAGGTGCGAGTCGGCCGAGCCCCACTGCGGCGAGTTCCACACCTGGTGGACGCGGCCCGCGGGCACGCGCTCGTCGATCGTCACCCGCTTCGTCTCGTTCCGCTTCGCGATCCACACTTCCGGCCGCGCGACCGGAGGCCCAGCGGGGATGTCGCCGAAGTAGCGCTCGACCTTCTCGACGACCTCCTCGGTCTTGACGTCGCCGCAGATGACGACGAGCGCGTTCGCCGCGCCGTAGTACGACCGGAACCACTCCTTCACGTCGTCGAGCGACGCCGCGTCGAGGTCCTCCATCGAGCCGATCACGGACCACGAGTACGGATGGCCGGCCGGGTAGAGGAGCGACGGCAGCAGGCGCTCGGTCGCGCTGTACGGCTGGTTCTCGCCCTGCCGCTTCTCGTTCTGGACGACGCCCCGCTGCTCGTCGAGCTTCGCCTGGTCGATCGCGCCGAGCAGGTGGCCCATGCGGTCGGACTCGAGCCAGAGCGTCGCGTCGAGCGCGCCCGTCGGCACCGTCTCGAAGTAGTTCGTGCGGTCCTCGTTCGTGGTCCCGTTCACCGACGTCGCGCCCATCGCGTTGATCGGACGGAACCAGTCGTCGTTCGCGTGTTCGCTCCCGTTGAACATCAGGTGCTCGAAGAGGTGCGCGAAGCCGGTACGTCCCGCCCGCTCGTTCTTCGAGCCCACGTGGTACCAGACGTTCACGGCGACGACCGGGGCGTTGTGATCCTCGTGGACGACGAGGCGGAGCCCGTTCTTCAGCACGCGCTTCGTGCAGGGGATGTCGGGGAGGCCGCCGTCGTCAGCACGAGCGTGCATCGACGCGCCGAGAACGAGCGTCGCAATCGACAGTGAGACGGCGAGCGCGCGTGAAGTGAGACGATGCATGACGGCTTCCCTTCGTGGACTCGCAGGGCGCTGGAACCGCGCCGTGCGGGCGCCAATCGTAGCCGCACTGGGCGACTGAACCGCGAGCCCGTTCCGGGGACGTGCCGGGCAGGGTCGCTGCCGCACGTCCACCGAAGCCGTCTCCGCGCGGCCTGGATCGCTCACCGAAGAGCAACGCCGACGCGTAGCCTGTCGGTGTGCGCAGCGGCGTGCGACTGGCGATCCTCGTCGCGGCGGGCTCCCTCCTCGTCGCGGGGGCCGTCTTCGTCGCCGCGATGTCGGGCCCGCCGGAGCGCGTGTGGGCGTTCGTGCCGTCGCCGCCGTGGAGCGAGGACCCGCCGCCGCACGCGGCCGAGACGGAAGGCGGTGCTCCTTTGCCGAGCGCGTCGTGGACGGCGGTCATCGCCACGAGCGGCGGCGGCGCGTCCCCCGTGTTCGTGGTGCGCGAACCGTCGCGGTTCTTCCGACGGCTCATGGCTGCGTTCGGGCGCACCGCGAACGGAGACCGCTACTCCGCGATCGACGCCGGTCACCCTGTCGCCGGCGGCCGCTGGCACGAGTGCGTTCTCGTGGACGCTGACGCGCCGGATCGAGCGGCGACGGTCGGCGTCCGGTGACCGAACCGATCGAGTCGCCGGGCGTCGTGCCGATCGGTATCCCGCTCATCATGGGTCCGGCCGCGCTCACGACGATCCTGATCACCGTCGAGTCGCACGGTCACCTGCTCGCGATCGTCTCGGTCCTGTTGAACCTCGTCGTCATGTGGATGGTCTTCCGCCACGCCGACCTGATCCTGCGTGTGATGGGCCGCGCCGGTTCACGCGCGGTGGCGAAGGTCGCCGCGCTCTTCATGGCCGCGATCGCGGTGATGATGATCCGCGTGGGGCTCACGGGAATGCTGGCCAGGTAGCCCGGATCATTCACGAAGCTCCGCGCCTGGACGAGCCCGTCTCATCGACGACTGGCCGACCGCTGCGTTGGGACCCTTGCGTGGCTTGACAAAGCCGACGCTGCGGCGCGTCGGCGAGACCGGCCCCCGGACGGTCTCGTACGGCCCCGACGCGAATGCCTTGCGGTCAGCTCCGCAGATCTCGTCCAGGACGGTGTGTCGTCGTGCGAACGAGCTTCGGATCGACGTGCATCGCAAGCCGTTCCGACGTTGCACGCCGTTCTCCCGCGGAGCTTCGTGGATGATCCGGGCTAACCCTCGGCGGGGGCTACCTCCAGCGCACGTCCACGTCCAGCCCCCGCGCCCAGAACTCAGCGGCAGCATCGCGCACGAACTGGTGATTTGCGCCGGCGTCATACTCGCCGAGCACTCGCCCGCCCTTGCCGACGACCGCGATCTTCGTCGCGCTCCCAAATCGCCCCAGCCCGCAGAGCTGCAATCGTGCGTCAAGCACCGACACAGCGGCGTTGTCGCTCCGTCCACCGGCGGCCGTCGCTGCCACGTGGACCACAGCTCCGGTCAGTCGCACGGCAGCGCCTGCAGCAAGTCCTGCGATCGCACCTGCGGCTCCCGCACCAATCCCCGTCAGCGGCCGCCGCTGGTCGAGGATGCGCACGCGGAGCCCCCGCGCGTCGGACCACTTCACGCTCACGTCGCCACCCGCCCGCTCGAGCACGATTCCAACGACCTCCACGCGGAAGCCGTGCACGCGACTCCGCCAGCCCATGAAGAGCAGCGTGCCGAGCACGGCCCACAGCGCGCAGAACCCTGCGACTGCCCAGCGCCCGCCGTCAATGCTCGCCACCCAAGTGACGCCGGCGGCGATGGCCGCAAACCCGACGGTCACCAGCACCCAGAGCCCGAGTTCGCGCACGGTCGTCGGGGCGACGAGCGGAAGGCGCGGGCGCTTCGTCGCACGCAACTGCGCGACCGTCGGTCCGCGGGCGGCGACGGGAATCGACTCCTGCGCGGTCGCGAGAATCGCGTCGATGCCTGCGAGATCCAAGTCGAACGGCAACCCGCGATCCGTGAGCGGGAACTCGTCGAACGAGCCCGGCTCGGACGCGCCCGGCGCCGCGCGGGGACCGACTACGACCATGAGTCGAGAATCGATGTCGGCGAACAGCGGAAGCCCATCGTGCGCGGCGACGTCAGCCCAACCGCGCGCGCCACACAGTCCCACACCTCGACAACGGAGCACGCCGCCGAGCATGACTTCGATCCCCGAGACCTCCACGAGGCGCACGCTCGGTGCTACGACGATGCGGCGAATCGCGGCGGACGCACGCTGGCGCGTGACGTACTGAACTGCGAAGTACACCGCTGCGCCGGCGGCGGCCAGCGAGAGCATCGTGTCGCGCACGACGAGTTTCATGACGACCGCTGCGACCGCGCTGAGTGCAGCTCCCGTCTGCAGCGCCCACAGAGACTGTCCGGAATGCGGATGCAGGGCGAGCGTCGCGATGGGGCGCGGGGCCGTCGCGCCGTCGATGGGACGCGCGCCGCCAGATCCAGTCACGTCGTCAGAACCGCCGCCGCCCGGTGCGCTCGTCATGACAGGCCACGAACAGCGGCAGAACGCGCCCGATGCCGCCGACGTATCGTCTCCATCGACGCCAACGTAGCGCAGTCAGCTGCACCGGTCAACGCGCAGATTCCCGAGTATCGCGGCGACCGGGATCAGCTCGTGCGAGGCCGCTCGGTCCTCCGGAGTCGGCGCGTCCTTGGCGCGACGAGTGCGTGACCGTCGCCGTCAGGCCCTGGCCGGTACCGCCGCGCGAGCCGCCGCGACGGCGCGGGCGGCGAGTTCGAGGGTCGCCACTCGGCCAAGCGTTGCCGCGGGCGCGGCGCGGGTGGCGCGGGTGGTCTCGATGAGAGTGCGGAGAGCCTCCGGGTCGTAGAAGTCGCGGGTGAGCATCGACTCGGGTTGGAGGAGATCCGACAACTCCGGGAGGCGCCAGACGTCGCCGGCGCGCCAGACGGCCGGGGCGGCGGGCGCTGCGACGGGGACGCGGAGCGCCCGGCGGGCGACGCGCGCGGCGCGGCCGGCGAGTTCGGCGTAGTGAGCGCTGTGGCGATACGCATTCCACGGACGGATGGGCGTCGCGGGGGCGCCGTTCGCCAAGGGGAGCGCGGCGAGTTTCGGGTCGAGACGGACGAGAATCTCGCGCGGAACACGACCGCCCCACCGGGTGGCGGGAGTCATCGACAGCGCGGCCTCAAGCGGGCCGCAGAGGGCGAACGGCGCGGCGTTGAAACGCATACGGGCGATGAGACTCGCGATGCGACCGTGCCAGCGCTGCATGCGAACACGAATGTAGACGGCGTCCACTTTCGCGACGTCGGGGAGCCCCCCGAGATCGGCGACCGTGCGTTCGACGACGCCCTCGAAGTGGTCAGAAACCGTACCGTCGAAGCGCCCGCGCGAGATCCTGTCAACCCACGTCTCGTTCGCGAAGCGCGCAATGGCGACCTTCCGCGAGTCGAACCGCGAGCGCGACCACAGATGCGCGCCCAGTACGTCCCACCAGTAGCCGCGGCAAACCTCGCCGTAGGACCCGTTCACCGCGAGATCGAAGGTCTTCGAGAGGTTCGTGTGCGCCAGCAACGTCGGCGCGTAGTCGAACACATTCGACTCGCCGTCGCCGAGCGCGCAGACGTCCTTGAAGTGGTTGAACTCGGGGAACGGGAAGTCGCGGCCGGGGACCTGGTTCCTGTGATCGAGACCGAACGCAGCGGCGATCCGATTCGCCGAGATCACGTTCGCGTCGTCGGGGACGCCGTTCACGACGGTGGAGAATGGCAACCCGCTGCGAAGCGCAGCGCCGACGAGGATGCGCGAGTCAAACCCGCCGGTCAGATCGAACACCGCTCGCGGGTGAGACGCGAGCAGCGACTCCACAGAGCCGACGAGCGCGTCACAGAGATCCTGTGGAGTTGCGGAGTGCGGGGCGCGACCCCAGCAGGCATCGCCGAGGGACCACCACCGACGGCGGGCGACGATCTGGCCGTCGCGCAGGCGGAGGACCGACGCGGCCGGGAGCTTCTCGACGCCCTTCCAAAGGGATCGCAACTCGAAGACGGAGTGCGCTGCGAGCAACTCGCGGACGGCGACCGGGTCCATCTCGGCGCCGGTGACGGCAGCGAGGACCAGCGCCGACGTCGAAACGAGGATGCACCCGGACATCGACGAGTGATACGCGTGCAGCGCGCCGGTGCGGTCCGTCAGCAGCGCAACGTCGCCCGTGCGGTCGGAACCCGCAGCGATCACGAAGTACCCGTCGAGTCCGCGCGCCGCAGCGGCGAGCGGCGCGCCGTCGTCCACCAGTGCCGTGGTCATGCGTCGCAGCACCGCGCCACCGGTTCCGCCGTCGCTGCAGATCCATGTACCGACGGCCAGACCCCACTCGGGGATACCCTCGTCGCGGACGAGTCCCGTGCCCGGAACGAGCCGCCGCGCGAACTTCGCGACGCGGGACCCGGCGGCCTGCCCAGTGGACTCGGGCTTCACGCCGTGGATCGTCGAGAACGCAGCCAGGCCGCGCGCGTAGAGCTCGCGGACGACTTCCGGGTCGCGTCCCTGGACGATGAGGAACTGGCCCACGGTTACCGAGCTCCCACGGCGGTGCGCGTCCGACGCGCGATCGCTTCGGCGTAGGCGCCCTCGAGCGCCCGGGCCGTGTCGCCCCACGTGCGGGAGAGTCCGCGGCGGGACACGGCGGTCGCATCGAATGGAGCCGCGAGCGCGGCTTCGATCCTCGCCGTCAACGCCGCTGCGTCGCACGGTGGGACGAGGAACCCGGTGGCTCCGTCGTCAACGATCTCACTCGTACCGCCAACGTCCGTCGCCACGGCCGCGAGGCCGCAGGCCTGCGCCTCGAGGACTGCGTTCGGACGCCCTTCGGAGTGCGACGGATGGACGAAGAGGTCGGCCGCACGCATGAAGTCGGCGACGCGATCGTGCGGCTGTATCCCCGGCCAAATCACGCGATCGGCGACGCCGTGGCGCGCCGCAGCAGCGCGCAGCGCGACGTCCTCAGGTCCCGCTCCGACGAGCACCAGCCGCAGGTCCGCGTGTGCCTTCGCGAGACACGCGAACGCGTCGATCGCCTCCGCGTATCCCTTCGCTGGCAGGAAGTGCCCCACCCCGAGGAGCAAGCGCCCATCGGCCGGCAGGCCGAGCGCAGCGCGGGCCGCCGCAGCGTCGCCGGGGTGGAATACCTTCGTGTCGATCCCGTTCTCGACGACGTGGATGCGGTCGGCGGTCACACCGAGCGAGTGCGCGAGTGCCCCGAGCGTCCGTGACACCGGGAGCACGACGTCGGCCGCCAGGAGCGCCGCGCTCATGCGCGCCCGACGCACCGGAGACTTCGCGAGGATCTGCTCGGTGCCGCGCAGCACGATCGCCGACGCGCATCCGAGTTCTCGCGCGACGACCACCGCGGCCTCGCCGTCGGGGTACCCGAATTGCGCCTCGACGATGTCCGGCCGCGCCGACGCCACTTCATCGCGGACACAGCGCGCGAGCAAGCGCCCGTCGAACCGTTTGCCGATCCCGGGAACGTACAGGAACCTCGCGCGCCGCACCTTCACCGGCTCGTCGGCATCCTCGGGGAGGCCCTGCATCCACGGCACTGCGTGGACAACCGTGACGTCGAGCCGCTTCGCCAGTGCGTGCGCGCGCTCGACGACGAACGGCGCCTTCCAATCGCCCTCGCGGAGCGGCCAGTGATGCGAGAGCAGGCAGACCCGAAGACTCACCGCACCGGCTCCGGAGTCGGACGCGGCGCCGCGTGCTCCACGAGGTGCTGCTGCGCGAAGCCCTCGAACGACATCAGCAGCCAGAGCAGGTCCGACGCGTCGCGCGTGCCGGCCTGGTGCTCGTCCCAGAGCGAGCGCACGGTGCGCATCTCGAACCAGTCGCTCAGCCGCGCGTCCTTCGAGAAGAGGAGCGACTCTGCGTACTCGCGCAGATCGGCACGCAGCCACTCGCGGACCGGGACGGCGAAGCCCTGCTTCTTCCGCCAGAGGATGTCGTGCGGCAGGCGCGGCTCCATCGCCTTCTTGAAGATCCACTTGCCCTCGCCCCCGTGGAGTTTCAGGTCCGACGGGATCTTCGCCGCGAGTTCGAGCAGCACGTGATCGAGGAGCGGCACGCGCACCTCGAGCGAGCACGCCATCGCGGCGCGGTCGGCCTTGACGAGGATGTCCTCGGGGAGATACGTGCGGTAGTCGCAGGACTGCGCGCGGGAGACGGCGTCGGTGGTGCCCGCCGTGCGAAACGCCTCGGAGATCAGGTCGGCCGGGTCGTGGCCGCCCGCGTCATCGATCGTCTCCTGTCGCAGCAGCGACGCGCGGTCGAAGCCTGCCATCGAACCGACGGATCGGTACCACGAGCGCGACGGATCGCGCTCCGCCAGGTTGAGGAGCGTCGTCTTCGCGCGGAGCGGGCGCGGCAACCAGTCGGCCTTCGGATAGATGCGGCCGAGGGCGCCGCACAGCACAGCGCGCAGGCCGGCCGGAAGCATGCGGCGCACGCGATCTTCGGCCGCCTCGAACTTGTAGCGGCGGTAGCCGGCGAACGTCTCGTCGCCGCCGTCGCCCGAGAGCGCCACGGTGACGTGCTCACGCGCCATTTTCGAAACGTAGTACGTCGGCACCGACGACGAGTCGCCGAACGGCTCGTCGTAGTGCCATGCGAGCTTCCTCACGACGTCGAGAGCCTGCGGTTCGACGAGGAACTCGCGGAGGTCCACGCCGACGTGCTTCGCCACTGTGCGGGCGTACTGCCGCTCGTCGTACGCGCCCTCGCTGAACCCGATCGAGCACGCAACCACGGGATGCGCCGACGCCTCGGCCATGTACGAGATCACGGTGGACGAGTCCACGCCGCCCGAGAGGAACCCGCCGACGGGAACGTCCGCCACCATCTGGATCTTCACGGCCTCAGCGATCGCGTCGCGGAGTCGCTCGCACCAGGTCTCGACCGACACGTCCGGTTCCGGCTCGAACTTCAGGTCCCAGTAGCGGCGTTCCGTCGCGCGCCCGTCGGACTCGACCACGAGCGTGTGCGCCGGCGGCAGCTTCCGCATCCCCGGGTAAATCGTCCGCGGCGACGGCACGTAGCGGAACGCCAGATAGTCGAGGAGCGCGGAGGAATCCACGCGGCGTGGCGTCGAGCCCTCGGCGAGGACGGCCTTCGCCTCGGAACCGAAGACGAGGCGCCGGTGATCGAGCGCGTAGTAGAGCGGCTTCACGCCGAGGCGGTCGCGTGCGAGCAGCATCCGGCGGCGCTTGTGGTCCGCGATCGCGAACGCGAACTCGCCGCGCAGGTGTTCCGCGACGCGGTCGCCTTCCTCCTCGTAGAGGTGAACGATCACCTCGGTGTCGGACCGCGTGCGGAAGACGTGGCCCTTCGCGAGAAGGCGTTCGCGGAGGGACTCGAAGTTGTAGATCTCGCCGTTGAACGTGACCTCGATCGAGCCGTCTTCGTTGCCCATCGGCTGACGGCCGCCCGACAGGTCGATGATCGCAAGACGCCGGTGCGCGAGGCCGATCGGTCCGCGCACGGAGTAGCCGTCGCCGTCGGGACCGCGGTGGAACAGCGTGTCGGCCATGCGGCGGAGCGTGGGCTCGTCGGGCGGCGGCCCCTCGCCGAAGCGGAACAGCCCCGCGATGCCGCACATCAGCGCACCCCTGCGGAGCGCGCCGTTCGGGCGACGGCGGCGCGGGGCCGCGGGCGCGTCGTGATGGTCGGGTCGGTCACGGGAATCCGGTCACCTCTGGCCCCAAGGGTACGGTCCGGGCCACCTCCTGGATCGGCGCGGAGGCGGTTCCGGCTGAACCACCGCCTGCAAACGAGAGAGCCCGGCGGCCGAGGCCACCGGGCTCCAGGAGTCATGGGGTCGAACCTGTACTACTTCGCCGGCGCCGCGGCGGCCTTGGCCTTCGCGACGAGTTCCTGTACGCGAGCTTCGAGATCGGTGCCCTTCAGCACCGGCGCGAGCTTGTCGAGGAGCTTCTTCGCCCCGGGAACGTCGGCCGAGTCGAGCTTCGCCGCCGCCTCGTCGAGATCCTTCGTCGCCGCCTCGATGAGCACGGCCAGGACCTTGTCGGTGCGCGCCTTGATCGACGTGGCGTCCTTGCCCATCGCCTTGACGAGCTTGTTGAAGTCGGCGAGCGACTTCGCCGCGCCGGCCTTCTCCAGGCCGTCCGTGATCTTCTTCGCCTCGCCGTCGAACTTCTTGATGACGGAGCGCGAGATGCTCGGGCCGAACTTCGTGTTCAGCGTGGCCTTATGCACGGTGACGGCCTCGATGAGGCCCTTCGCCGACTGGCCGCCGGAGAACCGCTGCATCTCCGCTTCGTCGTGCGGATCGACGATGCAGGTGAAGGGGATCTTGCCGGTGTTGTTGTACGAGCCGGCCTTCGACGAGTTGAGCTTGAGCATCTCGTCCTTCGTCAGGCTCGGGTACTCCAGCATCCGCTTGACGGGCTTGCCGTCCTCGTCCTTGGTGTCGAACTCAGCGGCTTTCGGATCGTTCTTCGAGATGCCTTCGTCGAGGCGTCCGAGCGCGATCACGTCCACGCCGTTGTCGTTCATGAACTCGATGTACTTGTCGTTTTGCAGCACAGAACTGTGCATGCCCCAGCAAGGCCCTCAATAGAAGCCGTGCGAGTGCACCACGATCGGGACGTTGAGATCCTTGGCCTCGGCGACCGCGGCCTCCCACGTCTTGGCGAACACCGCGGTGGGCTTCGGCTCGGGCTTCCCGCCCGCCGCCGCCGTCGTCTCGACGGCCACCGTCGCGAACGCCGCCACAACTGCGGCAGCCGTCGCGATCAGAAACGAACGCATCATGAGCACCTCCTGGGTCAAGTCAGCCGTGGATGATAGCCCGGCACCGCCCCATCGGACGGAGGGAGAACCGCGCGGGTTCCCTTCGGGAGTCGTATCGCGCACGATACAGCTCCACACCGACGGCCTCCGCGGACACGGACGATGTTGCGTGCTGTCTCCGCGGCTCCGCCTGACGATGCACGCATGCTTCGGCGCCACGTCCCGGTCCTCGCGTTGGCGGTGCTCACGGTTGCGGCCCCAGTGATCGCGGTCACCGCGAGGGCGGGCGACGCACCCCGTGTCGTCACGGTGCGGAACATCGCCGAGCTCCGCGCGGCGGTCGCCGCAGCGAAGCCGGGCACGCGCATCGAGCTCGCGCCGGGGACCTACGAGGGAAGCGTCTACGCGACCGACCTCCATGGGACGGCGGCCGCTCCGATCGTGATCGCGGGCGCCGACGCGAAGGACCCGCCTCTGATCCGCGGCGGCGGGAACGGCCTGCAGTTGGTGGACCCGGCGTACGTGGAGTTGCGCGACCTCGCGTTCGCCGGTCAGACCGGCAACGGGA
Organism: Planctomycetota bacterium; assembly: GCA_021414065.1. Taxonomy (GTDB): domain Bacteria; phylum Planctomycetota; class JAJSAM01; order JAJSAM01; family JAJVHW01; genus JAIOPE01. The sequence goes on from JAIOPE010000037.1 coordinate 179,631, forward strand.
TCGCGATCGACGACGGCGGAACGTTCGACACGCCCGCGCACCACATCACGCTGCTCCGCGTGTCGGTGAAGGACGTCGGCTCCGTCACCGTGGGCAACGCCATCAAGCTCTCGGGCGTTGACGACTTCGTCGTGTCGGACTGCACCGCCGAGCGCTGGGGTGTCGGCGGATGCGGCGTGGACATGGTCGGGTGCCGCCGCGGCACGATCGACCGGTGCACGTTCCGTCACAGTCCGGACGCCGCGACGCAGGTCGGCGTGCAGGCGAAGGGCGGCAGCCGCGACGTCACGATCCGCCGTTGCCGATTCGACGAGGTGGGCGACCGCGGGGTGAACATCGGCGGGAACACGGGTCCGCCGTACTTCCGTCCGCAGCTCGCGAACTGGGTCGGCCCGAAGTTCGAGGCGAAGGACATTCGCGTCGAGGGCAACACGTTCATCGGTTCGAAGTCCCCGATCGTGTTCGCCGGGACCGACGGCGCGATCGTCCGGTGGAACACCTTCTACGTGCCGTCGGTGTGGGTCGTCCGCATCCTCCAGGAGACACGCGAACCCGGCTTCGTCGCATGCCGCAACGGCGCGTTCACCGACAACATCGTGGCGTTCCGCTCGGACCGCTGGCGCGAGGGCGGCGTGAACGTGGGCCCCGGCACCGAGCCCGCGTCGTTCGAGTTCGCGCGCAACGTGTGGTTCTGCACCGACGCTCCGTCGCGCACCCGCGAACTCGTGCGGACGCCCGCCCCTGAGTCCGACGGCGTCTACGGCAAGGACCCGAAGTTCACTGCACCCGAGAAGGGCGACTTCACCCTGCGCTCCAGCAGCCCCGCCGCGAAGGCCGGCGCCGGCGCCTTCCGCGAGTGAGGCCCGGCCGTCCGACCGGGGCGGTGGACTGCGTCGAGCGCGAGGGCGTCCGTCGTGTCACCGCCCCGGCGCGTTTGTGAGTTCGTGGGGACTGTCGCCGCTTCAGATGTCACGCCTTCGGCATCGACTTGAACAGTCGGAAGAGGAACGCAAGCGACGGCAGGAGGACGACCGCCCCTGCGGCCGTCGCCCAGAGCAGCGCGCGCAGCACGCGGTCCGGAGCGTGGTCTGCCGTGGACGCGATCGGCGGCAGCAGGTACGGATGCTGCGCGATGCCCCAGGCGGCTGTGATCGAGCCGACAGCGACGGCGGCGGCGCCGGCCGCGAGGGTGAACCTGCGGCGCCAGAGTGCGACGATGGACGTCGCAGCGCCGGCAGCCGAGACGAGCGCGATCGGCCACGCCCGATCGCGGAAGCCCGGCCAGATCGGCGACTCGCCGGCGCTCATCGCAACGACGCCGGCCACCGCCAGCACACCCGCAACGATCCCCGCGGCGAGCGCACGTCGTCGCCACGCGCCGACGAGATCCTCGGAGTGGTGCGTCGCGCCCTCCCGCGTCAGGTAGACCGCGGCGAGATACGCGCACGCGGTCGCGGCCAGGAGTGCGCCGATCACGGGCAGCGGCTTCGCGAAGTCGAGCGTCGCGCCGGACGCCGCGGAGCGTGCGCCGCCACCGATCGCTCCGGCGGCCGCGCCGAAGCAGAGCGGCGTCGCAAACGACGCGAGACCGAATGCGGCGCTCCAACGGTGGCCGTCGCGCGTGGCCTCGGGGCCGTACGCGCGGAACACGAACGCGGCGCCGCGGAAGACGATGCCTGCGAGCGCAATCAGGAGCGGAACCCAGAGCGCCGTCGCAAGCGCCGCGAACCCGGCGGGGAACGCGGAGAACGTCAGCACGATCGCGAAGATGAGCCACACGTGGTTGGCTTCCCACACGGGGCCGATCGCACCGTAGAGCGACGCCCGCTCCGACGGTTTCAGCCGCATCCACGTCACGGCGTCCCAGATTCCCGCGCCGAAGTCGGCGCCGCCGAGCACCGCGTACAGCGTGATCGCGGCCCAGAGCGCCGCGTAGGCGATGTCAGGCGCCACGCGCTTCCTCCGGGAGCGGGCTGCGAGCGAGGTGCCGCAGCACGGAGACCGTTGCGACGCCGAGCAGCGTGTAGATCCCGATCGTCGCGACGAGCACCCAGTGGACTCCGGGCGACGTCGTCGCTGCGTCGCGCGTGAGCATCACTCCCTGCACGATCCACGGTTGGCGGCCCACCTCTGTAACGATCCACCCCGTCTCGAGTGCGAGGATCGACGCCGGGCCCGCGGCGACCGCCGCGCGGAGGAACCACCGCGAGTCCGCGAGGGGTTGCCGCCGCGCGAGTCGCACCGCCGCCCAAGCGGCGAGGCCGAGCAAGGCGCTGCCCGCGGCGAGCATCAGTTGGAACGCCACGTGGGTGATCGCGACGGGCGGACGCAGTTCGGGGGGGACGGAGTCGAGCCCTGCGACGCGCGCGTCCGCGTCGCCGTACGCCAGCCACGACAGCGCGCCGGGAATCTCGATTGCCCACGGCGTCGTCTCGGAGACCTCGTCTGGAAGTCCTCCGATCCGGAGCGGGGCGCGCGTTTGCGTCCGGAACTGGCCCTCCATGGCCGCGAGCTTCACGGGCTGCGTCGCGGCGACCATCATCGCGGCGCGGTCGCCCGAGAACGCCTGGAACGGAACGACCGCCGCGCCGAGGACGAGCGCGAGCGTCATCGCCCGTCGCTCGTAGCGACCCCCGCGTCCCCGGAGCAGCTTCGCGGCGTAGACGGCGGCGACGAGGAAGCCTGTGACGACGTACGCCGCGAGAATCATGTGCGTCGTCTGCACGCCGGTCGCGGGACCGAGCATCGCGCCGATCGGGTCCACATCGACGACGCGGCCGCCCTCCTCGCGGAAGCCGCCGGGCACGTTCATCCACGCGTTCACGGTGACGACGAACCACGCCGACGCCGCGCCGCTCACCGCGATCGGCACGCCGGACCACCAGTGCGCCCACGGCGACAGCCGGTCCCAGCCGTACAGGTAGATGCCCACGAAGATCGCCTCGAGGAAGAACGCGAATCCCTCGAGCGTGAAGGGCAGGCCGATCACCGACCCGTAGCGTCCCATGAACCCCGGCCACAGGAGTCCGAGCTCGAACGAGAGCACGGTTCCCGAGACTGCACCGACGGCGAAGAGCACCGCGAACACCTTCGACCAGCGCCGCGCGAGGGCGCGCCACGCCGGGTCGTTGCGCCGGATCGCAAGTCCTTCGGCCACGAGCAGCAGGACCGGCATGCCGACGCCGAGGCACGCGAGCACGATGTGGAATCCCAGGGTCACGGCCATCTGCGTGCGAGCGGCAAGGAGGTCCGACATCGGCACCCGGACGCTACGGGACGGCGGGGATGCGGCCTCGCTTCCACGGGTCCCGCGGGGTGCTGCGTCGGCCGGTGGTCGAGGGAGCGGGCCATGGCGACGAAGCGCGCAACGTCCTGGCCGCTCGCGCCCAACGGCGCGCCGCGCGTCTACGCGGCAGCGTGGCGGCTACCGGTCGAAGTCCATGAGGTCGTGCGCTCGACGGCAGGCGGCGCCTCTGGGTCGCCCTCCGCCGTGTCCGCGCCGGGGTCGTTCACGTTGTGGTGGACCTCGGTGAGGAGGTTGCAGGTGGGGAAGTTCTTCACTTTCAACCTCCCGTCCACCGGCTCTCGCTCAACGCACACTCCGTTGCGGGAAGTTCAAAGTGAAGAGCGTCCCGCTCGGCGGTTTGCGCTTGGACCGCTCAATGGAAGGGCACGGCAAACCGGAGAAGAAAGATGCCCAGGCAGCCGACGACTCCGATCGCTGTGAACATCATGATCCCGATCGCTTGATCCCTCCGGCCGACACGCCGGAGCCAGATCCACCCGGCGAACTCGGCGGATAGTGGGAGCGCGACAGCGACTACTTCTTGCGCGAGCGTAGGAGAGTGTCCGTACTCGAGCGCCTCGGAGAGCAAGACCTGGACACACCCGGCGCTCGCCACGAGTAGCGCGAAGCCGAGCGCGAATCCGCCGAATACGCGCAGCAGGCGCCGCCCCACGTCGCCCGGCCTCCTCGGGTCGGGAACGGGCGGAGCGTCGCCGCCGCTCTCGGAGTGTACGTGCTTGCCGCACGGCCTCCGCGACGCGACGGCAGACGGCCTCGTGGAAGACCTCACGTTGGACCGCAGTGTACCGCGGGCAGGGCAGCGTGGCGGCTAACCCGCTTCTCTCACGAAAGTTGAAACGAAATCGGGCTGCGGCGCGTCTAAGTGTTTGTACGACCAAGTACTTACACTGACGGAGGCACACAGCCCGATGCGTGCAGAGTGTATCTCGAAGGGGACCCTGTTCACGGA